>JBDUDR010000006.1:0-45786 GCA_040002845.1 Nocardioidaceae bacterium
TCGAGCTCAAGCCGGGGTCGACGACAACCGCGAGGCCGGCCCAACGCCCGCTGGGGACCTCGACCACGTCACCCACCTTCAGCCTTTCCAGCGAGCTGATGACGGCGTCTCGACGGTCGGTCCGGCGTTGCTTGGACAGGAGCTTCTCGCGCTCTGTGAGCTGGTGACGTATGGCCGCGTACTCCATGAAGTCGCCGCGATCACAAGTCGCCGCACTGAAGTACCCGTCGAGCGCCTCTTCGCCCCTCCGCAGCTGTTGGGCGAGGCCCACGACAGCACGGTCTGCCTGGAACTGGGCGAACGACGACTCCAGCAGCTCGCGTGACGTCGACCGGCCGACCTGGCGCACCAGGTTGACGGCCATGTTGTAGGAAGGCTTGAAGGAGGACCGCAGCGGATAGGTACGGGTCGAGGCCAGCCCCGCCACTGCGCGCGGATCGAAACCCGGCTGCCACAGCACCACGCCGTGGCCTTCGAGATCGATGCCGCGGCGGCCGGCGCGGCCGGTGAGCTGGGTGTACTCACCCGGAGTGACCTCTGCGTGGGTCTCGCCGTTCCACTTGGTCAGCTTGTCCAGGACGACGGATCTGGCTGGCATGTTGATGCCCAGCGCCAGCGTCTCGGTGGCGAACACGACACGCACCAGACCCTGCGTGAACAGCTCCTCGACGCATTCCTTGAAGACAGGCAGCATCCCCGCGTGGTGGGCCGCCACCCCACGCGACATGGCCTCGGCCCATTCGGGGTACCCGAGGACGTCTAGGTCGGAGTCGGTCAACCCAGCGGTCCGTCGATCCACCAGAGCCAGGATCTGCTGGCGTTCCTCGGCGGTGGTCAACCTCAGGTGGGTGTTGAGGCACTGCTGTACGGCCGCATCGCAGCCGGCCCGGCTGAAGATGAAGAAGATTGCCGGCAGCAGGGCGGCTGCATCGAGCCGATCGATCACCTCGACGCGGCTCGGGGTGAAGTTCCGGCTTCTCCCCCGCGATGGAGCGCCGTACCGACCGCCCCGGCGGTCCCGCGTCCGGTATGCCCGCCAGTCGTCTCTGGCCACCCGGCCGAGCTCGGGGTTGACCCTCGCCTCATCGCCGGCCCCATCGTCGGCGAACAGGTCGTATAGCCGCCGTCCGACCATGACGTGCTGGTACAGGGGCACCGGGCGGCGTTCCTCGACGATCGTCCTGGTGTCACCGCGAACCGTGGACAGCCACTCGCCGAACTCCTCGGCGTTGGAGACCGTCGCGGAAAGCGAGGCAACAGAGACGGACTCGGGCAGATGGATCATCACCTCTTCCCAGACCGCCCCGCGAAACCGGTCCGCCAGGTAGTGCACCTCGTCCATCACGACGAAGCCGAGGGCGTCCAGCGTGGTGGACCCCGCGTACAACATGTTGCGCAAGACCTCGGTGGTCATCACGACCACCGGAGCACTGCCGTTGATCGAGTTGTCTCCCGTCAGCAGGCCTACCTGATCGTGACCGTACCGCCTGACCAGATCGGAGAACTTCTGGTTGGACAGCGCCTTGATCGGCGTGGTGTAGAAGCATTTGCTCCCCCGGGCCAGCGCAAGGTGGACAGCGAACTCCCCCACTATCGTCTTGCCCGACCCGGTTGGTGCAGCGACCAGGACGCCGTGGCCGTTCTCCAGGTCGCGGCAGGCCTCGACCTGGAACGGATCCAGCTCGAAGTCATACAGCAACCTGAACTCAGCGAGCGCCGGAAACGCTCGATCGCGCCCTGACGACGCGAAACGCTGCGCCGGGGTGGTCATGACAGCAGGCTACGTGGCGCGTAAACGCGCAGCGCGTTCGGCGCGACCCGCACCGTCGTGGGCAGCGGTCCCACCCGTTCGCCGTCGGCGTACGCCACGATCCCTAGTGCGGCCAGGCTCACCTCCTCAGCGAAATGATGTTCGTACTGTCGATGCGTCACGTGCTTGCCGCTGAAGAGTTTCGGATAAACCCAGAGCAGCTCGAGCTTGCTCAGGGGCTTGATGATGACGACATCGAGCCGGCCGTCGTCGATCCGGGCTCCGTGCGTGATCCGCAGGCCGCCGCCGTACGACGGCCCGTTGCCGACGGCCACCAGCATCGCGTCGAGCTCGAGGCGGTCGCCGTCGATCTCCAGGTTGTAGCGCAACGGGGTGAAGACAGAAAGCTCAGACACGGTGGCCAGGTTGTAGCGCATCTGCCCATGCGGCCACCGCATCGTGTTCGCGCGCTCGTTGACCTTCGAATCGAAGCCGGTGGCGAGCACGGTCGCGAAGTAGGTTCCCTGAACCTCGCCGAGGTCGACTCTCCGAACCCAGCTTGCCAGGATGAGGTCAGCGGCCCGGAGCGGGTCGCCTCGGGGGAGGTCGAGGGCCCGGGCGACGTCGTTGCCGGTCCCGGTCGCAATGACGCCAAGCGTCGTCTCCGACGCTGCCACCGCCTGCAGGCCAAGATGCACCATTCCGTCGCCACCCATGCAGACCAGCGAGCCGACACCGCTCCGAACCGCCTCCTCAGCCTGGGTGGCGGCTTGCTCGGCGTGATCCGCAACCAAGCGATCGACGTTGAACCCGCCTGCGCGGAGCCGGCTGGCAACGGCGTCGGCTCCTCGAGCCCCGCGGCCCTTACCGGCCGCCGGGTTGGCGAGCAGTACGAGGTCCCTTGCCACGGGCGGACTCTACCGTTCGTCGCAGCCGGCACCGAGCACATCAGGGGAGGACGTCAGAGATTGAGCAGCACGTAGAACCGTGACCTGTCCGCGCCGAGTGCCTTGGCAAGTCTCGACACCGCCTCGCAGAGCATGTCGGCCGAGAAGGTGGTGCCTGGTATCGCGAGGGTCAGCTTGTCCTCGAGCACGAGAAGCGTGACCTCGCCGTAGTGCCAGTTCTGGTGAACCAGACGTCTGTCGGCGTCGCCGCAGACAACGGTTGGGAACGCCCGATCCGCGGCCATGATCTGTAGGTCGACCGCCGAGCGCTCCTCGTCCAAAGACACGAGACGACCATGAGCCACCGCCCGCACTCCGGTGGGTCCTGTCGACTGCCAGCACACCCGGTCCAGGCCGAGCCAGTCCGGCAGCTCGAACGGGTCCTGAGGCTGCGCGTCGGGCTCCCCGGTCATGAGTCCGTCTCGTCGAGCCGGAGGGCTGAGGGTTCCTCGTCGTCGAGATCTTCGTAGTCGGTGTCGTCCCCACCGTCGCGTCTGCGCGCGTCCACAACCCGGGTGATGACCTCGGCGATGAGGAACAAGCCGGTCATGGGGAGCGCCAGGAACAGCATCGTGATCGGGTCGGTGGACGGCGTCGCCACTGCCGCGAACACGAAAGTGCCGAAGACGATGTACGACCGCCACCTGGCCAGCTGCCGGCTGGAGACGACATGTGCCAGGTTGAGCAGTACGACGAACAGCGGTATCTCGAAGGCGACCCCGAAGACGAGCAGGATGCGCAGCACGAAGCTGAGATAACGGTCGACCTCGATCAGGTTCTGGACCTGTCCCGGTGTGAAACCGATCAGGATCTCCAGGCCCTTCGGCAGGACGTAGTAGCCCAGCACGACACCGGTCGCGAACAACGGTCCGGCGATCGCGACGAACACCAACGTCCATCGGCGTTCGTGGCGATGCAGACCGGGCACGATGAAAGCCCAGATCTGGTACAGCCAGACGGGGCTGGACAAGACGAGTCCGCCGACCAGCGAGACCTTCGTCTGCAACATGAACGCATCCGCGATGCCGGTGAAAACCGGTGAGGCATGGATGTCGCGCTCGGCCGCGAGCGCCTTGATCGACGTGTTGAAGGGCTTGATGAGCAGGTCGAACAGGCGGCCGTACTGCCACCAGCCGACACAGGTGCCGATGAAGATCGCAAGAATCGACCTGAAGAGCCGGCTTCGCAGCTCGCGAAGGTGCTCGACCAGCGTCATGCGCCCGTCGTCGGTCACGGGTGGCCGCGGGCGATCGCCACGTCGTCCGAAGGGGCGAAGCGACACGGCCACCCGGACCGCCTAGCGGCTGTTGTCAGGGTTCTGGAGATCCTTGATGACCGGCTCCTGCGCCGTGGCCACGGGCGGCGGCGCCGAGGTCGGTTGTGCGACCGGGGGCAGCTGGGCCGCCGTCGAGGTCGTCTCGTCGTCGTCCTTGTCGTCGGTCATCAGGCCCTTGGTCTCGGCCTTGAATATCCGAAGTGCGCGGCCAGATCCGCGCGCGAGCTCGGGGAGCTTCTTGCCCCCGAACAACAACATGACGACCAGGATCAAGATGATGATTTCAGGGCCGCCCAGTCCGTTGGCGAAGGGAACTGCGAGATTCATGGCATCCTCTTGGTCCGGTTGACGCTTCTGATCGTACGCGCCGGGCGAATCCCGGCCAAAAGTGACCCGCCGCACACATCCGGCGCAGTGCGTAGGCCATCGGGCCGCGTCACTGCTCGTAGGCGGCGAGCGCCGCGGCTGCGTCTGCTTGCACCTGACCTGCCAGCTCATCGGGCGAGATGACCCTCGCCTCTCCCCCCAGCCGGAGCACGAGGCGACGCAACCACTGCGGGTCTCCGGCCCGCAACGAGACGCGCAACCTGCCCTCAGGAGCCTCCTCGACGCTTTCCATCGGGTAGTAGTCGCCCACCCACCGCGCCAGCGGGGACAGCTCGAGGGTGGCCAGGAGGTCGTCAGGGGACGCCTGGAACAGGCCCCCCGACAGGTCGCGGAAGGTGGCCCGCGATGGCGGGGAAGCCGTGACATCGAGCATCGTCACCGAGTGGATGCGGTCGAGCCGGAACAGCCTCGTCTCGTCTGCCCGGTAGCACCATCCTTCGAGATAGGTCTGGCCCTCCGCGACGACCAGCCGCATCGGATCGACGTCGCGCTCGGTGGTCTGGTCCCTCGCAGGCACGTAGTAGGTCAGATGGAGCCGCCGGTTCGCGCTGAGTGCAGCGTTCACTGTGTCGGCGATGGCGGGGTCCGACGGCTGGATCTTGACCTCGACCTGCTCCGCAGCCCCTGCCGAGTCGCCGGCCGCGGACTCGAGCTTCGACAGCGACCGGTCGACTGCGTCACGTTCGGCGGCACCGCACACCTCGCGCAGGGTGCGCAGGGCCACGATCAGCGCGACCGCCTCCTGGGGATCCAGGCGCAACGGACGTGCAAGATAGTCGGCGTTGTCGAGATGGATGACTCCGTCACCGTCGAGGGCTTCCATGTCGACTTCGATCAGGTCTCCGGGCATGGATCCCGGCAAACCGCAGTACCACAGCACCTTGAGGTCCCGAATGATGGTGGCCGCCGGAACGCCGAAGTCGGCCGCCACCTGTTGGACGTGGACGCCCTCGCGCTCCTGCAGGTAAGGGACCAGCGCCAGCAAACGGCGAACCTGCTCCGCGGCACCGCTCACGGCGTCCGCCCAGCCAGGATCCGGAGTCGTCGCACCACCGCGGACCGGACGGCCCCCGGTTCGATCACCAGGGCATCCGGGCCAAGAGGCACGACTTCCTCGGCGAGCGCTTCGGCACTGGTGTACGGGACGTCCGCGAGGTCCCATCCCGCACCGTCAGGCCGGACGGACAACGCTCGCCGCCGCAGCCGGTAGCCGGCTCCCTCCCGCAGCCGGAGAACTGCTTTGCTGGTCGGCTCTGGTGGAGCAAGCTGGCCGGCGAGCTCGCGAATGTTGGTCGCGTCGGGCACCTTGTAGCTGCCAGGTCGTCCGATCGGGACGACGTCGCCGACCACCCGCGAGAGGCGGAACATCCGCTCGGCCGCCCGGTCCCGGTCGTATCCGACGACATACCAGTGACCGCGCGAGGAGACGATCCCCCAGGGCTCCAGATGTCGGGTCATGGAGTCGGTGGCGCCTCCACGCCGATGTTCGAAAGCCACCGGAGTCCGCCCGACCACCGCATCCCACATAGGCCCGAAGGCGGGCTCGTCGGCGGCAACCTGGGGCTCGACCACTGCGAGAGCCTGTGCATCGACCTCCACGCCGGCGGCCCGAAGCTTGACCAGGGCGCTGGATGTCGCTTCCGCGAGCCGTGCATGCTGCCACACACGAGCGGCCAACCCGACAACGGCCGCCTCGTCAGCCTCGAGCATCACCGGCGGCAGCTCGAACTCCGATCGTTTGATCCGGTAGCCCGGCTCGTCCTCGAACGCCTTGTCGTTGTAGCCCAGCTCGATCGGCAGACCCAGCTCCTTGAGAGCCTCCTTGTCCCGCTCGAACATCTTTTCGAAGGCATCTTCACTCTGGTCGCGGTAGCCCTCGACCACCTCGCGGATCCGCGCCTTGGGTACGTAGGTCCGCGCCACCAGCAGGCAGATCACCAGGTTCATCAGGCGCTCGCTCTTTCGCGCGCTCACCACCAACCCCTTTCCGGTCGAGACGCTACCCCAGGACGGGCCCGAGGGAGCCGACAGACCCCCTAGGCTCACCGACATGATTCGTTGGCGACGGGCGGTCGTGACGGCTGTGCTTCGGGACTGGCCGGGCGGCCGTGAGCTGGACGTCGAGATCGACGGTGGCCTCATGCGCGCGCTGGCGTACGTCGATCTCGTTGGCACTCCTGCGGTCGGGGACCTGGTCCTGCTGAACGTCACCGCCCAGATGATGGGGCTGGGGACCGGTGGGTACGCGATGGTGGTCGCCATACCCGACAGGTTGCCCGCTGATCGGGCGGCGGGGCCGGGTCATCTGGTGAAGGCGAGGTACACGCCGCTGCAGACCACGGTCCTGGGAGTCGACGAGCAGGCGTCCGAACACCATGACGTGCTGCGAGACGCTGACGACCTGGACGGGATGCCCGTCGTGGTGGCCGACCTGCACTCCGCACTCGTTCCGGTGCTGGCCGGGCTGCTGGCCGACGCTCCGCTGGCCCGGGCTGTCTATGTGATGACCGACGGAGGAGCTTTGCCGCTCGCGTTCTCGCGGACGTACACCGAGCTGCGGGAAGTCGGCTGGCTGCATGGGAGCGTGACGGTCGGCCAGGCGTTCGGCGGCGACCTGGAAGCCGTGACCCTGCAGACCGGGCTGCTCGCCGCGAGGCATGTCCTCGACGCCGACCTCGCTGTCGTGACCCAAGGACCTGGGAACCTCGGGACCGGCACACGGTGGGGGTTTTCCGGCGTTGCCGGCGGCGAGGCTGTGAACGCGGCCGCGGTTCTTGGGGGTCGCCCGGTGGCCACGCTGCGGATCTCCCAAGCGGACCCGCGGCCCCGACACCGTGGCATCTCCCACCACAGCCTCACCGCCTATGGGCGCGTCGCCTTGAGCCGGGCCGACATCGCGCTGCCCGATCTGCCCGCGCCATTCGGCGATCTGGTGCGCGACGCGGCAGAACCGCTACGGGCCCTCCATCATGTAGTGCGGGTTGACACAGCAGGTCTCGACGCTGCGCTGCGGCGATGCCCGGTCGGCTTGTCGACCATGGGTCGCGGTCTCGACGACGACACGGCATATTTCGTGGCCTGCGCGGCAGCCGGGCGCCACGCCGCCAGCTTGCTCGAGTGATCGGCCGCCCGGGCGGCGGCTCGATGTCACATCGCGTACAAGATGTCCACCGCGAAGATCAGTGAGTCGCCGCCCTTGATGGTCCCGTCGGAGCTCCCGTTGCTGCCGTACCCGAGATCGGACGGGATGGTCAATATCACCCGGCTGCCGACGCGCTGCCCGACGAGCCCCTGGTCCCAGCCCTTGATGACCGTCTGCTCCCCGATCTTGGTGCCGAACGCGCCGCGGGACCAGGACGAGTCGAACACCTTGCCGTCCGGGTAGATCTGGCCGACGTACTCGACAAAGATGGTCTGGCCGCTCTTCACGACGGGACCCTTGCCTTTGATCAGGTCGTAGACCCCGAGGTGCTTGAGCTCCGCCGGTTCCTTGCCGGTCGCCTTGAACCGGGACGGCAAACCATTGGCGTCGTACTGGAGCGCGGGGACCGTCGCCGGCAGGTTCTGCTGGGTGCCCTCCGCCTTCTCGGGCAGGATGTGGTCGACCTTCATCACGAAGAAGATCGTGTCGGAGCCCCCGATGCCCGAAGCCTGCACACCTGCCGTGCCGAACGCGTCTTCCGGTGGAATCGCCAGCGCGATCGTCGCGCCTTGGTTGACCCCGACGATGCCGGTGACCATGCCCTTGAGCAACTTCTCGGTGCTCAGCGTGAAGACGTGCGGAGTTCCGGTTGCGCCGAACGTCGTGTCGAACAGCCGGTCCGTCGTCGCGTCGTACGCGACGTACTCGGTGATGATCGTGTCGCCCTCCCTGACCTGCGGGCCCGACGCGGGAGCCAGCACACGGCTCTGGGTGGAAGCAACCGTGAAATTGTCGGGAATGGTCACCGTGGGCGGTGCCGCGCCGTTCAAGGTGACGTCGATGTCATGCACAGTCCCGGTGGCCGCAGGAGTTGACGTCGTCGGCGAGGTGGATGACTCGGTCGCGCTGGACGAGGCGTCGGAGGAGTTCGAGGAGTCAGAGCCGCACGCCGCTGCTGCGAGAAGCAGCGGAGCAACGGCCCAGGCGAGGGCACGGCGCACGTGCGTACACCTTTCAGGGATGGCGGTGAACCTCGCCACCCTAGCCTTGCTGGACGGCTCACCGAAGCCCAGAAGATGCCTGTGATGAAGTTGTGAGCAAACTACATGCCGTCGATGAGCTTCTGGACCCGCTCGTCGTGGGCGCGGAACGGGTCCTTGCACAGCACCGTTCGCTGCGCCTGGTCGTTGAGCTTGAGATGAACCCAGTCGACCGTGAAGTCGCGCCGACGCTCCTGCGCACGGCGGATGAACTCGCCCCGCAGGCGCGCACGCGTCGTCTGCGGAGGTAGGGACTTCGCCTCGAACGTCCTCAGATCGCTGGTCAGCCGGGCCACCGCGCCTCGTCGCTCCAGGAGGTAGTAGAGCCCGCGTCCCCGGTGGATGTCGTGGTAGGCGAGGTCGAGCTGGGCAACCCGGGGGTGGCTCAGTGGCAGATCGTGCTGTTGGCGGTAGCGCTCGATGAGGGTGTACTTGATCACCCAGTCGATCTCACGCTCCACCAGCGACAAGTCTTGAGACTCGACTGCCTTGATGGCCCGCTCCCACAGGTCGAGGGCATGCTCGATCTGCGGCGTGTGTAGCTCGCGACGGTCGACGAAGTCCTGCGCCTTGTTCAGGTACTCCGACTGGATGTCGAGGGCCGTCGCCTCCCGGCCGTTGGCCAGCGCGACCTTGCGTTGCCCGGTCATGTCGTGGGAGATCTCGCGGATGGCCCGGATCGGGTTCTCCAGAGTGAGGTCGCGCATCACCACGCCGCCCTCGATCATCCGCAGCACGAGGTCGGTGGTGGCCACTTTGAGCATGGTGGTTGTCTCGCTCATGTTCGAGTCGCCGACGATCACGTGCAGCCGGCGGAAGCGTTCGGCGTCGGCATGCGGCTCATCCCTGGTGTTGATGATCGGGCGACTCCGGGTGGTCGCGCTCGACACACCTTCCCAGATGTGCTCCGCCCGCTGGCTCACCGAGTAGACCGCCCCGCGAGGGGTCTGCAGCACCTTGCCGGCGCCGCACACGATCTGCCTGCTGACCAGGAAGGGGATGAGCACGTCAGCGAGCTTGGCGAACTCGCCGTGCCGCCCGACCAGGTAATTCTCATGGCAGCCGTATGAGTTGCCGGCAGAGTCCGTGTTGTTCTTGAACAGGTAGACGTCGCCGGCGATGCCCTCGTCTCGCAGTCGGCGCTCAGCATCGACGACCAGACCTTCGAGGATCCGCTCCCCTGCCTTGTCGTGCGTGACCAGGTCGCTGATGTCGTCGCACTCGGGCGTGGCGTACTCAGGGTGGCTTCCCACATCGAGGTACAGCCTGGCGCCGTTGCGCAGGAACACGTTGCTGCTGCGACCCCAGGACACGACGCGGCGAAAGAGGTAGCGGGCGACCTCATCCGGCGAGAGACGGCGCTGCCCCTTGAAGGTGCAGGTTACGCCGTACTCGTTCTCGATCCCGTAGATGCGGCGGTCCACACGCCCACCATATGCCGTCTTGATTCAGCCCGAAGGCTCTGCGGGGTCGGCCGGTTCCACCGGGGGTTTCTTCTCTGCGTCGTGTTCCGCCTCGAGCGTCTCGGGTTCGGCTGGCGATGCTGGCCCAGCGGGGTCCGCATCCGTTCCGAAGATCTCGGCCAGCCGCGCTCCGACGATGCGCCTGAACTTTCGTTGCTGGGGCCGGGTCCGGTCGAGCACGCCCACTTCGAGCTGGTCGGAGGTCAGCCGCCGTGGTTTCTCGGTGTTGTGACCCAGTGCGGCTACCGCCAGTCGCAGAGCGTCCTCGAGCCCAAGGTCTTCCGCATAGTTGTCCGCGAGATAGGTGTTCACGGTCTCGGCTGACCCGCCCATCACCGCGAAGCCCTGTTCGTCGGCCACCGAGCCGTCATAGGTAAGGCGATAGATCTGGTCGTCGGGAACGCTGTCGCCGACCTCGGCGACGAAGATCTCGATCTCGTACGGCTTCTCGCCGCCGCTGGAGAAGATGGTCCCGAGCGTCTGGGCATATGCGTTGGCCAGGCTGCGGCCGGTGACGTCCCGGCGGTCGTAGGAGTAGCCACGCAGGTCGGCCAGCCGGACACCCGCGACGCGCAGGTTCTCGAACTCGTTGTAGCGGCCCACCGCGGCGTAGACGATCCGGTCGTAGATCTCGCTGATCTTGTGCAGCGCCTGCGAGGTGTTCTCCGCCACGAACAAGATGCCGTCCTGGTACTGGACCACCACCACGCTGCGGCCCCTGGAGATGCCCTTGCGCGCAAAGTCCGCCCGATCCTTCATCAGCTGCTCGGGTGACATGTAGAACGGTACGGACACTGACGATCCTTTCGGAGCTGCTGGGCGTTGGGGACTCAGGTCAACGGCGCTGCAGGACCATCGGGACGCCGCATGCGCGCCGCCACGATGGTGTCGGCGATGGCACCCACCTCGTCGTCGGGTACCCGCTGCGTACCGTCTTCGGTGATCACGAGCACGATCGGGAAGATTCGCCGGGTGAGATCGGGACCGCCGGTCGCGGAGTCGTCGTCGGCGGCGTCGTACAGCGACTGGATGATCGCTGTGATGCAGTCGTTGGGGCTGAAGTCCTCGCGGTAGAGCTTCTTGAGAGCGCCGCGAGCAAACAGCGATCCCGAGCCGACCGAGTGAAACGCCTGCTCCTCGTAGCGCCCGCCGGTGACGTCGTAGGAGAAGATCCGACCCTGGCCCGAATGGAGGTCGTAGCCAGCGAACAGCGGGACTACAGCCAGCCCCTGCATGGCCATCGCGAGGTTAGAGCGGATCAGCGCCGAGAGCCGGTTGGCCTTCCCGTCCAGCGAGAGCGTCGCACCCTCGATCTTCTCGTAGTGTTCCAACTCGACCTGGAACAGGCGCACCATCTCGACAGAGAGCCCGGCAGACCCGGCGATGCCGACACAGGAGTATTCATCTGCCGCGAAGACCTTCTCGATGTCGCGCTGGGCGATGATGTTCGCCATCGTCGCGCGCCGGTCACCGGCCATCACCACTCCGCCGGGGAAGGTAGCGGCGACGATCGTCGTGCCGTGTGGTGCATCGGCGCCCACCTGAGTGCTCGGCGGCGGGCGGCGCCCGGGAAGCAGCTGCGGCGCCTGGTCGTTGACGAAGTCGGCGAACGAGGAACTTCCGGGGCGCATGAACGCCGCCGGAAGCCGTCCCTCACCTGGCAGGTCGTTCGCCACGCGTCACTGCCCACCCTTCTGCACGAACCCCTTGACGAACTCCTCTGCGTTGGACTCCAGGACCTCGTCGATCTCGTCCAAGATCGCGTCGACGTCCTCGTCCAACTTTTCCTTGCGCTCGGCCACGTTCTCGCTCGGGGCGACCTCGGTCGCCTCGTCGGACTCACCAGACTTGCGCGGCGATCTTTGCTGCTGCCCACCGTCGCTTGCCATCTCAGATCACCTTCCCGTCCTGCCTTACACCCGGCGCGGTACGCGGATCTCGCGCGTCGCTGAGCGGCCCTTCGGGGGACCCGAGGGTACGACTCCGACCCTACCCGTCCAGGCGGGCAATCCGGCTCTCGGCGCGAGAGCAAGAGCCGCGAGCCGGTTCAGCCGGCGGTGATGGCCCGGAAGAGGTCCTCGGCGGTCTCACTGGTGTCCAACAGCCGGCCGACGTGCTCCCGCGTCCCACGCAGCGGTTCCATGGTCGGGATCCGCTGCAAGGACTCTCGGCCGGGCAGGTCGAAGATCACCGAGTCCCAGGACGCAGCAGCGATCTGGTCGGCGTACTTCGCCAGGCACCGGCCGCGGAAGTAGGCCCGGGTGTCGGAGGGCGGGTTGTGCACAGCCTGACTGATCTGGGCATCGGTCAGCAGCCGTTCGATGGCTCCGCGCGCGGCCAGCCGGTGGTAGAGACCCTTGTCTGGACGCACGTCGGCGTACTGAAGGTCGATCAGATGCAGCTTCGGGTGATCCCACTCGAGACCGTCCCGATCGCGGTATTGCTGCAGCAAGGTGAGCTTGGCCACCCAGTCGAGCTCGCGACTGCACAGCATCGGGTCCTGTTCAAGCCGGGTGAGCACCGACTCCCAGCGCGCCAGGACGTCTCGAGTCTGATCGTCGGCGTCGTCGCCGAACCGATGCTCGACGAACTTGCGGGCCTGGTCGAGGTACTCCATCTGCAGCTGGACGGCAGTCAGTCGACGGCCGTCCTTCAGCGACATCAGATGCTTGAGCGACGGGTCGTGCGAGACCTGATGGATCGCTGTCACCGGCTTGTCGACAGAGAAGTCGTCGGTCAGCCAATGGTGCTCGATCATCGACAACACGAGCGCCGTCGTGCCCACCTTGAGGTAGATGGAGACCTCCGCCAGGTTGGCATCACCCACGATGACGTGCAGGCGACGGTACTTGTCGGGGTCGGCATGTGGCTCGTCTCGCGTGTTCACGATCGGTCGCTTGAGGGTGGTCTCGAGACCGACCTCGACCTCGAAGTAGTCGGCCCGCTGGCTGAGCTGGAAACCGTTCTCGCTGCCATCTTGGCGCAGCCCGACCCGGCCGGCGCCGCACACCACCTGGCGGGAGACGAAGAACGGAGTGATGCCCCGCACGATGTCTCCGAAGGTCGTCGACCTCCGCATCAGGTAGTTCTCGTGGGCGCCGTAGGAGGCGCCCTTGTTGTCGGTGTTGTTCTTGTAGATCAAGATCTCGGGCTGACCGGGCACCCGGGCAAACTGTGAAGCCTCCCTCATGACCTGCTCACCCGCCTTGTCCCAACGCACCACGTCGAGGGGGTTGGTGCACTCGGGAGAGGAGTATTCAGGGTGAGCATGATCGACGTACAGACGTGCCCCGTTCGTCAAGATCACGTTCGCGAGACCGACGTCCTCGTCGGTGAGCAGGCTGGGGTCGGCCAGGCCACGTCCCAGGTCGAAGCCGCGTGCGTCCCGTAGCGGGCTCTCCTCCTCGAAGTCCCAGCGGGCGCGCCGCGTCCGTGCCGTCGCAGAGGCGTAGGCGTTGACGATCTGGGAGGACGCCAGCATGGGGTTGGCGTTGGGTTGGCCGGACACCGAGATGCCGAACTCGGTCTCGGTGCCCATCACCCGCCGCACGCTCATGCAGTCACCCTACGCGCCGATCGGCACCGGTCACCGGTCTAACGGACCCGTCCGTGACCGGCCGGTGGTTCCAGCGATTTCTTTGAGGTACGTCACCGGCTGCGTGACCCCAGTGGTCACAGAACGATGTCCGGTCTGGACGAGTGCCCGTCTACCGCCGAAGATGATGCATTCGGGTAGCCCGAACCACCCCGATGCATCATCCTCTCTCGAATCTGCCGATCCTTGTCGTCGAGGTACGCCTTTCGCATCATGTGTTCTCGCCGAGGTACGGGTTTACCACCATCGGCGAGAGAATTTGCGTGTGAAATCCGTACCTGGGCGAGCGCCCCGGTGCTGTCGGGTTCCCCATCTGAACCCTACAAGGACATGCTATCCTTATTGTCTATTTCCTCCAGTTTAGTCCGATGCTTGGCGAGCCGGGCCGGTAGGGGAACGACCATCACCGGGATCGGCGCGTGGCGGACGCAGTACTGGCTGACCGACCCCAGAAAAAGGGCAGCTGCACGGTTCTTGCTGTGGGCCGAACCGACGACCAGGTAGTCGGCGTCGCGGCCGGCTTCCAGCAGCACCGGTCCAGCCGCCCCCTGGACAACGCTCCTGGACACCACGGGCGGTACGTCCACACGGCGCAACGCCGCGGTGACCATCTCATCCTGGGTGCGCTCTGCCTGGGCACGCGTCTGCTCGACGGACTCCGGTGTCGCGACTTCTTCGTACGGGGGCGCGAAAGCCCATGCGGTGACCACCTCGACTGCGCCCCCCCGGCGAGATCCCTCACGCAGTGCGAACACCAGGGCGGCCTCGCTGGCCGGGGTGCCGTCGACCCCGACGACGATGGCCGGTGGCTCAGGCATGACGTTCTCCCTTCGTCCTGTCGACGATCCCTCGGATCCCCCGGCAGCGGCAGGGGCTCGGGTCCTGACCAGGTCGGGACCATCGGCCCTAACAGCTCATGACCTGCGGCCGCTGCGTGGAGGTGGCCCGGGGGGAAGGCTGAGAACGAAGGAGCGGCGCCGACGGACCGTTCACGGACGTCTACCACAACATCGCTGGTGACGTCTGTGCAGACTGGCTGTTCATGGCAGGCTTGCTCGGGATCGGTGTCGCGCTCACGCTGGGGGTGTTCATGCGGTTGGCCACGGCCTGTACGCTGCGGGTCGCTACCTCGGGCTGGGCCGCTGGTGGGAGCGCCAGCCGCTGGTTCAGCGCTTCCCCATCCTGAAGTGACCTGACGTTCCACGGAGAGCGAGATGACCCCGATCCGCGTGTTCCTACTCGACGATCACGAACTCGTGCGGCGGGGCATTCGGGACCTGTTGGAACAAGAGCCGGACGTGCAGGTGATCGGCGAGGCGGACACGGCGCAGGATGCGAAGGCGCGCATCCCCGCGCTGCGTCCGGACGTGGCGATCCTCGACGCTCGCCTGCCCGATGGCAACGGCATCGACGTCTGCCGGGACATCCGCTCGGTCGATCCGTCCATCCGGGCTCTCATCCTCACCTCGTATGACGATGATGAGGCTCTGTTCGCGGCCATCATGGCCGGAGCGGCCGGCTATCTGCTCAAGCAGGTTCGCGGTACCGACCTCGTCAGTGCCGTCCGACTGGTCGCGGCTGGACAGTCGCTGCTCGATCCGGCAGTCACGCAACGGGTCATCGAACGCATCCGCCAGGGTCCGCAGGAGCCCGACGAGCTGAAGTCGCTGACCGACCAGGAACGCCGGGTCCTCGAGCTGGTGGCCGAGGGTCTCACCAACCGTCAGATCGCCGAGCGGATGTACCTGGCCGAAAAGACCGTGAAGAACTACGTGTCCAGCATCCTCGCGAAGCTGGGGCTGGAGCGTCGAACCCAAGCTGCGGTGTTCGCCTCCAAGCTACTGGGCCGGTGACGCCGCTGGGCCAGCTAGTTCAGTCTGCCGGCGTCGACCCCAACGGGGCGCTCCAGCGGATCGTGGTTCCCTGACCCGGCTGCGACGTCACCGCGCAGGTCCCCCGCACCGCCGCCGCTCGCTCGCGCAGGTTGCGCAGTCCGCTCTCGTGTCCCGTGGCCGTGAAGCCCTTGCCGTCGTCAGTCACTTCGACAACGACGGACGCCGCCGGGGTCTCTTCGACCGCGACCCGGACTTCGACTCTCGTCGCATCCGCGTGGCGGGCCGCGTTCGACAACGCCTCCACGAGCACCGCCATCAGGTGCGGACGAACCGAGTCCGGGGCCAACGAGTCCAGCGGACCCTCCAACACCAGCCGGGGCCGCGACCCGAGCGTCGTCTCGGCTGCCGCCACTACGTCGTGCAGCTGTGCCCGCAGGTCGTCGGCCGCTTCGTCCCGGCCCAGCTCGAAGATGGTGCCCCGGATGTCGCGGATCGTCATGTCCAGGTCGTCGATGGCAGCAGTGATGCGGTCGGCCACCTCCGGCCGAGAGGCCAACCGAGCCGCACCCTGCAAGCTCAGGCCGGTCGCGAACAGCCGCTGGATGACCAGGTCATGCAGGTCCCGGGCGATGCGGTCCCGGTCGGCCAGCACGGCGAGGGCAGCCCGGTCCTCCTGTGCTTGCGCACGGTCCAGGGCGAGAGCGACCTGGGCTGCGAAGCCTCGCAGCTCCTCGACATCGTTGTCAGACGACCAGCGCCCCGCCCGGGTCGCGGTCGCCCCGACCAGGAGTGCGCCGCCAGCCCCTCCTGGATCGGTGAAGGGCACCAACAAGGCCGACACAACATCGTCCACGCCAGCGACCCTGACTCCTTCGCCTAGGTGCACGGTCGCCCCCCGGTCCACCACGTCGGCCAGTGCGCCCTGTCGAGGCAGCAGCGCGGTCTTCAGATCCTGGCGTGGTCCGTCGACGGCTTCGACCCGCAAGCCCCCGTCGTCTTGCTCCAGCACGACCAACGAGATGTCTGCTGCCGCTACCTCCCTCGCCCTGGCGGCCACCAACGCCAGGGCGGCGCTTCGCTCGACGTGCCGCAGCAGCGCCCGCTGGATCTCCGCGGTCGCGCTCGACCAACGAGCCCGGCGCTGGGTCTCCTCGAACAGGCGGGCGTTCTCCACCGCGATGCCGGCAGTGGTGGCCAAGGCCTGCATCGCCTGCTCGTCCTCGACGGTGAAGTCGCCGCCTCCGTGCTTCTCGGTGAGATAGAGGTTGCCGAAGACCTGGTCGCGCACCCGGACCGGGACGCCGAGGAACGACTTCATCGACGGATGCCCTTCGGGGAATCCGAAGGAGTCGGCGTGGCCGCGCAGGTCGTGCAGCCGAATCGGTCGTGGATCGGTGATCAGCAGCCCCAAGATGCCGTGCCCGCGGGGTGGCGGGCCGATGCGGGCCCGTTCCTCGTCGTTCACGCCGTAGGTGATGAAGTCGGCCAGTTGTTCGCCAGCACGGTCCAGCACACCCAGCGCCGCGTACCTCGCGTCGGCGAGCCGAGCCGCAGCGACGACGATCCGTTGCAGCGTCGCGTGCAGGTCCAGGTCGCCGCCGACGGCCACCACCGCGTCCAGCAGGGCGCGGACGCGTTCCTCGCCTGCCACGACGTCCTCGGCTCTCGTGACCACCCGGCGCAACAGTTCCACCAGAGGCTCCTCTGCCGTCGTCACGCTAGTGATGCTAGAGGTTGGAGCTCAGCCCGGATGGACTCGGCGTCCCGTGATCTGATCCGGGGTGATCCGGACGAACAGTGTGCGCAAGCCCGCGGCCCACGGCTCGGGCGCATCGTCACGCCACAGGTCGACCAGCTCGTCCGGGTCATCGACCAGCGCTGCCAAGCCGACGGCAAGCACGCTCCAACCCGCGTGGTCGTAGTCATCGACGTCGTCGACCTCGAACGCTGCGCGGGCGTTGTTCAGGTTGGCCGCCAAGCTGCTGTAAGCCGCGGTGCGGAACACCACAGTCCCGTCGGCGATGACGTAGTTGACGGGGAAGATCTGGGGACCGCTTGGTCCGGTGAAGGCCACCCGGCCAACTGTCTTCGTCTGGAACAACCGGAGGCACTCGTCTCGGGACAGCTCCTCGAACGGGCCCCGTCGCGCTGCGCCGCCGGATCCGGTGGACGACATCATGACTCCCTCCCTGCGCTGCTGGCCGCGGGCATCAGGCCCTGTCCTCCTTGGTATGCCCAAGGACGACAGCCCGCATCGGTCGAACGTCCTCACTGACCGGGCCGAAAGCACTCACCTCGACCCGGGCGCTGGCTCTCACAGTAGGGGTTTCCCGAGGTGCACCGCGAGCGGTGCGTCTGCGTACTGTCCGAAGTGAGGGATCTCGAGGTATCCGCTGCTCCGGTAGAGCGAGATGGCGGCTCCCTGACGTACATCCGCTTGATCTCAGCCGGCGATGATCCCGGTACGCTGCCGGAGGTATCGGGATCGTGCCAGCGCCAGCCGTACCGCCAGACGTATTCTGCCTGCAGCTCGTCGATCAGCCGTTGCGAGTCGGTGCTGCCATAGCGGGTGCGGACGATCTTCAGCGTGTGTGCTGCGGCACCGTCCATGCCGAGCCTGTGGACCCGCATGTCGTCTACCTTAGGTCACCATGAGCGACCTGCCAGGCGATGAACAAGTCGCCCTTGTGGATGAGTCAGGTGTCGTCGTCGGGCATGCGCCCCGAAGTCAGGTACGTGCGCAGAACCTGCGGCACCGGGCTACCGGAGTGCTCGTCCGTGACAGCTACGGCCTGGTCTATGTGCACCGGCGCACGGACACCAAGGACGTGTTCCCCGGGGCGTACGACTGCGTTGCGGGCGGCGTCGTGCTTGCCGGTGAGGCACCCCAAGCCGCCGCGGAGCGCGAGCTGGCCGAGGAGCTCGGTGTGTCAGGGGTGCCGCTGCGGCCGTTGCTCACCGCGGCCTACGCTGATGAGTACACGCAGTACGTCGCGTATGTGTACGAAGCGACCTGGGACGGGCCGATCGCCCACCAGCCCGCGGAGGTCGCGTGGGGGTCGTGGATGACCCTGGACGAGCTGGTGCGCCGGCTGGACGACCCCGCCTGGCCGTTCGTGCCCGACAGTCGCCAGCTCATCGAGCAGATCCTGGCGGGGCTGGCTCGCGACCGAGTGTTGATAGACACCGGTTGGGACAGCCGGGCGTGGCTGGTGGAAGGCACCTGGCTGGACCGGGAGCCTCGGCGGGCGGCGGTTGCCGACCGTCTGCGCACCGAGACTCGCCTCATGCCGTGGCTTGCGGCGAAGCTGTTCGTCGAGCTGCCGGTGCCGCGGGTAATTCAGGACGAACCGTTGCTGGTGCGACACCGGTATGTCGCGGGTGAACCACTCCAGACGGCGGACATCGGGCTCTGCGCTGAGATAGCTGTCGCCCTGCGGCGCCTGCACGCCCAACCGGTGGCCGAGGCTGTTGGCCTGGGAGTGCCCGATGCGGAGACCGCGCGAGCGACGCTCATGTGGGAGCTGCGGCGGTTCACAGATGACGTGCTGCCGCTGCTGGACCCACAGCAGCGCACCACCGGGGTCGACCTGATCGACCAGGTGGCACGGGCTCCCTTCGACACCTTGCTGCACGGAGATCTGGGACCGGAGCACATCTTGGTGCGGGATCGTTCGGAGGTCGGGATCATCGACTGGACGGACGCGCACATCGGGGACGCCGCCGTCGACCTCGCGTGGCTGCTGCACGGCACCGACCCCGACTTCGGCACAGCGTTCAGGCGGGCGTACGCGCCGAACCCGGAAACCCTGCACCGGTCTCTAGCCTGGCACCGGCTCGGCCCGTGGCACGAGGTGGTGTACGGGCTCGACGAGCACCGCCCGGAGCTCGTTGCCTCCGGCCTAGCGGGGGTCAAGGCACGACTGGCCTAAGCAACCATCGCTAGAGGTACTGCCCGGTGTTGGCCACGTTGTCGATCGACCTGCCGGGCTCGGTGCCCTGCTTGCCGGAGATGAGGGTCCTGACGAACACGATCCGCTCGCCCTTCTTGCCCGAGATCCGTGCCCAGTCGTCGGGGTTGGTGGTGTTCGGCAGGTCCTCGTTCTCCTTGAACTCGTCGAGGCACGCCTGCAGCATGTGCTGGACTCGCAGGCCGTACTGTTCGCTCTCGAGCAGGTCCTTGATGGCCATCTTCTTGGCTCGGTCGACGATGTTCTGGATCATCGCGCCTGAGTTGAAGTCCTTGAAGTACAAGACCTCCTTGTCGCCGTTGGCGTAGGTGACCTCGAGGAAACGATTCTCCTCCGACTCGGTGTACATGCGCTCGACCGTGCGCTGGATCATCCCGCCGACGGTCTCCTCGCGGTTTCCGCCGAACTCGGACAGGTCGGTCTCGTGCAGGGGCAGGCCAGCCGTGAGGTACTTGGAGAAGATGTCCCGCGCGGACTCGGCGTCAGGGCGCTCGATCTTGATCTTCACGTCGAGCCGGCCGGGGCGAAGGATCGCGGGGTCGATCATGTCCTCCCGGTTCGAGGCGCCGATCACGATGACGTTCTCCAGGCCCTCTACACCGTCGATCTCGCTGAGCAGCTGCGGCACGATGGTGTTCTCGACGTCGGAGGAGACGCCCGAACCACGAGTACGGAAGAGCGAGTCCATCTCGTCGAAGAACACGATCACGGGGGTACCTTCGCCGGCCTTCTCACGAGCCCGCTGGAACACCAGTCGGATATGCCGCTCGGTCTCGCCGACGTACTTGTTGAGCAGCTCCGGACCCTTGATGTTGAGGAAGAAGCTCTTGCCCTCCTCGCCCGTCTTGGCTGCCACCTTCTTGGCCAGCGAGTTGGCGACGGCCTTGGCGATCAGGGTCTTTCCGCATCCCGGCGGGCCGTACAGCAACACGCCCTTGGGCGGCTTTAGCTCGTGCTCCAAGAACAGGTCGGGGTGGAGGTACGGCAGCTCGATGGCGTCGCGAATGGCCTCGATCTGACCGGTCAGACCCCCGATGTCGCCGTAGTCGATGTCGGGTACCTCTTCGAGGATGAGCTCCTCGACCTCGGTCTTGGGGATCCGTTCGTAGACATAGCCGGCCCGGGCGTCGAGCAGCAAGGAGTCACCGGCCCGGATCTTCTCAGACCGCAGGGGCTCGGCGATGCGTACGACCTTCTCTTCGTCGGCGTTCGCGATCACCAGGACGCGGTCACCGTCGGCGAGGACCTCCTTGAGCATCACCACCTCGCCGACCTGCTCGTAGTCGAACGCGGCGACGACGTTGAGCGCCTCGTTGAGCATGACTTCCTGTCCCCGGCTCAGCTCGTCGAGGTCGACGCTGGGGCTGACGTTGACCCGCAGCTTGCGACCTCCCGTGAAGACATCGACGGTGTCGTCGTCGTTGCGGGTCAGGAAGGTGCCGAAGCCGGCGGGCGGCTGCGCGAGCCGGTCGACCTCCTCCTTGAGGCTCATGATCTGCTCACGGGCCTCCCGAAGGGTCGCCGTCAGGCGTTCGTTCTGTGAGGTGAGACCGGCCAGTGACGCTTGCGTCTCGGCCAGGCGGTATTCGATGCGGCGCGCCTGCCCCGGGTGTTCGACCAGACGGCTGCGGAGCTCGGCCACCTCCTCCTCGAGAAAACTGATCTGGGTGGCGAGTTCGGCAGGCGTGCGGCCCTGCGAGTCCTGAGTGGTCATCGTCACCTCCGCGAGAGGAGCCTGTGCCTATGACCCTACCCGTGCGCGCCGGGTTGGAAAGTCCTCCAGGTACAAGTCATGTTGCAATCGTGTTTCGACCGGTCATTGCTGCGCTGAGCCGCGGGGGCCGGCATAGTCCTCGCCGTAGGCGCCAGGAGCCGGTCTCCGTTTGCGCCTGGGGGCCACCTGGCCAGGCGCCAGCCGACGGGCGGTGACCAGGAACCCTGTGTGGCCGTTCATCTTATGGTCAGGGCGTACCGCCAGGCCTTCCACGTGCCAGGAGCGGACCAGGGTCTCCCAGGCATGGGGTTCGGTGAATCCGGTGTGGACTCGCAACGTCTCGACCGTGCGCGACAGCTGTGGGGTGGTCGCGACGTACGCGCAGAAGATGCCACCCGGGTTCAGCGCCTTCCCCACCTGTTCGACGCAATCCCAGGGCGCCAGCATGTCCAGGACCACCCGGTCGAGTTCTTCCTCGCTCAGTGAGTCGACAAGATCGCCCACCGTGAGTCGCCAGGCTGGATGACGCCCTGCGAAAAACTCCTCCACGTTCTGCCGGGCCACCTCGGCGAAGTCCGCACGGCGCTCGTACGACGAAACCAGGCCGGTAGGTCCGACCGCCCGCAGCAACGCGCAGGTGAGTGACCCTGAGCCAGCGCCGGCCTCGACGACTCTCGCACCGGGAAAGATGTCTGCCATCAGCAAGATCTGAGCGGTGTCCTTGGGGTAGACGACGGCAGCCCCGCGCGGCATCGAGACTGCGTACTCGTGGTAGAGCGGACGCAGGGCGAGGTAGTCCACGCCGCCGGACGACGTGACGATGATGCCCTCTGGGTGGCCGATAAGGGTGTTGTGCGCGATGGAACCCTTGTGCGTGAAGAACGTCTTGCCGACCTCCAGCAACATGCTGTGACGCCGCCCGCGCGGATCGGTGAGCCTGACTCGTTCGCCGGCGTGCAGCGGGCCTCGGCGCACCCCTGACCATTCCTCGGAACTCACCGGGCTGCACTCTCGTCAGGCGGCGGCGAAGGCGTTGTCGACATCCTTGGTCGTGAGGACGCCGAACACCTCACCTGCCCCGTCGACCAAGATGTACTCAGAGGCGGGCGTCGCTCGCATCGCCTGGACGAGTTGCTCGCCGGTCAGATCGACATCGAGCAGCAGGCCGGGTTCCACCCGGCGAGCCACCGACCCGACAGTTACCCAGGGGCGCCGGTTTTCCGGGGTCGACAGCACCGCCGCCTCGTTGACCACGCCGATCGGGTCCCCGGCGGTGGCCACCACCACGAGCGCGCCGGCCTGCTCGGCCTGAGCCCGCCGGATGCCCTCGCCGAGCGGGAGATCGTGGGGCACCGCGATGGCGCGGCGCGCCAGCTCGCGCGCATTGAGCGCCGGTAGCTTGCTTCGGATCTTGGTGGAGATGAGCGCCTGGCTCGCCCCAGTCCACAGGAACAAGCTGATCACCATGGCCATCAGGTAGTCGACGAGCGCCGGCGGTTGGTCGGTGTAGGCCTCAACGGCAACCGGCAGCGCAAGCGCCAGCAGAGCGACCACGCGCCCCGCCCAGCCTGCCACCAGGGTGCCGAGCTGGGGGCGGCCCGAGATTCCCCAGACGACCGCCCGCAGCACGCGACCGCCGTCCAGGGGCAGGCCCGGAACCAGGTTGATCACGCCAACGACGATGTTGGCCCCGGCCAGAGCCTGAACCACGAACAGCAGCAACCCGTCCGGCGCGACCTGTGTCATCAACAATGCGACCCCGCCGACGGCGAGCGAGGTGAGCGGGCCTACCACCGAGATGATGAACTCTCGCGTCGGTGTCTGCGGGTCGCCGTCGATCTCGGTGACGCCCCCCAGAAAGTGCAGGGTGACCGATCGAACAGGGAGCCCGAACGCCTTCGCCGACAGCGCGTGGCTGAGCTCATGGAGCAGCACGGACAGGTAGAGCAGCACGGCGAACGCGAGGCCGGCGACGTAGGAGAACGCACCGAGTCCGGGAGCCACCGCGTCGATTCGCGGCTGGATCAAGATCGAGATCAAGACGGCGATGAACAGCCAGGAAGCCCGGATCGTGATATCGATGCCCGCTATCTGCCCGACCCGGAGGGTGCCTGGTTGAACCGGCGGCCGCGGCCGGTCGGGTGGCTCCGTTTGCGTTTCCACACCTCCAAACTACCGGTCGGTCGCACGACACCGGTCGCAGCGGGCGCGGGTGTCCGTCGGCTGTCCTAGCCTGGGGCCATGCGTGTGCCTCTTGGTGTTGCCGGTGATGCGGGTCCCGACCCCGCCGATGTGATCGCCGAGAGCGACCCTGGTCCGTCCGCCGCGCACGCGGATTCGTCGCGGTCACTGTCGCCGAGCCGAGCCAGCGACTTCATGTCCTGCCCGCTGCTCTACCGGTTCCGGGTCATCGACAAGATCCAGGAGACACCCAGCCCGGTGGCCGTACGCGGCACCGTGGTGCACTCAGTGCTCGAACGTCTCTTCGACCTTCCCGCCGCTGATCGCACTTCCGACCGCGCCCTGACGATGCTCGAACCCGCCTGGGAGGACCTCGTGGCTGCCGAGCCGGAGCTGGCTGCCATGTTCAGCGAAGATGTCGGCGATCTCCCGGCGGATGACCTGGTCGACTGGCTGAAGGAGTGCCGTGTCCTGCTCGAACGATACTTCGATCTCGAAGATCCGGCCCGTCTCGAGCCTGCGGAGCGCGAGATCTACGTCGAGACCCTGCTCGACTCCGGCCTGACTCTGCGCGGCTACATCGACCGGGTGGACGTCGCACCGACGGGTGAGGTCCGCATTGTCGACTACAAGACCGGTCGTTCACCCAACGTATGGTTCGAGGCCAAGGCGCTGTTCCAGATGAAGTTCTATGCCCTCGTCGTGTGGCGCACCCGCGGCGTCATTCCCCGCATGCTGCAGCTGATCTACCTCGGCAACAGCGAAGTCCTGCGATACGAGCCTGACGAGCGCGACCTGCTCGCCACCGAGCGGAAGCTCGACGCGTTGTGGAAGGCGATCCGGCGAGCCCACGACACCGGCGAGTGGCGGCCGAACAAGTCACGGCTCTGTGACTGGTGCGACCACAAGTCCCGGTGCCCCGCCTGGGGCGGGACGCCGCCACCGTTGCCGGTAGCCGCCGAAGAAGCTGCAGCTGAGGCTCCTCAGTAGAGGTGGCAGGCCACCTCTACATCGCCGACCGGACGAAGTTGTGGGTCTTCACCCTCGTGGAAGCGCACCTCGGCACCTGCGGCGCTCGGGTCGACGGCCTCGACTCCTGTCCAGAAACGGGCATCGGCTTTCTCACGTTTGACCTCCTCGAGCAGGGCGACGATCCCCTCTGGCGTCCCGTCACCGCTGGCCTTGACCTCGGCGGGTCCCTCATCCTGCTCGCGGAGGGAGTTAAGGTTGGCGATCTGGTTGCGCTCGACGTCGAACGTGCTGACGCCGGTCTGCAGCCAGTGGCTTTCGAGGGCTGAGACCAGGTCGCGCGCTTCCCAGCCGCACTTCTCGAAGGCCACCGGACAACGCGGATGGAACGCACACCCGGACGGCGGTCGCGCCGCGTCCGGGATCTCACCCTTGAGCAGGTCGCGCGGGAGCGAGCGGCTGGGGTCGGGGTCGGGAATCGCCGCCAGCAGCGCCTTCGTGTACGGGTGCTTGGGGTCGGCGAAGATCGATTCGGTATCGCCAATTTCGACGATCCGGCCCAGATACATGATCGCGATCCGGTCGCAAAAGAACTTCGCGCTAGCCAGGTCGTGCGTGATGTACGCGTAGGTCAGATCGAGTTGATCCTTGAGGTCGAGCATCAGCTGGAGGATCTTGGCCCGCACGCTCATGTCGAGCATCGAGATCGGCTCGTCTGCGACGAGTAGGCTCGGGCCCATGATGATCGCCCGCGCGACCACGACGCGCTGCTTCTGCCCGCCCGACAGGTCGCGGGGGTACTTCGGCAGGAACAGCTCGACTGGCGACAGGCCCACCCGCTCGAGTGCGTCGACCACTCGCTCGCGACGCTCGGCGGCCGACTTGATCCCGTGAATTCGCAAGGCATCCCCCACTCCCTGCTCGACCGTCATAGCTGGGTTGAGGGCGGCGTTGGGATCCTGGAAAACCATCTGGGCGCGCCGACGATGCGCGCGCAACTCGCGCTTGGAGAACCTCGCGATGTCGTCGCCGTCGAAGACGATCGAGCCGTCGGCAGCTGGGACGAGCCCCAGAAGAGCCCGGCCGAGAGTCGACTTGCCGCTGCCGCTTTCGCCGACGAGCCCCACGACCTCGCCTTTACGGAGGGTGAGGTTGACGCCGTCGACGGCCTTGACGACGCCGGTTTCACGCCCCAGCAACCGAGCAAAGGTGCTGCCGCCCAGGCTGAAGCGGACGGAGAGGTCACGGATGTCGATGATCGGCTCGGCCGACACGGACAGCTCAGGCTTCGTCGGCAACGCCGATCTCCTCACGAGGAAGGCGGGTCTCGCCGCCGGCCGGGATGGCCTCGGCGGGCCCGTGCAGCCAGCACTCGACCTTCGTGCCCATGTCGGAGACTGTCTCGATCGGGTCCTTGTCCGCGCACACCTTCATCGCGTCGGGGCACCGCGGGTGAAAGCGACATCCGGGCGGAGGGTTGATGAGGTCGGGAGGCGCGCCAAGGATGAAGTTCAGCCCCGTAGTGCTGAGACTGATCGTCGACCGCAAGAGCTCCCGTGTGTACGGGTGCTGAGGATCGCGGAAGACATCGCGCACGTCGCCCTGCTCGACGATTCGGCCTGCATACATCACGGCGACGCGGTCGCAGGCCTCCGCGACGATGCCGAGGTTGTGGGTGATGAGCAGCAGGGCGGTGTCGAAGTTCTCACGCAGGTCGTTGAGGATCTTGATGATCTGCGCCTCGACCAGCACGTCGAGCGCCGTCGTCGGCTCGTCGGCGACCACGAAGGCGGGCCGGAGGACCAGGGCCAGGGCGATCATCAGCCGCTGCCGCATGCCGCCCGAGAACTCGTGCGGGTAGGACCGGTAGCGGGTGGGTGGGATGCCCATCACGTTGAGCACCTCGAGCGCCCGCTCGCGGATAACCGCCTTGCTCCGGCCAGGCTCATGCTGCTTGATGGTCTCCTCGAAATGCCGGGATATGCGCATCAACGGGTTCAGCCGGGTCAGCGGCTCCTGAAATATCATTCCGAGGTCGGTTCCGCGCATTGCTCGCGCGTCGTGAACGCTCATCTGGAGGATGTCGTCCCCCCTGAACAGAACCTTCCCGTCGCGCTTCGCGCCCTCAGGAAGCAACCCCATCAGCCCACGGCCGAGTGTCGACTTGCCGCAGCCGGACTCGCCCACAAGACCCAGCGTCTCACCGCCCTGCAGCGAGAAGCTGACACCGTCGACTGCCCGGATCGCGCCACGGGGCGTGCCGTACCAGACCCGAAGGTCGCGGACATCGATCACCGGGCCCAGCGCCCAGGATGGCGTGGGAACATGCTCGATCAGCGTCATGAGCGGGTCACGCTTCCCTCGCTCGTTGATCCAGACGATTCACGCGGTGTCATCTCCACCCGCACGAGCCTTTGCTTTCGCAGCAGCGGGTTGATCGTCTCGTTCAGACCCTCGCCTACGAGGGTGAGGCCGGTGATCAGCAGAACGATGGCGAGTCCAGGGTAGAGCGAAGTCCACCAGATCCCCAGGCCTGCGTCGTCGAGGGCCCGCTGAAGGTCGAAGCCCCACTCGCCGGCCTCGGTGGGTTGGATACCGATTCCAAGGAATCCCAGCGCGGCCAGAGTTCCGATTGCGTCGGCCGCGTTCAGGGTGCCGAGCACCGGGACGCTTTGGATGACATTTCCGAACAGATATCTACGCATGATCACGCCGTCGGTGGCGCCGAGGGCACGGGCTGCCTCAATGTACGTCGCTTCCTTCGCGCTGATCGTCGTGTTGCGAACGACCCGGAAGTACTGCGGTATGTAGATCGCAGTCAGCGAGAGCGCCGCCGCCACCACGCCGCCGGTAAGGAACAGGATCCCGGCGCCGATGATGTTGGTGAACAAGAAGGCGAACACGATTGCCAGCAGGAGTGACGGGAACGCGAAGATCGAGTCCATGACCAGGACGAGGACTCGGTCGAGCCAGCCGCCGAAGTAGCCCGACACAATGCCGAGCGCCATGCCGAGAACAAGCGAGGCGATCACCGCGAGTCCGACCACCTCGACCGCCGTCCTCGCGCCCCAGATCACCCGCGAGAGCACGTCTGTCTGCAGGTCGGTGGTCCCGAACCAGTGGCTCGAGCTCGGATGGCCGAGCTTGGGGAACTTTGTGCCGTCGGAAGCCCTGAACTGGTCGAACCCATAGGGAGCGATCAATGGCGCGAAGAGCGCGAAGATCAAGAACACGGCCGTGATCGCCGCACCCACGACCAGCATCCACCGCGCCACTCCCTGGGTCTTCGAGAACGGGGCGGCGATAAGACTCGCCATCCGTCGCATCAGTACCTCACTCTCGGGTCGATCAGAGCGTTGACGATATCGACGACAAGGCTGATAAAGATGACCACGAGGGCGAAGATCGTGATGAGACCCTGGACCGCGCCGTAGTCGCGTCCGTTGATGTACTTGTACAGCTTCTGGCCGAGTCCGGGCCAGTTGAAGGTCGACTCGGTAAGGATGGCGCCCGAGAGCAGGAGCGCCATCTGCAGGCCGATGATCGTGACAACCGGGATCAGCGCGTTGCGGAAGGCGTGGTTGCGGGTGACCTTGCCTTGCGAGATCCCCCGCGCCCGGGCTGCTTCGACGTAGTCGCTTTGAATCGTCTGCAGCATGTTGACCCGCACCAGCCGGATGAACACCCCACAGATGAAAATGCCGAGAGTGAACGCGGGCAGCACCAAGTGCTTGAGCACGTCCTGGATAGACAGCCAGTCACCGCTGAGAAGCGCGTCGATCAGCAGAATGTGGGTTCGCTCGGGGACTATGAAGAGCGTCTCCGGGTCCGCTTGGCCTCCGGTGGGCAGCCCGAAGAGCGGTGCGATGTGGATCTGGATCAGCAGCCCGACGAAGAAGATCGGGGCGGCGTAGGTGACGATGCCGAAGATCCGGATCACCACATCGGCAGCTGAGTCGCGGAGTCGGCCGGCGAGCAGGCCAAGGGGGATGCCGATGACCAACGCGATGAAGAACGCGGCGATGGTGAGCGAGAGAGTCGCACCGCCGTTTTCCTTGACCACGGACAGGATCGACTGATTGTCGGTGAAGCTCTTCCCGAAGTCCAGGTGCAGGACGGACCACAGGTAGTCCCCGTATTGCGCGATGAGCGGCTTGTCGAGACCGAACTGATGACGAGCCCGATCGAGATCCTCCGCGTTCAGCCTTCCTCCGAGCGCCGCGGAGATCGGATCGCCCGGAGCCACCCGCAGCACGATGAAAACCAGCGTCATCAGGATCCAGACCATCGGAATGACCAGGAGCACACGCTGGAGGATGAACCGAGGCAGCGAGCCCGCCTTTGCGCTCATGCGACTCTTTCTACGCCCAAAACTGGGGAGGGGCTATGAGAACCCCTCCCCAGCAAGACGATGCCCGTCTGGCTAGCTGCTCTTGGTGATGGTCCAGAGCCGGAAGATGTATGCCGGGTCGAGAGTGTCCTCGATCCCATTCATGCCCGCGCGGTAGACGGCAGTGTTGTTGCCGACCCAGCTCGGGATGAACGGCACGTCCTTCGCGGCAAGATCCTGAAGCTTCTTGAAGTCGGCTATACGTGTAGCCGAGTTCGTCGAAGCTAGCTCCTCGCTGACCAGCTGGTTGGCCTTATCGCTGTGGTAGCCGTTCTCGAAGAAGCCACCGTCGACCAGGAACGGAGACAGGTAGTCGTCGGGGTCCAGATAGTCGGGGTACCAGCCGAGAATCCAGACGTCGTACGCGCCCTGCTTGTAGATCGTCTGGTACTGCTCCCACTCGGCGCTCTTCAAGTCGACGGTGAAGAGCCCGCTCCCCTCGAGCTCCCGCGAGAACTCGGTTGCCTCGTCGACAGTGGTCGGGCCGTAGTGCGTCGGTGTGTAACCCATGGTGATCTTCACCGGCGTGGCGATACCCGCGTCAGAGAGCATCTTCTTCGCCGCGGCGACATCCGGCGCGTCCCCATATGTTGTCTTGAACGAGTCGGTCTGGCCGGGAAGGCCAGGCGGAACGATCGAGTACAGCGGCGTGACGGTGTCCTCGTACGCGGTCTTGGCGATCGCGGCGCGGTCGATGATCTGGGCAGCCGCCTGACGGACGGCGAGGTCCTTGCCTGGACCGCTGGCGTTCTGCCAGACCCAGTACCGAATTGCGGCACCGTCGCCCTCGGCGACGGTCACATCGCTGTTGGACTTGAGGGCCGTGATGTCAGTCGGGCCGAGCGTGTCCCATGCGACGTCGATCTCGCCGGACTCGACCGCTAGCTTCAGGGCCGAGGCCTCCTGGTAGTAGCTGATGTAGACCGGCGACGCCTTTGGTTCCCGATCGCCGCTGTAGCTCGCATTGGCCTCGAGGACCGCCTGCTGTCCGGCCTTGTACTGGCTCAACTTGTAGGGACCGGATCCGATCACCGCGTCGTCGGCCAGCTTCTTGTCGGCAGGGAAGACCTGCTCGTCGACGATGGCTCCCGAACCGGGGTACGTGAGGATGAATTGGAACGTCACGTCGGGCCTGTTGAGGTGGAAGATGACGGTCGAGTCGTCCGGGGTTTCGATCGCCTTCGGGTCGAGACCTGTCACGGTGCCGTCTTTGGCGGTCTTGGCGATGTCGCCCAGCAGGTAGATCGCGGCGCCGTTCGGGTCGCCGATCCCGAGCATCCGCTCGAAGCTGAACTTCACGTCCGACGACGTCAACGCGTCGCCGTTGGAGAACTTCAGGTCCGGCTTGAGCTTGCAGGTCAGGGTCTGGGGATCGTCGTAGCTGCAGCTCTGCGCCGCATCGCCCTCAGGCGTGGTCGCGCCAGCCGGAATCGTGAGGAGGGTCTGGAAGATGCTGTACTGCAACGTCGATGACCCGAGGTCGTACGAGCCGGCGGGGTCGACCGCGGTCACGGTATCGGTCGTGCCGAGCGTGAAGCTGCCGCCGGTCGACGACGCTCCGTTTCCGCCATCGCCGTTGTTGTCTCGGTTCGATCCACATGCTGCCAGAGAGATGAGCAGCAAGGCTGTTCCTCCGGCTGCGAGCCCATTCTTCATGTTACCCACCATTACGCTCCCGTCGAGTTGTGCCCTGAGGTAAGGGGTCACCCTCCGAGACCCTAGTGCCGGAACAGCGAGATGTCAGTAAGCGGAGGTCACGACATGGTTACCGTTCGGCGGGTCGGGCCATGTCCGAATACTCGAGAAACAGCCTTTTCAGGCCGTCGGGACTCACTCCAGCGAGCGTGGGAACGACCACGCGGGCAGGCGTGATCGGGACCTCCACGTGGTTGGGGACGACGAGGACGACGCACCCGGCCACCTCGGCAGAATCGGCCCCCGTGGGCGAGTCCTCGATCGCGACCGTCTCCTCTGGGCGTACTCCGAGCAGGTCCGCGGCCATCAGGTAGGCGTCCGGCGCCGGCTTGCCGCGCGTGACCGACTCCCCGGTCACGCCGACGTCGAACCGACCGGCTGGCAGCGCCTCGAGGATCGCGGTGACAAAGCGGTCGTACGACATCGTGACGAGTCCGGTGGGGAGGCCTGCGTCGTTGCATGCGGCGAGCAGCTCGACTGCACCAGGGCACCAACGGACGCCTTGCTCGGCCATCACGGAGACGACACCGTCGACCAGCTCCTCGACCACGTCGGCCGGGCTCTGGGGCAAGTTCATCCGCTCCTTGATGTAGACACCGGCGTCGATGAGATTGTTGCCGACGAGCCTCAGACCGTCCTCGTATGTCCAGCTGGACCCGTACTTCTCGGCCATCGCGTGCTCGGCAGTCATCCATGCGGGCTCGGTGTCACACAGGGTGCCGTCCATGTCGAACAGGACCGCGCGGAGTTCTGTGGGCGATGGAGGCTCAGCGGGCATTGAAGTATTTGGCCTCCGGATGGTGCACGATCAACGCATCCGTCGACTGCTCCGGGTGCAGCTGCAGCTCCTCGCTCAGCTCGACACCGATTCTCTCCGGACGCAGCAGCCGCATCACGGTCGCCCGGTCCTCGAGATCCGGGCAGGCGGGGTAACCAAAGGAGTAGCGGGACCCCCGGTAGCCCTGCCTGAAGATCTCCGCGATCTGCTGGGAGTCCTCGGAAGCGAACCGCAGCTCGTCGCGTACGCGCGCGTGCCAGAACTCGGCCAACGCCTCGGTCAGCTGCACGGAGAGGCCATGCAACTCGAGGTAGTCGCGGTAGGCATTCTTCTCGAACAGCTCAGCGGTCACCTGGCTGACGCGGGAGCCCATCGTCACCAGGTGAAACGCGATGACATCGAGCTCGCCGGCGCCCTTCGGCCGGAAGAAGTCGCTCAGGCACAGGAACCGGTCGCGCCGCTGACGGGGGAAGGTGAACCGCGCCACCTCGACGTCGTGGTTGCTCGCGTCGAGAACGACTAGATCGTCGCCCTCGGAGTAGCACGGCCAGTAGCCGTAGACGACGGCCGGCTCCATGATGCCTTCCGCGAGGATGCGATCGAGCCACATCCGCAACCTCGGTCGGCCCTCGGTCTCCACCAGCTCTTCGTATGACGGTCCGGCGCCGCCGCGAGCGCCGCGCAACCCCCACTGCCCCATGAACGTGGCGCGCTCGTCGAGGTACGCGGCGAAGTCCGCGAGTGTGAGTCCCTTGACGATCCGGTCGCCCCAGAACGGTGGAGTCGGGACCGGGTTGTCCGTTGCGACGTCGGAGCGGGTAGGGATGACGAGGGTCGAGCCGGCGACGGTCGCGGACGACGTGAGCCGGACTCGGCGCTCGCGCGGTGCCGGCAGGCTGGCACCGGGTACGCCGCGCTTCACCGCCATCGCCGCGTCCATCAGGCGCAGGCCCTCGAAGGCGTCGCGGGCGTAACGCACCTCGCCGTCGAAGAGCTGTCCGAGATCCTGCTCCACATAGGCACGGGTCAGGGCAGCTCCCCCCAGCAGGATGGGCCATCGACTCGCCAGATCCCGCTGGTTGAGCTCCTCGAGATTCTCTCGCATGACGACTGTGCTCTTGACCAGCAGCCCGCTCATGCCGATCACATCGGCGGCATGTTCCGTGGCTGCGTCGATGATCACCGAGACCGGTTGTTTGATGCCGAGGTTGACGACTGTGTAGCCGTTGTTGGACAAGATGATGTCGACCAGGTTCTTTCCGATGTCATGGACGTCACCCTTGACCGTTGCGAGCACGATCGTGCCTTTCCCCTGTTCGTCGGTCTTGTCCATGTGCGGCTCGAGGTAAGCGACTGCCGCCTTCATGACTTCGGCCGACTGGAGCACGAACGGCAGCTGCATCTCTCCGGCGCCGAACAGGTCGCCAACCACCTTCATGCCGGCCAGCAGATGGTCGTTGATGATGTCGAGGGCACTGTGGCCGATGTCGAGAGCCTGTTGGAGATCGGGCTCCAAGCCCTTCCGTTCGCCGTCGATGATCCGCCGTTGCAGCCGCTCCGACAACGGCAGCGCGGCTAATTCGCTGGCGCGCGACGCACGGGCGTCTGCGGCCTTGACGTCAGCGAAGACGTCGAGGAAGGTCGCAAGGGGGTCGTAGCCATCTCGGCGGCGGTCGTACACCAGATCCAGCGCCACCTCGCGCTGCTCATCGGGGATGCGTGACAGTGGCAGGATCTTTGCTGCATGGACGATCGCGGAGTCCAGGCCCGCCTTCACGCACTCGTGCAGGAACACGGAGTTCAAGACCACGCGGGCCGCTGGGTTGAGCCCGAAGGAGACGTTTGACACGCCGAGCGTGGTCTGCACCTCGGGATAGCGGCGCTTCACCTCGCGGATCGCCTCGATCGTCTCCAGGGCGTCGCGACGGGTCTCCTCCTGGCCGGTCGAGATCGGGAAGGTCAGGCAGTCCACGATGATGTCGTCTGCGCGCAGGCTCCACTTGCTCACGAGATCGTCGATCAGCCGGGAGGCGACCTGCACCTTCCAATCCCGGGTCCGCGCCTGGCCATCCTCGTCGATCGTCATGGCAACCACAGCGGCTCCATGTTCCTTCACGATCGGCATGATCCTGGCGAAGCGCGACCCGGGGCCGTCGCCGTCCTCGTAGTTGACGGAGTTGACCACGCAACGGCCGGCCAGTCGCTCCAGACCGGATTCGACGACGTTCGCCTCGGTGGAGTCGAGCATGATCGGGAGGGTGGACGAGGTGGCCAGCCGGGAGGCAGCCTCAGCCATGTCGGCCGCGCCGTCGCGACCCACGTAGTCGACGCACAGGTCGAGCACGTGTGCACCGTCTCGGATCTGAGCCCGGGCGATCTCAACGCAGCTGTCCCAGTTCTGGGCCAGCATCGCGTCCCGGAAGGCCCTGCTGCCGTTGGCGTTCGTGCGCTCACCGATGGAGAGGAATGCCGTGTCCTGGCGGAAGGGCACATGCTGGTAGAGCGACGACGCCCCCGGTTCGCGGTGCACCTTCCGGCTCGCCAGCCCCCGGCCACCGACTCGGGTCACGACGGCACGGAGGTGTTCGGGCGTCGTACCGCAGCAACCGCCGACGAGTGCCAACCCGAACTCCCGGGTGAACGTGTCGTGGGCGTCGGCCAGCTCCGAGTATGTCAGCGGATAGCTGGCGCCGTCCGCGGTCAGCTGCGGGAGGCCTGCGTTGGGCATACACGCGATCCCGGGCGATGCATGACGCGACAGGTGCCTGAGGTGCTCGCTCATCTCCGCAGGGCCGGTCGCGCAGTTCAGGCCCACCAGCTCGATGCCCAAGGGTTCGAGGCCGCTCAGGGCTGCTCCGATCTCGGTGCCGAGCAACATGGTGCCGGTCGTCTCGACCGTCACCTCCACGATGACGGGCAGGTCCGACCCCGCTGCCGCCAGCGCCCGCTTGGCACCGATGACTGCCGCCTTGGCCTGCAGCAGGTCTTGCGCAGTCTCCACCAAGATGGCGTGTGCGCCCCCGTCGATCAGACCACGGGTCTGCTCGGCGTATGCGTCCCTGAGCTGACGGAACGCAACGTGGCCCAGAGTCGGCAGCTTCGTGCCCGGTCCGACTGACCCGAGCACCCAGCGTGGCTGCGTCTCGGACGACCACGCCCGCGCGGCATCCTGGGCGATGGATGCCCCTGCGCGGGCCAGCTCGTAGATGCGGTCCGCTATGCCGTACTCACCGAGGTTCGCCAGGTTCGCACCGAACGTGTTCGTCTCGACGGCATCGCAGCCCACCTCGAAGTAAGCATCGTGGATGGCGCGCACGACGTCTGGGCGCGTGATGTTCAGGATCTCGTTGCAGCCCTCGAGATCGTCGAAGTCGGACAGGCTCAGATCGTGCGCCTGCAACATCGTGCCCATGGCCCCGTCCGCTACGACTACGCGCTCGCGCAGCGCTTCTCGCAGGGATGCAGCAGTTGCTGGCACGATGACTCCTCTCGGTGTTACCGCTGGTCAGATCCCAGGCTAGCCGGGGGATGTCCGGCCCTTGGACGGCTCTTCTCGGATCGCGGTCACCCGTCTCACCTGGTGAGCGCCGTGTGCATCGCGTCGTAGGCTGGCCGGGTGATCGAGTTGGAGCCTTACCCCGAGCTGACTCGCCCGGTCCTCATCGCCGCGTTCGAGGGCTGGAACGATGCGGCCGACGCCGCTTCCTCGGTGCTCGATCATCTGATGGGTCTGTGGCCGACGACACTGGTGGCGACCCTCGACCCGGAGGACTACTACGACTTCCAGGTGAACCGGCCGATCGTGTCGTTCGACTCGGATGGGGACCGCCGGCTCACCTGGCCGACCACCCAGATCGCGGTGGCGCGGATCGGCGACCACGACCGCGATCTGGTCTTGTTGCGTGGTGTCGAACCCAACATGCGCTGGCGACAGTTCTGCCGCGACCTGGTCGGCGTCGCCGACGAGCTGGGCGTAGAACAGATCGTTTCCTTGGGGGCGCTGCTCGCAGACGTGCCGCACACACGCCCGATTCCGGTTTCCGCGACGGCCACGGATCGTTCGGTGGCCGCGCGGTTCGAGCTGGAGGAGGCGAGGTACGAAGGTCCCACCGGGATCGTCGGCGTGTTCGCCGATGCCTGTCAGGCGCTGGGGTTGCCGACCCTGTCCGTATGGGCGGCAGTCCCTCACTACGTGTCTCAGGCACCTTGCCCCAAAGCGACGCTGGCCATGCTGGGTCGGCTGGAGGACCTGCTCGACCTCCCGATCCCCGTCGGCGAACTTCCCGAGGAGGCGCGGGCCTGGGAGCGGGGCGTGGACGAGCTGTCAGGTGAGGACACCGAGATCGCCGACTACGTCGCGTCGCTCGAACAGGCACAGGACACCTCCGACCTCCCGGAGGCAAGCGGCGACGCCATCGCCAGGGAGTTCGAGCGATACCTCAAGCGCCGCCAGGCCGAGGGCGACCACGGGGGGTCTTGACGCGATCGGTGAGGTCGGTTGGCGCTAGATCACGACTCCCAGGCTCGCATCAATGACGGCTCGTACGTCCTCGCTCGCGCCTGCTGCATCGAGTTCGAGCGTCGACGTCGACGACACCGACAGGGCTTCCGCCGCCCAGGCGTCCACCGCCGCCAGTGCCGCCGGCGCGTCAAGATCGTGCGCCATGGCCTCCCGCACCTGTTTCACGAGCCCGGTTGCGTCCCTCCCCCCAGCATCGAGCCCCGCACGCCACGTCCGAAGCCGGCGGCCGGCTTGTTCGAGCTCGTCGGCCGTCCAGTCCCACTGGCTGCGATAGTGGCGAGCGAGCAAAGCGAGCCGGATGGCCATCGGGTCGTGATCGTCGGCTCGCAGTCGGGACACCAGGACCAGGTTGCCCTTCGACTTCGACATCTTCTCGCCGTCGAGACCCACCATCCCCGCATGGGCGTAGATCCGTGCGAACGGTCTTCGTCCCGTGGCCACCTGGCCCTCGGAAGCGCACATCTCATGGTGGGGGAACGCCAGGTCGCTCCCGCCGCCTTGCACGTCGAGCGGCATCCCGAGGTAGTGCAGCGAGATGGCCGTGCACTCGATGTGCCAGCCGGGGCGGCCGGTCCCCAGCCGGGTGGCCCAGGCTGGTTCCCCCGGGCGCTGCCGCGTCCAGACCAGGCAGTCCAGCGGGTCGCGTTTTCCTGATCGCTGAGGATCGCCCCCACGCTCCGCGAACAGGCGGATCATCTCGGGGCGGTCGAGCCCGCTGAGGGCGCCGAAGCTGTGATCGGCAGACACCGCGAAGTACAGGTCGCCGTCGACGTTGTAGACGGCGCCTCGCTCCCGCAGCTGCTCGATCAGGTCGATGATGAGTGGAATGGACTCGACCGCGCCGATGTAGTGATCTGGGGGAACAACTCGCAACGCGGTCATGTCGTCGCGGAACAATTGCGTCTCGCGGTGTGCCAGCGACTCCCAGTCCTCCCCCGTTTCATGGGCTCTCGCCAATAAAGGGTCGTCAACGTCGGTCACATTTTGTATGTATTCCACAAATCTCCCGGACGCGTGCCAGGCCCGCAGTAACACGTCGAAGGCGACGTATGTGCTTGCATGACCGAGGTGGGTCGCGTCGTAAGGGGTGATCCCGCAGACGTACAACCGGGCTGGGTCCGATCCCTCGGTCTGGATCAGCGAGCCGGTGGCCGCGTCGTGCAGGCGGACCGCCGGTGCAGGCCCGAACCTGTCCAGCCGATGGTGCCCGAGCCTGGGCGAGGACCACGCTTGCATGCCCGAAAGCCTAACCGGCAGGTCGCGCGTCCCCGCCTTGTCCAGACCGACGGCAAATGGGAAGCATCGCTCACATCGCGGGCCACGGGATCGCAGGCCAGCCTCCGCTGGGCGGTGCTGGGAAGGCCCGGTTCCGCAGCAGGCGGTCCAGCCGCCGGACAGAAGCCGTTATCTCGTCGACCCGGATCAGGTCGGCCAGCTCAGCCTGCAGCGGGCCCTCAGTCAACTGTTCTCGGAGCGCCGCTAGCGCATCCAACAGGGTGTCGGCGATGGCCTGCCCGGCCCACCCCCACAAGACGGTGCGCAACTTGTGTTCGACGTGGAAGCACACTCCATGGTCGACCCCGTAGACGTGCGACGGTGTGGAGAGCACGTGCCCGCCTTTGCGATCCGCGTTGTTCACGATGATGTCGAACAGTGCCATCCGCTGCAGGTCGACGCGGTCCGCGTGCACCAGCGAGACCGCCTGCCCCCGACGGTCTTCTGCATCCAGGATGTGGAGGAAGCCGTCGGGAGTCGACGAGTAGGGCACGACATCGACCAGTTCGCAGTCGTCGATATCGATCCAGGCTTGGCACATGCCCGGACCGAAGGGGCCGTCGCGCATCACCGTGGGAGGGACGATGTCCCAGCCGCTGGCTCGTGAGACGGCGTGCGCGGCCACCTCCCGTCCGGCGAGCGAACCGTCGGGGAAGTCCCACAGCGGTCGCTCACCGCGAATCGGTTTGTAGATGCATTCGATGCTGTCGTCAGCGCGTTCACGACCGCCGGCACGAACCCGGCCGTAGAACGTCGCGTTGGACGCCTCGATCAGCCGACCTTCGACGCTGATCTCTCCCTGGTGGAGCAGCTCGAGGATCTGCTCGGTCACTGCGAGGTTCGTCGGAATCCGTTGGCCCGCGGGCACAGGTGCCCGTCGGGATCGATGGGGCCGCCGCAGAACGGGCAGGCCGGGCGGCCGGCGGACACGACCGCCAGCGCTCGGCTCACAAAACCGCGAGCGGTGGCGGCGGGCACGCGGACCAGCAAGAGCTCGTCGACTTCTGGCTCCACGGCAGGCTCCTCAGGCGGGTCTTCGGAGCCGGCCGCCGGTTCGTCCGGAGTCTCGTCAACCGGAAACACCTCGATCGCCACCATCTCGTCGTCGCCGTCCCATGCCAACGTCATGGTGCCGGCCCGAAACTCCTCGACGATCGGCTGCTCCAGCGGCTCGGCGTCAACCGGGTCGTTGTTTGCCGTCGTGTCGACGTCGGTCTGATCGGCCACCTGGTCGAGCAGGTCGCCGATCCGCTCGGCAAGCACGGCCACCTGCTCCTTCTCGAGCCCGACGCTCGTCACCCGGCTACCGGCTCTGGCCTGCAAGAAGAAGGTCCGTTGCCCGGGCGGTCCCACGGTGCCCGCGACAAATCGCTCAGGTGGGTCGTAGCGATGGATGACGACAGCCATGGTGAAACCCTATGCCGAGCCCGGTCCGGCGCCCCCGCCCACGGGGGCGTCATCGGACGACTTGCGTCGGTGCTTGGGCTTGGCCGTGAGGTACGCGAGGTCGCTGCCGTGGTCGTTCTGGTGGAGTACGAAGGGCCGCAGCGCCGTCAGCCGGATGACGGAGATGGATCCTGGGTCGACCACGATCCGCTGGAACATGTCGAGATGCATACCCAGCGCCTCGGCGAGGATGGCCTTGATCACGTCAGCGTGGCTGACTGCGGCCCAGATGCCGTCGGGTCCGTGTTTCGCCTCCACCGTCGCATCCCAGTCACGGATCGCGGACACCGCGCGGCGCTGCATGTCGATCATCGACTCGCCACCGGGAAAGACCATCGCCGAGGGATGCTGCTGGACCACCTTCCACAGCGGCTCCTCGGCGAGCGAGCTGAGGCTCTGACCGGTCCAGTCGCCGTAGCCGCACTCGACGAGCCGCTTGTCGACCCGCGGGCGTACCCGCCGACCCTGCTGACGTGCCAGGGCTGTGGCCGTCTCCCGGCATCGCGCGAGCGGGCTCGTCACGATCTGCCGCAGCCGGAGGCCGGCCAGCCGTTGCGCTGCCGTCTCTGCCTGCCCGCGACCGACCGCGTCGAGATGGACGCCGCGACTGCGCCCGGCCAGTAGCCCAGCCGCGTTCGCACCCGAGCGTCCATGTCTTGTCAGCACGACGATCGCCACGCCCGAACCCTACGTGTATAACCAGGCCCAACGGCCGCCCTGCGGGCACAATGAGGGCATGATGGTCAACTGCGCGGTGTACCGAGGTGGGGTCCGTGTGCCGGTGCGCGATGACCGGGATCTGGAAGCCGTGCTCGAGGCGGCCACCGGAGAACACGACTTTGTCTGGCTCGGCCTGCACAACCCCTCCGAGGAAGAGCTGGGCAGGATCGCCAAGAGGTTCGACCTGCATCCGCTGGCCGTGGAGGATGCGCTCGAGGCGCACCAGCGGCCGAAGCTGGAACGCTATGGCGAGGCCTTGTTCCTGGTCTTGAAGACCCTGTGGTACGTCGACGAGAACGATGCCGTGGAGACCGGCGAGATCAACGTGTTCGTGGGCGAGGACTACGTCGTCACGGTGCGGCACGGTTCCGGCGCGGAGCTCACCGGCACCCGCAGCTATCTGGAGCACCGGGCCACTGTTCTCGGACACGGGCCGGCAGCCGTTGTCTATGCAGTGTGTGACCGGGTTGTCGACGAGTACGAGGTGGTGGCGAGCGAGCTCGAGGAGGATGTCGACGAAGTCGAGCGTTCTGTGTTCTCACCCCAGCGAACCAGCGATGCTGAGCGGATTTATACGCTCAAGCGGGAACTGTTGGAGTTCCGCAGGGCCGCCATCCCGCTGCGGGAGCCGCTGCAACGGATCGTGACAGGTGGCGTGAAGAACATCCCCCAGAAGGCGATCCCGTTCTACCGCGACGTTCTCGACCACGTGGTGCGGGTCAGCGACCAGATCGAGACCCTCGACTCGATGCTGAGCAGCATCCTCAACGCGCACATGACCCGCGTCAACGTGCAGCAGAACGACGACATGCGCCGCATCTCGGCGTGGGTCGCGATCGCCGCGGTTCCCACCATGCTAGCCGGGATCTGGGGCATGAACTTCGCTCACATGCCGGAGCTTGGCTGGGGGCTTGGCTATCCGCTGGCCATGCTGGTGATGGTGGTCTCGTGCGTGGGCCTCTACCGCTTCTTCCGCAAGGCCAACTGGCTCTGACCTCTCCGATCAGGTCGCGGTCATGACTCCCGTGGTCAGCAACACCAGCAGCGCCACGCCGACTGCGACCCGGTAGACGGCGAACACACTCATGCTGTGGTGTGCGACGAACCTCAGCAGCCAGGCCACCGAGGCGTACGCGACCACGAAGCTCACGAGAGTCGCGGTTAGGGTCTCGGTAAGTCCGATGCCGGAGCCGGCGACGTCTTTCATCTCGAAGATTCCGGCTGCCACCAACGCCGGGATGGAGAGAAAGAACGAGACGCGGGTAGCGGAAACTCGATCGAGTCCCCGGAGCATGCCGGCGGAGATGGTGGCCCCGGAGCGCGACACGCCCGGGACCAACGCGATGCACTGGACGAGACCGATGACGATGGCGTCCGTCAACGTGAGATCGCGCTCCCGCCGCTCCTGATCGCCGCGGCGTTCGGCGTAAACCAGGACGAAGCTCCACGCGATCAGAGAGCCGGCGACCCACCACAGGTTTCGCAGCGGGCCGGTGACCAGGTTCCTGCCGGCCAGGCCGACGACGCCGATCGGAATGGAGCCAAAGATGATGTACCAGCCCATCCGGTGGTCGAAGTCGCCGCGGCACTCAGGCCGGAACAGCCCCCGGCACCAGCCCCGGATGATCCGCCAGATGTCGGCGCGGAAGAAGACCACCACCGCAGCGATGGCGCCTATCTGGATCACTGCAGTGAACGCCGTGACCGCCTTGTCGTCGATCTCCAGGCCCAGCATCTTCTCGGCGATCGTGAGATGACCGGTGCTGGAGACCGGCAGAAACTCGGTCAGGCCCTCGACGATGCCCAGGATGATCGCGTTGAGCAGATCCACGTCAGTCTCCGAGTCCGCTGGTGTCCAACGCTTCGGCGACCGCCCGCAGTGTCAGTTGGCGGATGTCCGCATCTGAAGAGGGGCTGGTCACGCTCAACGTGGTCACGCCAGCCGTGGCGAACGCGTCGAGCCGCTCACTGATCCGCTCGACGGGCCCGATCAGGCTCGTCTGGTCGATGAACTCGAACGGAACAGCGGCCATCGCCTCCCTGTGCTGCCTCGCCAGGTACAGGTCTTGAACCTTTCTCGCAGCGTCCTCGAACCCCATCCGGATGGCCTGCTGGTTGTAGAAGTTACGTTCGCGACTTCCCATCCCGCCGATGTAGAGAGCGGCGTACGGCCGCAACTCATCGGCGCATGCCTGCAGATCGTCCCCGACGACCACCGGCACGCTCGGCACCACATCGAAGTCGGCGACGGTACGACCCGAGCGTTCCAGGCCGGCCGCGATATGCACCATCGACTCGCCGGCGTACTCCGGTGAGAAGAAGATCGCCAACCACCCGTCGGCGATCTCGCCGGCCAGCTGCAGGTTCTTGGGGCCGACCGCGGCCAGGTAGATCGGGATCGTCTCGCGTACCGGATGAAGAGTCAGCTTGAGGGGTCTGCCCGGCCCGTCCGGCAGGGGTAGCGGGAAGTGCTCGCCTTCGTGCCGGACGGTCTTGCGGGCCAGCGCGTCCCGGACGATCTCGACGTACTCGCGGGTCCTTCCCAGCGGTTTGTCGAACCGAACGCCGTGCCAACCCTCGGACACCTGGGGGCCGGAGACACCGAGCCCGAGCCGGAACCTGCCCGCCGACAACATGTCGAGCGTGGCCGCTGTCATCGCCGTCGCTGCAGGTGTGCGGGCGGGGATCTGCATGACGGCACTCCCGATGTCGATCCGCGTGGTTTGAGCCGCGATCCAGGCCAGCACCGTGGGCGAGTCGGAGCCATAGGCCTCCGCCACCCAGACCGAGTCGTAGCCGAGGGCGTCAGCGTGCTTGGCCAGCTCCAGGTGGACTCGTGGGTCGCGTCCCACCAGGTAGCCGATGTTGGCTCCGAGCCGCATGAACACACGCCTTTCCCGCCGACTATGGGCGCTGTGCGCGGCGAGCCTACTGCGCGAACTTCGCGCTCACTCGACTAGCCTTCGCGGCATGCGCCAGCGATTCGTCGGCCGGACCGGTCTGCAGGTGTCCCGGCTGGGTCTGGGCACCATGACCTGGGGTCGCGAGACCGACGAGTACGAAGCACGTGAGCAGATGACCGCCTTCATCGAGGCGGGGGGAACTCTGGTCGACACGGCTGCCAACTATGTCGGCGGTGCCAGTGAGGAGCTGCTCGGAGCGGTGCTGGCCGACACCGTCGATCGCGACGAGGTCGTGCTCGCCACCAAGGCCGGCGTCGAACGCCTGGACGGACGGTCTGCTGCCGACGTGTCCAGCGGGCGGCTGCTCAACCAGCTCGATCGCTCGCTCCGCCGGCTGGGCATCGACCACGTGGATCTGTGGCAGGTGCACGTCTGGCTCGACGAGTTTCCGCTCGACGAGACGTTGTCCGCCCTGGACTTGGCGGTCACATCGGGGCGGGTGCGCTATGTCGGGGTGTCGAACTACAGCGGTTGGCAGACCGCGAAGGCTGCGACGTGGCAGCGAGCTTGGCCTGACCGTGCACCGCTGGCCTCGACCCAGGTGGAGTACTCCCTGCTGCAGCGCGGCATCGAGCGTGAGGTGGTGCCGGCCGCGCAGGATGCGGGACTGGGCATCCTGTGCTGGTCGCCGTTGGGTCGCGGCGTGCTGACCGGCAAGTACAGGAGCGGCACGCCATCCGACTCGCGGTCCGCCGACCCTGATCTGGAGGGGTTCGTGGGCGCGTACCTCAACGATCGTGCGCACGGGATCGTCGAGGCAGCGTGCAAGGCGGCGGACGGTCTTGGCCTGTCCCCGGTCCAGGTCGCCCTGGCATGGGTCTGCGATCGCCCCGGTGTGACGTCGGCGATCGTGGGCGCCCGGACGGCCGCGCAGCTGCTTGCATCGCTGTCTTCTGAGGACGTCGAACTACCCGAGGAGATCGTCGTCGCGCTCGACGACATCTCTGCCCCCTGCGTCGGATACCCAGAGCGCTGAGCCGGCCTCGGCGGCGTCCGGCACAATGATGAGCACCATGGAGTACGAGTTCAGGCGGTTCTCGCTCCCGCGGACGCTGCCGCGTGCAATGGTGCGACGCCTGCTCACAGATCATGCGGAGTACGGCGGTTGGGAGCTCGACCGCCTGAGGATGTTCCCGGATGGCAGTCGTCGGATCATCCTGCGGCGCAAGATCATCCGGGTGACTCGCACCTACTAGGGGATGTCGTCAGGCCAGGTCGAGGAACCTGTCCAGCACCCTTGCACCGAACTCCAGTCCGTCGATCGGCACCCGTTCGTCGACGCCGTGGAACAGCGCGCTGAAGTCGAGGTCGGACGGCAGTCGGAGCGGCGAGAAGCCGTACCCCGTGATCCCCAGTTTGCTCCACGCCTTGCTGTCGGTGCCGCCTGACATCAGGTACGGCGCCACTCGGGCGCTGGGGTCGTGTTCGAGCAGCGACGTGCGCATCGCGTCGACGAGATCCCCCCGGAACGGAACCTCCAACGCGATGTCGTCGTGCACGGGCTCGATGCTGACCTGTTCGCCGAGCAACGTCTGCAAGGTGGCGAGGAACTCGTCCTTGGTGCCCGGTAGGTAACGTCCGTCGATGTACGCAACGGCCTCTCCGGGCACGACGTTCAGCTTGTAGCCGGACTCCAGCATGGTTGGGTTCGAGATGTTGCGGATGCCGGCTCCTAGCATGCGTCCGGCGACCCCGAAGCGCCGCAGGATCGCCTCATGGTCGGTGGGGTCGTCGCCGGTGATGTTGCCGACCTCGGTGAACAGCGCGGTCATCGTGTCCGTCAGTTGCACCGGCCACTCGTGGCGCCCGATCCGTGCGACCGCCTCGCTCAGGGCGGTGACCGGGTTGTCGGGATGCAGCATCGATCCGTGGCCCGCCGTGCCTCTCGCGCGCAGCCGCAGCCAGCACATTCCCTTCTCGGCCGTCTCGATGAGGTACAGACGTTGCCCGTTGATGGTGACCGAGTGTCCCCCGACCTCCCCGATCGCCTCCGTACAGCCTTCGAGAGCTTCGGGGTGGTGGTCCGCGAGCCAATGTGCGCCCTGCCCGCCCCCGGACTCCTCGTCGGCGGTGAAACAGAGCACGATCGGACGTTCCGGTGCAGCGTCCGCCGTGGTTCTCGCGCGCACGACCGAGAGGATCATCGCGTCGAAGTCCTTCATGTCGACGGCTCCCCTGCCCCAGATGTACCCGTCACGGATCTCCCCGGAGAACGGGTCGACCTGCCAGTCGCCGGCCAGGGCGGGCACCACATCGAGGTGGCCGTGGACGAGCAGTGCGTCGCCTCGGCTGTGGTCGCCCCACCGGGCCACCAGGGTCGTCCGACCGGGCGCCGACTCGTACACATCGGTGTGGATGCCGACGTCCTCCAGTAGCGTCGCCACGTGCTCGGCGGTGCTCCGCTCTCCGGGCCCCTGGCCATCTCCGAAGTTGGAGCTGTCTTGCCGGATCAGGTCCCGGCAGATCTCGACGACCTCGGCCTCGGGTGTGTAGCTGGTGCGTTGGGTCATGGCCCCATCTTGCACCCGAGCGGTGGATCGACCTGAGGGTCTTGGAGGTGACCGGAGATAGTGTGCGGTTTGCTAGAGTTGCGGCGCCGCAGTGGGTGTTTGCCGCGGCGCTGTCCGGGTGGCGGAATAGGCAGACGCGCTAGCTTGAGGTGCTAGTCCTCGTATAGAGGGTGGGGGTTCAAGTCCCCCCTCGGACACCAAGAAAGACCAGGTCTGACCTGGTCTTTCATCATTTTCAGGGGTCTAGGATTGCCTCCAGTGGTGCACCAGTGGTGCACCGAGCACGTTCGGGAGGCGAGCGATATGGCCTGGATCGAGGAGAAGAAACGGTCCGACGGAGGCACCTCGGCCATCGTCCGCTGCCGCCTCGGCGGCACCCGTTCCGGCGGTATGCAGACCGAGACCTTCGGTGCTGGAAGCGACGCACAGAACCGGGCTCGCGCCGAAGGTTTTAAACAGCTGGCGGCGGCCGCTGGCGAGCGCTGGCCGGACGGCTGGGTCAGGGGCGCAGGCTTCGGGCGCCCGCGTGAGGACGCCGATCCGATGGTCGCGCCCCCGAGGCGCGGTCGACTCCGTGACGACACGTGAAGCTGGGTCAGATGCGTGAACGTCGTCGGTTGTGGCTCAGCACAGCCGTCAACCGAACCGGCGGACTCGTGATCGGCTGCTCCCCTGCCGCTACCAGCTCCTCCAGATGTTCGATCCTGAACCTGACGTGCTTGCCTATCCGCGTGCAACGCACCCGTCGAAGCCGCGCGGCCTCGGCCACCCAGCGAGCCGGCACGTTCAGGTAGTCGGCCGCCTCGTCGGTGGTCAGGAGGCGAGGTGCGGTCGCGGGAACCGGTGAGTCCGTCATCGGGCATCCCTTCCTGGATCGTCGGGCGTCAACCTCCACAGGTGCAGAGCAGTGCCGGACGTGGACCACGCCCAGGCAAGCCACCTTGCTCGTCGCCCGCCTCGGTAGCGTTCGGAACGTGACAGGACGAGACCCTGACCCAGCCGACCTCCAGCGGCAATTCCAAGAAGCCATCGCCGGCATGGAGCTCGATGACCTCAAGGAACTTACCGGCCAGCTCCCCGTGTTCGCTGGTCGCGTCCCCTCCGAGCCCGAGCAGCGTCCATCACTGCGGAAGCCACGTCGCAACGAGCCCGGGATCCTCCGCGTTCGGGTCGACTTGGAGCACGCCAAGCCACCAATCTGGCGAAGGCTCGACGTG
>JBDUDR010000007.1:0-45574 GCA_040002845.1 Nocardioidaceae bacterium
ATGGCGCCCTGTCATGCGACGCAGGCACTCGTCTCAGGGCGCCGACCGGGTTTGCGGGGGCCGGCTCTGCCACAAAGTGTGACGGTGATGCTGTTCGCTGACCCGGTCGACTACCGGAACGTCGCATTTTGCGATGCCCGACCGGGATCGGCGGTCTGGTAGCGCGCTCATCAGCTTGTGGTGCACCCGAACCAATGCCGTTGCGGTTCCACGCGTCGGCGATGGCGCCCACTTGCGATCTACCGCCTGTTGCGTCCGCAACCCCGTGCGCGATATAGCGCACACCTCGGCGGACGCAAGCACGCAGCGACAACGATCATTCCTCCCCGTTGTGCATACCGAGTTGAACCGCCATGTTGTCGATGAGTCTGGTGGCGCCCACCTGGGCCGCGGTGAGCATCCGACCGATGCCTGACTCGGGGGCCGGACCGAGGTCGGTGGCACGTACCTCGAAGTAGTCGAGGTCGACGCCGACGGCCGCTTCGAGCACTGCGCGCCCTACCCGCCGAACAGCATCCGGACCGGCCGAGCCCACCTCGGCGCCCGCGCGGAGCGCGGCCACCAAGGCGAGCGCCTGCTCGCGCTCGTGAGCAGCGAGATAGGTGTTGCGCGAGGAGAGGGCGAGCCCGTCCGGCTCACGTACGTGGGGGATACCGACAATCTCGATCGCCATGCTCAGGTCGCGCGTCATTGCTTCGATCAGGGCGAGTTGCTGATAGTCCTTCTGACCGAATACCGCCAGGTCAGGGCGTACCAAACCGAACAGCTTGGCCACCACGGTGAGCACGCCGCGAAAGTGGCCGGGGCGGCTGACGCCTTCGAGGTCGTCTGCCGACGGCCCGGGGTCGACGGTCACAGCGGGGTCGCCGGTGGGGTAGACCACGTCGTACGGAGGGGCGAAGACGACGTCGACTCCCTCGGCCGAACAGAGCTCCAGATCAGTCTCGAACGGCCGCGGGTATCTCGAGAAGTCCTCGTCCGGCCCGAACTGCAACGGGTTGACGAAGATGGAGGCGACCAGCGCGGATGCAGGCTCGCGGGCCGCGCGCATCAGTGCGGCGTGGCCGGCGTGCAGCGCGCCCATCGTGGGGACGAACCCGATCCCCGCCTGGTCCGTGCGGAACGGCTTGAGCGCCGTGTCGAGTTCGTCGCGAGTACGGGCGACGAGCATCGTCATGTGTGGGTGACGACCAGGGCGTCGTCGAGCAAAGTGATCATCGCGGCCGCCCGGGACGGGTCGAGCCGTCCGTCCGCGACGGCGTGGTTGGCGGTCGCCCGACCCATCGCGACGTAGCTCTCCAGCGTCTCCGGAGAGATCCGGCGCAGCTGGACGAGGTGAGCGCGAACCGTGCGGATGTCGCCGCGGACGATGGGGCCCGTCAACGCGGCGTCGCCATAGGTGAGCGCGTTGTCGAGCGCCGCCGTCAGCAACGGCCGCAGGGTGGCTGCGGGATCCTCTGCACCGGTCGCGCGCAGGAGATCCATGGCCTGCGTTACCAGGGTGACCAGGTGGTTGGCGCCGTGCGCGAGGGCCGCGTGATAGAGCGCCCGGTCGCTCTCTTCGATCCAGACGACGCGTCCCTTCAGGTCGGCGACCAAGCTCTCGGCGAACAGCCGGAGACCTCGATCGCCGGTGACCCCGAACACGCACCCGGCCAGCCTGTCGAGATCCAGGTCGGTGCCGGTGAAGGTCATCGCGGGATGCATGGCGAGCACCAGCGCCCCCCGATCAGCAGCCGGCTGCAGGATGTTCGTGCCATGACGCCCGGAGGTGTGAACGACGTACTGCCCCGCCCGGATCGCGCCGGATGCCGACAACATGCGCACAACGTTGCCGAGTGAGTCGTCCGGGACGGTCAGCAACAACACGTCGGATGCCTTGGCCACCGCCGACGGTTTGAGCACAGGAATGCCGGGGAGCAGGGTCTCGACCCTGGTGAGGGACGCGGCGGACTCCCCGCCGACTGCGGCAATTTCATGACCGGCCGCTCGCAACGCGGCCGCTAGAACGGCGCCGACACGGCCGGCGCCCACAACCCCGATGCGGGTCATCTGCTTCGCCTTTCGTTCCAGTCCCGGGTGGGGTACCAGACGGTTACACGGCTACAGAGAATCTGTTGTGAGGACAGCCTATTTCGTCGAACAGTGTTGGGGGTATGTCTGTTCCCGTGGGCTCCGTCACAACCCTGGCGTGGGTCGATGCACACCGCCACCACCGGTAGCGTGCGTTGCGTGACGCACCCTTGGCCGACGTGGCACGAGGCGTGGCAGGACGCGCTGTATGGACCGGCGAAGTTCTACCGGCGGGAGAGTCCGGCGGCACATTTCCGTACCTCCGTGCACACCTCCCCTTTGTTCGCCGACGCGATTCTGCGACTGGCCGGTCAGGTCCGGGCGGAGACCGTGGTCGATGTGGGTGCCGGCCGCGGCGAGCTGCTGCGCCGCCTGGGCGAAACCGCGCCGGAGCTCAAGCTCATCGGAGTCGAGATCGCCGGGCGGCCCCGCAGCCTCCCAGACCAGATCGGCTGGCGGACAGAGCTTCCGGAGCACGTCGACGGCCTGGTCATCGCAAACGAGTGGCTGGACAACGTGCCGTGTGAGGTCGTCGAGTACGCGGAGGACGGCGAGATCCGGGTCGTACACGTCGACCCCGTGACCGGTGCCGAGGCCCTGGGCGATCCGCCATCGGAGGAGGATCAGCGCTGGCTCGATCGGTGGTGGCCGTTGACCGAGCCCGGCTGGCGCGCCGAGGTCGGGCTGAGCCGAGACCAAGCCTGGGCCCATCTCGCGACTCGCGTCGGCCGCGGGCTGGCGGTCGCCATCGACTACGGCCACACGCGGGACACCCGACCGACGTTCGGCTCGCTGCGCTCCTACCAGGTCGGGCGCGAGGTCGAGCCGCGACCGGACGGCACCCGCGACGTGACCGCGCATGTCTCTTTCGACTCGCTGATCCATGCGGGCGGTGGCGTGCTGACCAGCCAGAGGTCGGCCCTGCGCAGTCTGGGAGTACGCGGCGACCGTCCGCCACTCGACCAGGCGTCGACCGACCCGGTTGGATACGTACGGGCTCTGTCAGCGGCGACGCAAGCCGCCGAGCTGACTGCCGAGCACGGGCTTGGCGCCTTCGGCTGGGTGCTGCACGCCAAGGGCGTGGAACTACCGATGCTCGCGAGGCGTGGTCGCCCGAGCTGAGCGAGCCAGCTCGAGTTGCCGCTCGAGCATCGAACGAGCCTCGGTGACCGGCCTGTGCAGCGCAACGGCGTGCACGGGACCGGGTGGGCTGTCGATGCTCACCGTCGCCAACCCGAGGGCCCGCTGCCACGGTCCCTGGTGCAGACGTACCGACTGCATCTTCGCGTGCGGTACGACAGACCACACGTGGGTCAACCACCCCTGGGAAGTCACCACGGCTCGATCGTCGACGCCGACTCCAAGGGTCCACCACCCGATGACCCGCACCCACCGAGCCCGTCGTGGCGCCGGCGATAGGGGGATCGCTCGTACGTTCACGCCTGGCAGGACTCTGGCCACAACCACCTCTGCGACCGGACGCCGCCCGACGGGGAGCAGCGTCGTCGTCAGGACGGCCTTTGCGCTGTCGCCGGCGCCGTACCCCGCGATGTCGACCTGGACGCGGACCCAACCCATCGGACGCCAGAGCACCGGCTGAACGATCGACACTGCCTGGATGCGCTGGATCGGCACCGTCTGCGAGGTCAGGTCGAACAATCCGCGGGTGATGCGCAGCCCTTGCCCGGTGGACTTGATGGTGAACGCGAACTCGTTGGCGAACTGCTGCAGGATCCCCGTTCCGACCCCGAGGAGGCTCGGCACCGCGGCAGCCAAGGCCACCCAGGTCCCTGTCACGGCGATGACCACGAGGCCGACCAGGACCGAGACCAAGGCGATGACCCACCTGGTGGTCGACAGGACCGCTGCCAGCAGCATCGCAGGGCCGACAGCGGCGATCGACGTCTCCTCCGGCCGCACCGGCTGCTCCGTCGTCGCGTCTTGTCCCCCGGTTTCGGCCCGCTGCTGCGACCTGGCCAGCAGGAAGCCTCGCAAGCGGCGGGCCTCGTCGAGCGGGAGGAACGCCAACCGGGCCTCTGTCTTGGCGCCGCCGGCCACCTCGAGCCTCAGCTCGGCGAGGGAGAAGATTCTGGCTAGTAGCGGCTGTACGACATCGATGGCCTGCAGTCGCTCGATGCGGATCCGCCGCGAGCGGCGTACCAGCACCCCCGAGTCGATCCGCAGCTCCTCCTGGTCGATGTAGAACCGGGTGAACCACCACGAGAAGCCGCCGTAGACGAGCCCGAGCAGGAGGGCACCCCCGAGAGTCAGAGCGGGCCAGGTGAACTGGTGATCGACGACGATCTGCTGCGTCACCCCAAAGGCGACCGCCGCCACGAAGATGCCCCCTCGGAGCAGCGGGGTCAGCGGATGCAGCCTCTTGCCCTGGCGAGGAACGGGGCCGGCCTCGGTCACAGGCCGGCCGCCGAGCTCTCGCCCAACGCGGTCAGGCGGTCCCGCAGTCTGATCGCCTCATCGTGAACCAGTCCGGGGATCCGCAGATTCGTGTCCGGGTTGGCGGTGTGCAGATGGACTTCGGCAACTCCGAACAGTCGGGCGACCGGACCGGCCGTGACATCGACGAACTGCATCCGGCCGTACGGCACGACGGCCAGCCGCCGGAACATGACACCTTGCGTCACGTAGATGTCCTCTGCCCGCTCGGCGTACCCCCATGAACGTGCGTTCCGCACCAGCAGCACACTCCCGAGCGCCCCACCGAGGACGGCAGTAACCAAGCCCACGGATCCCAGCCATCCCGGCAAAGGGCTGAGCCAGGCCAGCACGATGGCCGCTGTCGCCGCCAGCACCGCCAGTGCTGCCGCCTCCAGGATGCGCATCGTCGCGAGTTTTGGCGAGACCCGCTGCCACGGCTCCGTCGGCGGGGCGAACAGCGGATCCATGCCCGTGAGAGTACCTGCGCCCCGCGTGCCACGATGTACCCCGTGACCCAGTCGCGGGAGCAGCTCCAACATGAGCAGCGCATCGTCGGTGTGGGCGCTGGTGCTGCCGGCTTCGGGTCGTACGAACGGGGTGGCGGAGCAGATCTCGCGACCACCGACATGGTGCTCAACATCGGACCACAACATCCGGCCACTCATGGTGTGCTGCGCCTCAAGCTCACGCTGGACGGCGAGCGCATCGTCGACTGCGAGCCGATCATCGGCTACATGCATCGCGGTGTGGAGAAGCTGTTCGAGGTACGGGACTACCGCCAGATCATCGTGCTCGCCAACCGCCACGACTGGCTGTCCGCATTCTCTTCCGAGCTCGGAGTCGTGTTGGCCGTTGAGCGGATGCTCGGCATGGAGGTCCCGGTCCGGGCCGTCTGGACCCGAACGCTGCTTGCCGAGCTCAACCGGGTACTCAACCACTTGATGTTCCTGGGGTCGTACCCCTTGGAAGTGGGTGCGATCACGCCGATCTTCTACGCATTCCGCGAGCGGGAGACCATCCAACAGGTCATGGAGGAGATCTCGGGTGGGCGCATGCACTACATGTTCAACCGGGTCGGCGGCCTGAAGGAGGATCTGCCCGCAGGTTGGCTCGACCGGACGGTTGCGGCCGTTGCAGCCGTCAGATCCCGGCTGCCGCAGATCGAGGAGCTCATCTTCGGCAACGAGATCTTTCTGGCGCGCACCCGCGGCGTCGGGTTGCTGTCCCCCGAGCTGATCGAGGCGTACGGCGTCTCCGGACCGATCGCTCGGGGGTCCGGTGTGGACTTCGACCTGCGGCGCGACGAGCCGTACCTTGCGTACGACGAACTTGCCGCTGATGGCGCGCTTCGCGTCGTGACTGGGGAGGCGGGCGACTGTTACGCCCGGTTCCGGGTGCTGCTCGACCAGGCCAGGGTGTCGCTCGACCTCGCGGACGCGTGCATCGAGCGACTGCGGTCGCTGCCGCGGGGGCCGATCAATGTCCGGCTCCCCAAGATCCTCAAGGCGCCGGAGGGTGCGACGTACTGCTGGACCGAGAACCCCTTGGGCATCAACGGGTACTACCTGGTGTCGCGTGGGGAGAAGACGCCATGGCGGATGAAGCTGCGGTCGGCGTCGTTCAACAACATCGCGGTGCTGCCCGAGGTGCTCGCGGGGTGTGTGGTGGCCGACATGGTTGCGATCTTGGGATCGATGTTCTTCGTCGTCGGTGACATCGACAAATAACCCCCTTTTGCTGATCCGACACTTATTCCGCGCGATCCGACACTTATTCCGCGCGATCCGACACTTATCTGAGCAACCCGCGGGGTTGATTCACGAGGCTGGCCGGGAGGCACCCACTTCTCAGGTGGACTTCGTCAGCACCGGGGTCATGACTACTACGGCGACGAGCCGAATGTCGGTGAAGGACGGGTCTGGATCTGCGAACTCGATGATATCGACGTGGCCGTCGATATGGGTGGCTGCGTTTCGAGGGAGTGGGCCTGCTGAGGTACCAGCATGTTCACGATCATGTTGCCACCCTCTACGGCGACAATGGCCAGCCTTTTCAGGCTTGACCTCGATCCCCTGGTCTCAGACGAGATCGATGTCTGGGGTGGGGAATAAGTGTCGGATCGCGGGGAATAAGTGTCGGATGGGCGATGGGTCAGGCGTCGGAGGCGGCGGAAGGCGTGGCGGCTTCGGTGCCGCGGGCGGTGGCACCAGCGGTGGCCCCGGCGGTGGCCCCGGCGTTGGCTGCGGCGGCATTGGGGTTGGCGGCGGCTGCAACCCTCGATTCCCACGCCATCAGATTGACGATCGCGGGCATCTCGGCGGCGTCCTCGATGATGCCACTCGCCACCATCAGAGCCGCTGCCTCGGCCTCGAGATCGTGCCGTTCCGACAGGACCTCGGCGAGTTGTTCCTGGGCCTCGTTGGCTCGCTTGGACTCGCGCTTGACGCGATGCTCAGCCTGCTGGATCCGGCTCTCACAGAGCCGGACCGTGCCCTTGAGGTGAGAGATCGTACGGTTGCGATCGGTGAGTCGTTTGCTCATCGATGACACGAACGACTTGTGCTCGGTTGCCCGCTCCTCTGCGATCTGGGCGTACGCGTCGGCCTGGCGGACCCGATCACGTGCGTGCTCCCGCCGGACATCCGCCAGCTCGTTGGAGAAGGTTCTGGTGGCCACCACTCCGCAAGACAGCCCAAACACGGCAGCGCCCGACAGCCACGTGGCGTCCTTGTAGGCCACGGCGACGAACACGACCAGGCCCGCAAGAGCGAGCAGGCCGACGGCGAACGTGAGGCGAAAACTGCGCTGACGACGTCGGACAGACATGCGGGCATCGTAAGGGCCTCAGGCCCGGCTGCCACTGAACCACGCCGCCAAGAGAGCGCTAAACGCCTGAATCCTCTTCCGGCTCGCCCGGCACCTTCAAGGCGCGCTCCAGCAACAGCCCGCCGACCATCATCGCCAGGGAGGCGAGGACGGCCAGCCCGGACCGGATCACCCGCTGCCGGGGCAGCATGATGTCGAGCGAGTCGAGGAACTGGGCGCCGAACCCGAGATACCCGCCGGCGACCAGGGCGCCCACCAGCGCGCTCGCCTTGGCGATGACCAGCAGGTTGACAGCCCGGTGCGGCTCGATGTAGCGCTGGAGCCGATGCAGCGCCCGCCAGGTCGACCAGGCGGTGCCCAACAGAACGGCGGCCAGGAACGCCAAGGCCAGCACGGACTGCCAGCCCACCGTCGGGGCAGAGGTCTGGATCGTCTCGAAGACCGGCACGGAGAACCATCCGATGACGACCCCACAACCGCCCAGCAGGAGCAGGGTTCTGGCTCGAGTGGGCTGGATCCGGCCGGTGCGCTCACTCACTGCTGGTCGAGCTCGAGGTCTTCGCGGGGACGTATTCCCGTCAAGTCGACCGAGTCGATGAGGTCAGCGACCCGGCCCTGGCCCGGGATCTCCGCCGCGGGGTCCACATCGAGCCAGGGACGGAGTACGAACCCCCGCTCGGGAGCTCGCGGATGCGGGATCACGAGATCATCGGTGTCATAACGGCGGTCGCCGTACACGATGAGGTCGACATCGAGCGTGCGAGGCGCGTTGCGCTCGGTGCCCCGACCCCGCTCTCGTCCGAAGGCATCCTCGATGGCCTGCGCGCGGTCGAGCAGGGTCCTGGCCCGCAAGGTGGTCTCAACCACGATCACCGCGTTCAGGAAGTCCCGGGACCCCGCAGGCGCGTCGACCGGGTCGGTCTCGTATACCGGAGACACACCGACAACCGACACCTCGGGAGTATCTGCCAGCGAGTCGACAGCGCCCTGCAGGCTCGCCAGACGCTCGCCAAGATTGCTGCCAAGCGAGAGTACGGCTCGCCGGATCGGGCGCAGCTGGCCGGTCATCGTCTCGGCGTCAATGATGTGCGGATTGGGTGTCTCTGTCACGTTCGGCTCCGGTAAATCGTGATCGCGACGTCGTCTAACGCCACGTCAACGGGTGCGTCAGGTTTGTGGACCGTGACCTCGGCCCATCGCACGACGGACTGGCCGAGGCACAGGTCGGCGATCCGTTGCGCAAGTGTCTCGACCAGGTTCACCGGGTCAGACTCGATGGTCGCTTTCACCCCCTTGGCAAGTAGGCCGTAGTCAACCGTCTCCCCCAGGTCGTCGGTCTCACCCGCGGCGCGGGTGTCGACGCCGAGCACCACGTCGACCACGAACTCCTGCCCGTCGGCCCGCTCGAAGTCGAAGACCCCGTGATGCCCGAAGCCACGGATCCCGCGGAGAGCCAGCCGATCCATCGTGTGCTCCCCACGAGTCATGGATCCAGCCCTCCATCGAGCGCCCCGCGTTCCTGCGACAGTACCGGGGATGCATGGTGGATCCACAACCGCCAACCGGCGGGCGTCAGCCGGAACAGGTTGGTCGCCACAGCCTGCCCACCGGAGAAGCCCGCGGCCGGCGTCTCTCCACCCGCTGCGAGGACGTTCTCGCTGCAGGTGACCGACGCCACATCGCCTCGGACACTGACGATCACGTCGGTCAGGATGAACTGGATGTACGGCGTGCTGGCCATCACCATCGCCCACGACCGATGCAGCGCGGCGGCTCCACGCACCGGGCTCCACCCCGGGTGTACGCAGATAACGTCCTGCCTGTCGTCCCAGACCTGCCGCATCCCGTCGAGATCGCCCGACTCGAACGCCGCATAGAAGGCGGCGTTCACGGCCAGCACGTCGGCTTCCAGCTCAGCGCTCACGACTCCGCGCATCCCATCCGGGTAGCCACCGCCAATGCGTCCATGGTCGACAAGACGTCGTGTACGCGTACGCACCAGGCGCCGGCCAACCAGGCGAAGACCGACACGGTAGCGCTCGCAACGTCACGTTCGGTCACCGGCCGCGGCTCGCCCGAGGTGGGGTCGGCCAGCAGCGATCCCAAGAACCGCTTACGGGAGGCGGCCACCAGGATCGGACACTCGAACACCTCGAGCTCCGCCAGCCGTTGCAGCAGGTCCCAATTGTGCTCCGCCCTCTTGGCGAACCCGAGACCCGGGTCGATGATCAGCCGGTCGCGAGTGATCCCGGCGGCCAGCGCCGCCTCCACCCGTGGCGTCAGCTCATCGATGACGTCCTTGACCACGTCGCCGTACGTTGAGCGCTGCTCCATCACGGTGGAATGGCCACGCCAGTGCATGCAGACGTACGGGATCTCCGACTCCGCCGCCAGCGGCATCAATGCGGCGTCCGCCAGACCACCGGACACATCGTTGATCAGCTGCGCACCGGCGGCAACCGCCTGGGCGGCGACCTCGGCACGCATGGTGTCCACCGACACGGTCGCTCCGGCCCCGCTCAGCGCGCGCACCACCGGAATCACCCGGCGCAGCTCCTCCTGGACCGGCGGCCGCTCCGCGCCGGGGCGGGTCGACTCGCCGCCCACGTCGACGATGTCGGCGCCCTGCTCACGCAACCGCAGCCCATGCTCGATCGCGAGCGGAGCATCGAAGAACAGGCCGCCGTCGGAGAACGAGTCGGGAGTGACGTTGACGACCCCCATCACCAGCGGTCGTGACCGCCGCGGCAACCCGGTGACCGATCGGTTGGAATCCACGGTCAATGACCGAGGATCAGGCTCATCGCCTCTGCACGGGTGGCCGGTGCGCGCATCATGCCACGCATCGCGCTGGTGACAGTGCGTGCACCCGGCTTCCGCACGCCGCGCATCGTCATGCACAGGTGCTCGCACTCGAACACCGCGATAACGCCGCGCGGACGCAGAACGCGCATGAGAGAGTCGGCGACCTGGGTGGTAAGACGTTCTTGCACCTGGGGACGCCGCGAGTAGACGTCGACCAGCCGAGCCAGCTTGCTGAGACCCGTGATGCGTCCGTCCTCGCTCGGGATGTAGCCGACATGGGCGACCCCGATGAACGGCACCAGGTGGTGCTCGCACAGCGACCAGACCTCGATGTTCTTGACCAGCACGAGCTCGTCGTGGCCAAGGTCGAAGGTGGTCGTCAGCACCTCTTCGGGCTGCTGCCGCAGGCCGGAGACCATCTCTTCGTACGCGTGCGCCACTCGGCGAGGAGTGTCGAGCAGACCGTCGCGATCGGGATCTTCACCCATCGCGATCAACAACTCGCGGACGGCAGCGACCGCGCGGGGATGGTCGAACGCGGGGACCTCCCGATCGTCCGCGCGCGCGACCGCGTCGACCGGGCCGGTGGACACGTTGGTCAGACCTCGGGGCGAGTCGGCGGCTCGCTCGTGCGGGCCGGGTGCACGTCGGGCTCGCCTGCGGGCGCTGGCGCGACTATCAAACCGGTCTTGGGCGGGTTGGTTCCGTTGGTCGAGGCCTCGGGCGCATCCACCGGGCCGGACTCCGAGGGGACGCGGGTGGCCGAGCCGGTCCAGGCGGGACGCTCTGGACGTCGCTGGATCGGGTCGAACACACGCGCGATCTGCGCCTTGTCGAGCGTCTCCTTCTCCAGCAGCTGCAGCACCAGGTGATCGAGTACGTCGCGGTTCTCGACCAGGACGTCGAAGGCCTCCTGGTGGGCACTGTTGATCAGGGCGTTGATCTCCTCGTCCACCGCCGCAGCGATCTCCTCGGAGTAGTTGCGGGTGTGCCCGATGTCACGGCCCAGGAACGGCTCGGAGTTTTCGTCGCCGAGCTTGATGGCGCCCAACCGCTCGGTCATGCCGTACTTGGTGACCATGGCGCGGGCCAGGCTGGTGGCCTTCTCGATGTCGTCGGCGGCGCCCGTGGTCGGGTCGTGGAACACGAGCTCCTCGGCTGCCCGGCCACCCATCAAGTAGGACAGCTTGTCGAGCATCTCGTTGCGTGTCGTCGAGTACTTGTCCTGGTCTGGCAGCACCATGGTGTAGCCGAGCGCACGCCCGCGCGGCAGGATCGTCACCTTGTGGACGGGGTCGCTGTTGGGCAATGCAGCCGCCACCAGCGCGTGACCACCCTCGTGGTAAGCGGTGATCTTCTTCTCCTGGTCGCTCATCAGCCGACTGCGCTTCTGCGGGCCCGCGATGACGCGGTCGATGGCCTCGTCAAGGCTGCGGTCGTCGATCAGCCGGCGATTCTCGCGCGCGGTGAGCAGCGCGGCCTCGTTGAGCACGTTGGCCAGGTCGGCGCCGGTGAAGCCGGGCGTACGGCGAGCCACCGCCAACAGGTCGACGTCGGTGGCCATCGGCTTGCCGCGCGAGTGCACCTGCAAGATCTTGAACCGGCCGTCCAGATCGGGTGCCTCAACAGTGATCTGGCGGTCGAACCGTCCGGGGCGCAGCAGCGCCGGGTCGAGGACGTCGGGCCGGTTGGTGGCCGCGATCAAGATGACCCCGCCGCGCACATCGAAGCCGTCCATCTCGACCAGCAGCTGGTTGAGGGTCTGCTCGCGCTCGTCGTGACCGCCCCCGAGACCAGCACCACGATGCCTGCCCACGGCGTCGATCTCGTCGATGAACACGATGGCCGGAGCGTTCTCCTTGGCCTGTTCGAACAGGTCGCGTACGCGTGAGGCGCCAACACCCACGAACATCTCGACGAAGTCGGAGCCCGAGATCGAGTAGAACGGCACGCCCGCCTCACCGGCAACCGCACGGGCCAGCAGGGTCTTGCCGGTGCCAGGCGGGCCGTAGAGCAACACGCCCTTGGGAATCTTGGCCCCGACCGCTTGGAACTTGGCAGGTTCTTGCAGGAACTCCTTGATCTCGCCGAGCTCCTCGATCGCTTCCTCAACGCCGGCCACATCGGAGAATGTCGTCTTCGGCGTGTCCTTGGAGATCAGCTTCGCCTTGGACTTCGCGAAGTTCATCACGCGCGACCCGCCGCCCTGGACGCTGTTCATCAAGATCAAGAACACGACGATGATCAGTACGAACGGCAACACCGCCTGCAGCAACGTGCCCAGGAAGCTGGGATGTGACACCTGGACGTCGAACGTGCCACCGCCGTCTGCCTGTTTCGCCTGGATCTGGTCCAGCAGCTGAACCTGCTGGGCGACGAGAACCTGGGAGCTGACCTTCTCACCGTTGTCGAGGGTGACCTGGAGCTCCTGGTCGCCGGCCACGAAGGTGGCCTCCTTGACCTTGCCCTCTTGGATGTACCCGACGAGGGTGGAGGTGTCGACGTCCTTGTAGCCCGTGTTGGAGGACACCGCCTGCAAGACGAACAGCACGCCGATGACTCCCAGGCCGATCCAGAGCCAGGGGCTGCGGAAGATGCGCTTGAGGTCCATGAATCGGAGCCAGGGCTCCGTCCCTTCTACCAACCTGTGATCTAGGTCCTGACTGGCCAACACCTAGCTGCCCGGGGTGCCGGGCACACCTGCTTCACTCCCAGTGTCTCAGGCTCGACAAGTCTGCACTATTCGTGGTCACGAATACATCTGTGGAGCCAGTGTCCCGATCGATCGGAGGTTGCGGTAGCGCTCGTTGTAGTCGAGTCCGTACCCGACCACGAACTCGTTGGGGATGTCGAATCCGACATATTTGACGTCAACACTCATCTGCTGGGCATCGGGCTTGCGCAGCAGCGCGCAGATCTCGACCGAGGCCGGATGTCGCGGAGCCAGGCTGGTGGTCAGCCAGGAGAGGGTGAGCCCGGTGTCGACTATCTCGTCGACCAGCAGCACGTTGAGACCGGTGATGTCGGTGTCGAGGTCCTTGAGGATGCGCACGACGCCAGATGATGCGGTGCCGGCCCCGTACGAGGAGATCGCCATCCAGTCCATCTCCACGTGACGGTTGAGCGTCCTGGCCAGGTCGGCCATCACCATCACAGCACCCCGCAAGATGCCGACCAGGAGCAGCTCCTTACCTGCATAGTCGTGCTCGATCTGTCGGGCGATATCACCCAGTCTGGCCTGAATTTGCTCCTCGGTGAACAGGACCTTCGTCAGGTCTTCTGGGATATGGGACTCGTCCACCCAGGTCTCCAAGTGGCGCGGGGGCATCGACGCGGTCAGCCTCCCACATCCCGGCGTACGAACCTCACCTCGACCCCACGGCAGACCGCCTGCACAGAGCCGGGCAGATCGATGCTCCGGTGTCGTCCGCCGGCGGTCAGCAACGACTCCACGGCCTGCACATGCTCGGCAGTCAGATCCGTACGCGGACAGCCACTCGCGACGGCCGCCATCCGGAGCATCCGACTGCGCAGCGCCGCCGGCGCCTCCAGCAGCGCGCCGGCGTCCAGCCCCGAGGCCGTCGCCGCCCGGTTGAGCAAGTCCTCGGCCAGGCTGTCGAGCAGGTCCGCGTCGTCGCTGAGCAGCCGGGCCGAACGCGCCAGCGCCGCGGCGATCCCAGGTCCGAGCTCCGCCTCCAGCACCGGCAGCACCACGTTTCGGACGCGCACGCGTGCAAACCTCGGATCGTCGTTGTGCGGATCCTGCCACGCCGCCAGTTGCTGGGCAGCGCACGCCCGCTGCGTGGTAGCCCGCGAGAGCCCCAGGAACGGCCGCCGAAATCGGCCGACCCGTGCGCGCATGCCGGCCAGCGAACGTCCACCCGACCCTCGGGCCAACCCGAGCAGCACCGTCTCCGCCTGGTCGTCTCGCGTGTGGCCGAGCAAGACGGCGGTGGCGCCGACCCGGTCGGCCACCCCGTCGAGGGCCTCGTACCGAGCGACGCGAGCGGCTGCCTCCGGGCCGCCGCCGTGGGCCGGCACCTCGACCGGCGCCACCTCGACCGGGTCGAGGCCAAGCTCGGCCATGGTCTTGGCAGCCAGCCGGGCCGGCTCGTCAGATCCGGTTCTCAGCTGGTGGTCGACCGACACCCCACCCACCGAGACCGCAAGCTTCGGGCCTTCGAACGCCGCCGCGGCGGCCAGCGCGACTGAGTCCGCGCCGCCCGAGCAGGCGACCAGCACGGTTGAGCCCGGTTCGAGGTCTGCGAGGCAGGTGCGCACCGCGCGCCGCGTGTCGGCGACGGCTGGGTCGAGCCGGCCAGTCACAGCGAGTCCGGTCAGCCGTGTACGCGCCGCACCCAGCCGGCCGGATCGGTGATCTCGTCCTTGGTCGGCAGAGTCTCCGGCCCGGTCCAGACGGCGTTGAACCCGGGCATGTCCACCCGGTCGAGCACTCCGCGTACGAAGGTCGCCCCCTCGCGGTACTGCCGCATCTTCGCATCCAGACCCAGGAGCTTGCGCAACAGCTGGTCCAGTGGCGAGCCGCCCTGCCTGCGCTCCTGGAAGCGCGCGCGGATGTGCGCGACCGTTGGGATCACCGCAGGTCCGACGCCGTCCATCACCACGTCGGCGTGGCCTTCCAGCAAGGACATGATGGCGGTCAGCCGATCGAGTACGGCCTTCTGCTCCGGGGTTTGCACCAGATCGAGCAGGGACGCCTCACCTTCGCCGCGCAAGGCCTTGCCGACGCGCTCGAAACCGTCTCGCAACATGCTGGCGATGGTGGCCGGATCGAGCGGGGTCGCCTCAACCAAGGTGGCGATCTCCTGGCGAACGTGGGCGCGCAGCCAGGGCACGGCAGTGAACTGCACGCGGTGGGTCTCCTCGTGGAGGCAGACCCAGAGTCGGAAGTCAGCAGCGTCGACGTCCAGTTCACGCTCGACCTGGACGATGTTCGGGGCGACGAGCAGCATCCTCCCCACGTGACCCGGGTCAGCACCGTCGGCGGCGGTAGTGCCGGCCCCGTCGCTGGAACCCCAGAACGGGTCGAACTGACCAAGCACCTTGCCCGACAGGAAGGCCAGCAAGGTGCCTGCCTCGACCCCCGTCACCCGCGAACCGATCGCCGTCATGAGTGCGTGTTGCTCGGGCCTCTTCTCAGCCATCTTGGCGATCAGCGGGGACAGCACATGGCGGAAGCCGTCAGCGTTGGCCTGCACCCAGCCGGGACGGTCCACGACGACCACCGGCGCGGTGGCCGTCTCAGCCGCCAGACCCGTGAAATCGCAGACGTGCGCGGTCGAGTCCGCTGCTCCTTGGCGCAGGTCGCCCACGACCTGCTCGGCCTCCTCGCGAGAGACCTCAGGTCCGGTCCGCATCATGCGGTTTGCGGTGGCGACGGCGAGATCCCAGTCGATCATCTGGGGAGGATCCGCGTCGCTGTGTGCTGCACTCATAGCGCCAACGGTACGGGGTGTCAGCAACCACAGGTCGCCAGCGCTGCGACGATCCGGTCGAGCGCAGCCCGGGCGCCGAGCGTCTCGATCGGATGCACGCGATCCGCGAGCGCGGCGAACGCCAGGAGGGTCCCGTCGCGATCCTGGATCAGCCCGGCCAGCGCGGTCACCCCGGTCAGGGTGCCGGTCTTGGCGCGTACCAAGCCCCGGCCCGGGGCGCCATAGGTCTCCAGCAACCGTGCCGCCATGGTTCCGGTGAATCCAGCAACCGGCAGCCCTGTGATGACCGCTCGCAGGGCGGGCCGGTCCGGACTGGCCGCGACCCTGAGCACATCGAGGAGCGTGGCGAGCGGAAGCCTGTCGTGCCGGGACAGGCCACTGCCGTCATAGATGACGGCGCCACCAAGCGTGACTCCGAGCCTGCGCATGGTGGCGCGCACGGTCGCCACGCCGCCCGCGAACGAGCCCGGCCGGCCGGCGCCGAGCGCTGCCTGGCGCAGCAACACCTCGGCCCCCTCGTTGTAGCTGGCACTGATCACGTACTCAACGACCTGGTCCAGCGGCGGCGAGTTCACCTGAGCAAGCGGGTCCGCCGATGGCGGAGCCCGATCCAGCCGCGCGCTACCCGTCACCGTGATGCCGCGCCGCCGCAGCGCCTGGGAGAACGCATCCCCGGCGGACAGCGCGGGGCCGGCTGCGCGCGTGCCCGATGCCGCCGAGGTGTAACCCCGGTCGGCGAGCAGCGCGACTATCGGTGAGACAACGGCGGTGGAAACGTAGTCGCCCTCCCAGTGAGGGTTCACCGGTGGACCGGTGAACAGCGTCGCATCGACGCCGATCTTCACCCGTTCGATATGCCGCTGGCGCAGGGCGACCGCGGTTCTCGTGGCCAGCTCGGTGAGCGACGCCGGATCGTACCCTGCCTCCAGCGCTACCTTCGGGCTCAACGAACGTCGGGCGAGCAGCGGGTCGCCGCCGCCCACCAGCACCACCTCGTGGCGGGCGAGCTCCGTGGACGTTGTGAACTGGTAGCCCGGCCCGAGCACCTGCAGGGCGGTGGCCGTGGTGAGCAGCTTCAGGGTGGACGCCGGGGTGAACAGCTCGGGTTTCCCAACCTGAAGGCTGGCCACCTGGCGGTCATTCGTGAGGTCGGAGACGGCAACTCCGAGGTGCCGGCCCAGGTCTGGGTCGCCGGTCACGCGCCGAAGCAGGGCTTGCACGGCCGAGCGGTCGGGGGTCGGCGCACTCGAGTCCGCATGCAGCACCAGCGGCGCTGGTGGAGCCTTCGGCAGCGTCAACGCGGCTGGCGGCGCGACCTCCACCGGGTTGAGGGGTTCGTCGTCCTGACCCACGAGGCCGTCGACCCAGCCGTACCGGTACGCCCCGTACCCGAGGGCTCCCAGCAACAGCACGACGCACAGCATCAGGACGACGGCCGCCCGCCCCGCCTGGGACCGTGGCCGCCCGACGCCGTCACGATCAGACACTCATGCTCCTGCCGGGATATGCGGTTGGCGATCCGTACGGGACACTAGCCGTAGCCTCCGGTCGGAGCGGACGAACCGTCAGCCCGGCGGTCACAGGCACCTGATGAAGGGTTGGCACCGTGAACTTCGACGTTTTCGTTGAGATTCCCAAGGGGCAGCGCAACAAGTACGAGGTCGACCATGTCAGCGGTCGGCTCCGGCTCGACAGGACCCTGTTCACTTCGACCCAGTACCCCGCCGACTACGGCTTCATCGAGGACACCCTCGGACAAGACGGCGACCCGCTCGACGCGCTCGTGCTGCTGCAGGAACCGACCTTTCCGGGGTGCCTGATCTTGTCCCGGGCAATCGGGATGTTCCGGATGACCGACGAGAAGGGCCCGGACGACAAGGTCATCTGCGTCCCCGCCACCGATCCGCGACTCGAGCATCTGCGCGACATCCACCACATGGCGGAGTTCGACAGGTTGGAGATCCAGCACTTCTTCGAGGTCTACAAGGATCTCGAGCCCGCCAAGTCCGTCGAGGGCGCCAGCTGGGTCGGCCGGCTCGACGCGGAGCGCGAGATCGAGGCGTCCTACAAGCGGGCCCGTGATGCGCTGGACACCGAGGGTGCGCAGCCGCACTAATTTCTCAGCCGCATTGATTGCCCCGACTCAACCGCCGGTGCCGGTCGGGCATCGCAAAAAGCGACGTTCCGGTAGTCAGACCGGCCACTGGACAGCATTACCGTGACACTTTGTGGCAGAGCAACGAGTCACACGCGGCAACGTGTCACTCGGCTAGGGGCGGGCGAAGAAGTCGGGCTGCTCCCAGTCGTAGATGTTCTCGACGCGTACGTACTCACCGGGCGCCGGCGCGGCGATCATGTCGCTACCGCCGATGTACAGACCGACATGAAAGATCGTCGCGGGATTGCCGGGATCGGAAGCCCAGAACACCAGGTCACCCGGCCGCAGCTCAGTCTCGCTGATGTGCTGAGACTGGGCGTACTGGGAGACGGAGTAGTGCGGCAGGTAGACGCCGGCAGCCGCCCAGGCGCCCATCGTCAGACCCGAGCAGTCCCAGGCATCCGGTCCCGCTGCTGCCCAGACATAGGGCTCACCGAGCTGGGCGTAGGCGAAGTCGACAGCGACCTTGGCGTCACCGGACGAGCCTGGTGGGTGACCGCCACCACCGCCACCACCGCCACCATTGCCACCATTGCCGGCGCCGCCGGCGCCGCCGGCGCCGTGGTGGTGGTGCGCGGCAGCCTGGGCCGCGGCGGCCGCGGCGGCTGCGGCTGCCGCTGCCGCTGCCGCTGCCTCGGCGGCCGCTTCGGCCCGCCTCTTGCGGATGCGTTCCAGGGCTGCCTGACGTTCCTCGGCCAACTGCATCGAGATGTGCTGCGCCTTGGCCAGCTCGGCGATCAGCTCATGTTTGCGCGCGTCGATGCTGGCGACGGCACTCTCTTGGGCCGCGGCCGCCGCCGCCGCCTGCTTCTTCAGAGCCGCCGCGCGCAGGGCCGCCGCGTGCCGCGCGGCTACCGCTCGCCTCGCCTCGGCTTGGTACACGTGCGCCACGGTGCTGTCTGCCGAGAAGGCGTCGTACTCTGCATTGAGCGAAGACTGCGCCGAGGCAGTTGCGCTGTACTGGCTGAGCAGGGTCTGGGTGCCGTCGGCTTGCAGCAGCATGCCGAACTGCTGGACGACACTTCCGCTCTGATAGGCCCCGGCCACCAGCCTGCCGATGCGGTCGCGCTCGAGGGCAACCTTCCTGGCAGCGGCGTGAGCCTTTGCCGTGGCGATGCGCGCGGCCCTGCGGGCCTGCTCGAGCTTGTACATCGCGCCGTTGTACGCCTCGACAGCGATCTCAGCCTTGACCCGCAACTGGTCCAGCTGCTGGTCGGCCACGGCCAGATCGGCCTCGATGGCACCGACGTCCCTGGCCTTGTTCGCAACCCGTTGCTGCGCGGCATCAACGTCGCCCTTGGACGGGAACCCGTGGTGGCCGTCGGCGTGCGCCGCCGGGAGTGTCGTCAGGCAGACAGCCGAAACGATCACCGCGGCGATATACCCGCGGATCTTGCTGCCGGTAGGCACTCGCTGTCCCCTTCGCTGTGATCACCGAGCCCCTTCCCCATAGGCTCGGTGACCTCGGCTGGCGGTCGGTGGGCAGCCTCCTGAAACTCGCTGCCGCGCGTTGTCGCAGAACCACGCTAGTCAACTTCAGCCCCAAAGGGAACACTTTTCACAAACAAACCATCCGCAACACGGCGATTGTGCTTGCAAACTACATCTGTGTAGTTCTATCCTTAATGGCTTCGCGCTCCCTCCTTCGTGAGTCACGCAGGGCGATCCGCGTAACGAAGAAGCCTTTACTTCAAGTACGCTTGAACTTGTAGGTTGCGTGTCATGATGCAGACCGCCACCTCGCCAACGTCGGGCAGCCGCGCTCGCCGTTGGGGACTACCTGATGTCGGGCGGCGGCGGCCCTTCGTCGTCGCGATGGTGATCGACACGGTCGGCACCGGCCTGTACCTGCCGTTCACCGTTCTGTACTTCACCGCGACGACCCAGCTGTCCATTGCCCAGGTAGGGCTCGGGTTGTCCATCGCTGCGGGAGCCGGACTGGCACTGTCGCCCGTGCTCGGCGGATCTGTCGACGCGAAAGGGGCCAAGCCGGTCCTCATCGCGAGCAACATCATCCGTTTCGTCGCATTCGCCGCGGCGCCTCTGGTCGGCGCCATGTGGTCCCTGTTGGCTGTGACGTTGGGCATGGAGATCGGCATGCGTGCCTTTTGGGCGTCGTACGTGCCGCTGGTCGCCGAGATCGCCGCTCCTCACGAGCGGCCGCGCTGGTTCGGCTTCCTGACCTCGGTTCGCAATGCCGGACTTGGCCTGGGCAGCTTGCTCGCGGGCGTCGCAGTCGCCATCGGAGGCGGCGGGGCCTACGACGTGATCGTGTTGATGAACGCCGCCAGCTTCGCGCTGGCCGGCTGGTTGATCTGGATCACTCCGGTCGCCGGTCGTGCGACGGGTCCCGCACCCTCCTCAGGAGCCTGGCGAACGGTCCTTACAGACCGACCATACGTAGCCCTGGCTCTCGCAAACCTGGCGTACACGCTGAGCATGGTTTCCCTGACCATCCTGTTGCCGGTTTACGTGGTCGAGACGCTGTCGCTCCCGACGTGGCTGGGCGGGGTGGTTATCGCCCTCAACTGCGTTCTTGTCACCTTTGGCCAGGGCCCGACCGTACGACTGATCGAGCAGCGGACGACCATCTGGGCCCTGCGAGTCTCGGCCGCCCTGTTCAGCGCTGCCTTCGTCGTGCTCGCCCTGGTGGTGTCGCTGCCGGCCATCGCGGCCATCCCGATGCTGCTGGCGGGTGTGGTGGTCTTCACGTTTGGCGAGCTGTTCGAGTCACCGTCCATGGCCGCCCTCTCCACCGACGCCGCGCCCGCGGCACTGCGAGGCCGTTACCTCACCATGCACCAGATGTCATGGACGATCGCGTCGATCATCGGGCCGGCGCTGTTCACCTGGCTGCTGTCCGTGCAGTCGGTGCTGCCCTGGCTCTTCCTCGCGGCGATGGCAGCTCTCGGCACGGTCACCATCCCAACGGTGGGCCGGTTGCTGGCCCCCCGACTGCAGGCCCAGATCCCCCAGATCATGGACGCCGGCCGCGAGACTTGAGTCTCGAGTTCGGCATCGGCGGAGCCGGCAACCGAGGGCCGTCGAAACCGGTGACCTCCCCGAACCGTTCCGACTCATACTCCCAGTCGGCGCGCGCCTGCACGATCTCCTCATGACTGCGGCCGATGAAGTTCCACCACATGACGATCTCCTCGCCGAACGGCTCGCCACCAAGCAGCAACACCCTGGCATCCGCGCTCGCGCGCATAGCCAACTCGGGCCTGTCCGTTCCGAGATAGATCATCTGCCCGACCCCTATCGGGTGCGCTTCCACGTCCACAGCGCCGGCCAGGGCCACCACGGCGTACTCGAAGTCCCGCCGTAGCGGCAGCCGCACCGTAGCTCCGGCCGAGATGGCCACGTCGGCACCGGTCAACGGGGTCTGGCCGGAGGCCGGGGACGACACCTCCCCGAACGACCCGATGATCACGGTGGCCGCAAACCCCTCCCCCTCGACTCGCGGCAGTCGGGAGTACTGCTCGAAGCTCGGCGAGATGCTGTCGCGGACGGGATGCGGCAAAGCCACCCATAGCTGAACCCCGTGCAGTAACTGGTCGCTGCCAACCGACTCCTCCGAATGCGCGATGCCCATCCCGGAGGTCATGAGGTTCAGCTCGCCGGGACGGACCAGCGCCTCGGTGCCGAGGCTGTCCCGGTGCAACACGGTGCCGTCGAGCAACCAGCTCACGGTCTGCAGGCTGGTGTGCGGATGCGGCGGCACCCGCATTCCCTGCTGCAGCCGAAGGTCATCCGGGCCGTAGTGGTCGACGAAGCACCACGCCCCGACCATCCGACGGCCCCGGTGGGGCAGCAGCCTGCGCACCTGGGTGGTCTTGCCGAGCCATACCTTGACGGCATCCGTGACCTCGGCTGCGGGTCCTTCGTCGGCCTGGGCGCCGCACACGGACTCCTGCGGCTTGAGGTCGAGGTTGCTCACTCCACCGACAGTACGCCCGAGGCGCCGGCGATGTTCTCGTGGTTGAGTGAACCCATGGAGCCGACAACTGCAGACGTGGTCGTGATCGGGCTGGGGCCAGGGGGTGAGGCCGTTGCCACGAAGCTGGCGAACTCAGGACTGACCGTGGTGGGGGTCGATCGCCGACTGGTCGGCGGCGAGTGCCCCTACTTCGGATGCGTACCGACCAAGATGATGCTGCGCGCCGCCGGTGCTCTGGCCGAAGCACACCGTGTCCCAATGCTCGCCGGCGATGTCTCTGTCCATCCCAGCTGGAACCCGGTCGCCGACCGGATCCGCGACGAGGCAACCGACGACTGGGACGACACGGTCGCCGTCAAACGGTTCGAGGCGACGGGCGGCCGGTTCATCCGCGGTACGGGCCGGATCAGCGCCCCTGACGAGGTCACCGTCGACACGGACGCCGGCCAACAGGTCATCAGCGTCCGGAAGGGGATTGTGCTCAACCCGGGGACCGAGCCGTCCATCCCCCCGATCGAGGGGCTGGCCGAGACGCCGTACTGGACGAATCGCGACGCCGTCCAGGCACGGGAGGTCCCCGACTCGCTGATCGTCCTCGGTGGGGGCGCAATCGGCTTGGAGTTCGCGCAGGCGTTCGCTCGCTTCGGGACCACGGTGACCATCGTGGAGGCCGCCGATGACATCCTGCCGGCGAGCGAGCCGGAGGCGGCCGAGATCGTGGCGGGAGTCCTGCGGTCGGAGGGCGTGGACCTGCGCACGGGAGTCACAGCGCAGCGGATCAGCCATGACAGGTCTGGCTTCGCCGTCGGCCTGTCCGACAGCGGGCGGGTGACTGCATCGAACCTGCTGGTAGCGGTGGGACGCGCGACCGACCTCCGCGAACTCGGGGTCGCGGCGGCCGGCATCGACGCAGGCGCGCGCACCATCGACACCGACGAGCACCTGCGGGCCGCACCAGGGGTCTGGGTGGTGGGCGATGTCGCTGGGCACGGAGCATTCACCCACATGTCGATGTACCACGCGGACATCGTTGTCGACGACATCATCGGCGACGGCGAGCTCACCGCCGAGTACCACGCTGTCCCAGGCGTCACGTTCACCGATCCCGAAGCAGCCCAGGTCGGGCTCACGGAGGCAGCCGCCCGCGCCCAGGGGCTCGACGTACACACGGGAACAGCCTCCGTCCCGAGTACGAGCAGAGGCTGGATCTACAAGGTGGGCAACGAGGGAGTCATCAAGGTCGTAGCAGACGCCGAGCGTGGAGTGCTGGTTGGAGCCACCGTGGTCGCGCCCGCTGGCGGTGAGGTGATCGGGGCGCTCGCGGTGGCGGTGCATGCGCGAGTACCGGTGGCCAGCCTGCGGCGGATGATCTACGCCTATCCCACCCTCCACCGAGGCATCGAGGACGCCCTCAACGATCTCAGCCTCGAGTAGCCCGTCGTGATCGCGGTTACAGGCCCATGGACCGACCGATTATCTCCTTCATGATCTCGGTGGTGCCGCCGTAGATCGTCTGGACTCGGCTGTCCAGGTAGGCGCGTGATATCGGATATTCAGACATGTAGCCGTACCCGCCGTACAGCTGCAGACACCGGTCGACGACCTGCTTCTGCAGCTCCGTACACCACCATTTGGCCATCGCCGCATCGGTGACCGACAACTCACCGGCGTTCAGCTCGATGATGCAGCGATCGACGAAGACACGCGCGATCTGGGTCTCGGTGGCCATCTCCGCGAGCGCGAAGCGGGAGTTCTGGAACGAGCCGACCGGCCGGCCGAACGCCGTGCGCTCCTTGACGTACGCCAGTGTGGCTTCCAGCGTCCGCTCACAGGCGGCGACGGCGCTCACCGCGATCGATAGCCGCTCCTGCGGCAGCTTCTCCATCAGGTAGATGAAGCCCTCGCCCTCCTCGCCCAGCAGGTTGAAGGTCGGTACGCGCACGTCGTCGAAGAACAACTCGGCAGTGTCTTGGGCCTTGAGCCCGATCTTGTCGAGGTTGCGGCCGCGCGCGAAGCCATCCATCCCTCGCTCGAGCACGAGCAGGGAGATGCCCTGATAGCCGGCAGCCGGATCAGTCTTGGCCACCACGACGACCAGATCTGCGTTGATCCCGTTGGAGATGAACGTCTTCTGCCCGCTCACCACGTAGTGGTCGCCGTCACGACGGGCAGCCGTACGGATGCCCTGCAGGTCTGAGCCCGCCTCGGGCTCGGACATGGCGATCGCCGTGATCGTCTCGCCGCTGCAGAACGACGGCAGCCACCGATGTTTCTGCTCGTCCGTGCCGTAATCGAGGAGGTAGCCCGAGACCAGGTCCGTGTGCAACATGAATCCGACACCGCTCGCGCGGGCGCGGGTGAGCTCCTCCGCGAGCACGGCGTTGAAGCGGAAGTCGCGCAGTCCACCGCCACCGAACTCCGTGGGGACCATGAACCCGAGAAGCCCCTGGCGACCCGCCTTCATCCACAGATCCCGAGGAACGATTCCTGCCTGCTCCCAGGCCTCGTGATGAGGCACGATCTCCTTGTCGCAAAAGGTGCGCACGGCCTCGCGAAAGTCATCGTGGTCGGACTCGAAGATCTGACGCCTCACGGTGGCTCCTCGATGGCCGGCGAAAGCATCATTGTGACACCGTTACTGTCACAGTGGCCAGGTCACGTTCGACGGACCCCTGGCTCAGGCGAAGCCGAACTCCGGCCTCTTGTCCGCCGGAACCAGGTCGACAAAGTCGGGATGCTTCTCAATCCACTCGCGAACATATGGGCAGTACGGCAGCACCGAACGCCCAGCATTCCTGGTCTCGTCGAGGGCCCTGCGGACCAGGCTGGATGCGAATCCCTTTCCCGAGTAGGCGTTGTCGACCTCGGTGTGCTGGAAGGAGACCACGTCGCCTCGCAGGCGATACGTCAAGGTCCCGACGACCCGACCCTCCGAGAGGATTTCGTACCGCCGCCGTTCCCGGTTGTCGCGTACGACCCGATCCATCGAAGACCTCCTGGTGAACAGGCCCCCCAACCCAGCGGGTCGGGGGGCCTGTCGCGCCATCTGGGCGTCACCGGATCGGTGACCTCGTCATCGTGTCAGAAGGCGCCCTTGCCGTGAGGAGTGCCCACCCCGGTCGGACCGTCCCAGCCGACCCGTGCGTTGCACCACTGGGTCAAAGGGCAGGTCCCGTTGCTGCCGGACTTTATGTCGTACAGCCCGGCCGGATGGCCGTACGGGAGGGCATTGGGGTACCCGCCGGTGTGGCCCGACAGCGCGTACACCGATGCGATGATCGGCGCCGACTCGCTGGTGCCACCGACTTGCGCCCACGTCGAGGTCGTCGCGCTGACCGGGAAGTAGACCGCCAGGCCACCCTGGTTCGGGTCGGCCGCAGCGGCGACATCGGCCATCGCTCGGTTGGTGCAGCCGGTGTCGAAGCCCGCCTGGACGGGAAGCGCGGCGTTGTAGGTCGAACAGCCCGAACCTGCACCGCTCCACACCGTCTCCTTCCATCCGCGCGTGTTTCCCGCCGTCACCAAGGACGTTCCACCGACCGCCGTGGTGTACCTCGAGGAGGCCGGGTAGCTGCCTCCCTGGTAGCCGCTGTCCCCGGTTGAGGCGGTGACGGCGATTCCCGGGTGGTTGTAGTAGATGCCGTACGACGAGTCGGCCGCGTCACCGCCGCTAGTGCCGTAGCTGTTCGAGATGGCCACCACGCCTGCCTTGGCGGCGGCCGTATTGACGGCCTTGCCGAGGTCGGCGAACGAGTTGGAGTTGGCCTGGACCACGATGATCTTGCAGTCGGGGCACGTGGCCGAGACGGCGTCGACGTCGAGCGCCTGCTCACCAGCCCAGCCGAGGTTGAACGCCGGGAGCTGTGTTCCGCCGTTCTGGTTCATGATCTTCAGGCAGCCGTTCCCCTTGGTGCAGGCCGGCAGGCCGAACTGCGTGCGATAAATCTTCAGGTCCCGGTTGAGATTGGGATAGCCATAGGCATCGACAATCGCGACCGTGCGGCCACTCGACAGCAGCCCGGTGAGCTTGTATGCGTCCTGCACCTGCGAGGGAGTGAGCGCACCGGGCGGCGGCGAGGCGGTCCTGGGTACGGCCCTCGAGGTGTTGACGAGGACCTCGGCGAAGCAGGTGGCGTGACCCCTCTCGACTGTCTTGGCGCACACCCTCTCGGCGTGCATGGCAGCGGTCGGCCTGGGCGCGGCGCTGGCCCCGGGCAGGCTTGAGGTCAACCCCGCCGCGGCCATGGTTCCCGCGGCCAGGATCGACACGAGCACTCGTCTGGTCAAGACGAACTCCTTCGTTCGGGCCGACACGCCCATCCCCTCCGGCTAGCCGGGCCGGCAACTGTCTGTTTCATACGGAATCTGGCGCATCGGCGCCACCTGTGTCCCAGCGGTCGCGGGCTGAAATCTCCCTGAACCGTCCTCTCCCTGGGCCCGCCACCGCTGCTCACTGTCCCATCTCGACAGGCTGCGAATTGCCGTTTTCCTGAACCCGTCAAGGAGGTGGACTAGGGCAGCGCGCGGAAATGTGTGGTCAGTCGCCAGTCGTCGTCGAGCACGTGTACGGCCAGCCCAGGCGGTGCATCCACGTCCAGGTCGCCGCCGAGCTCCCAGGGCATCACAAGTGTGGACGCGATCCCCGGTGCCACGATCAGCGGCCTTCCGGCAAACGTGGTGGCCGCTGGCGTGTGCGCGTGACCGCACAGCACGGCAACGATGTTCGGATGACGCTGACAGACCTTCGCGAGACGGTCCTCACCGGTCTGGCGGGTCCTGTCGATGAACGGGGAGTGCAATGCCACTGGCGGGTGGTGGAAGCACACGAACACAGGTGTGGAGCTCGGCGTCTCCCCCAGCTCCGACTCGAGCCAGGCCAGGGTCTCGTCGGTCAGCCGGCCGTCGTCCCGACCCGGGATCGTGGAATCGCACATCGCGAAGACAGCGCCGTCCATGCGATGAAGCCGGTTGATCGGCCGGTCGCTGGCCGGCTCATCCAGCAGACCGACTCGGTAGGCCCCTCGATCGTCGTGATTACCAGGGCACGTGAACACCGGGGTGGCTGACCGGTCCAGCAGCGGCCGCATCTGCGCGTACTCCTCAGCCGATCCGTCGTTGGCGAGATCACCGGTCAGGAGCAGCACATCGAACAAGCTGGGGCGTAGCGACAGGTACGCCATGACCCGCTTTGCCCGCTGCACCGCGCGATCGGTCACGTCGAGATGCGGGTCGCTGACATGAGCGATCGTGATCATGCGTCTGAGGATATGGCCGGATTACGTTGACGGGCACCGCACGGGGGCTCAGGCTGTCGCTGTCGGGCAGGCACAAGGCCGAGGAGGCACATCATGACCCAGGCGGATCAGCGGTTCGTAGTTGTCGGCGGGGGTTTGGCCGGAGCCCGAGCCGTCGAGACCCTGCGCACCGAAGGATTCGACGGTTCGCTGGTCCTGGTGAGCGCCGAGCGCCATCTGCCGTACGAGCGGCCTCCGCTGTCGAAGGCGGTGTTGGCGGGCCGCGACGACGTTGCGGTTGCAACCCTGCACGATCGGAGCTGGTACGCGGAACGCCATGTCGAACTGCGACTGACGGCGACGGCGACCAACCTGGACACTGCCGGGCGGAGCCTGAGCCTCGACGACGGATCACAGGTCGCGTACGACGCCTTGCTGCTGGCTACCGGGTCGTCGGCCAGGCGGCTGGCGATACCCGGATCCGACCTGGAAGGCGTGCGCTATCTGCGGACGATCGACGACTCGCTGACCCTGCTCGAGAGGTTCCGTTCGCAACCGCGCGTGGTCATCGTTGGAGCCGGCTGGATCGGCCTGGAAACCGCCTCCGGCGCGCGAGAGCACGGCGCGGAAGTAACAGTTATCGAGACAGCCGCCCAGCCGCTGCAGATGGTCGTCGGCGAACAGATCGGCTCGGTGTTCGCCGATCTGCACCGGGATAACGGCGTCGATCTGATCCTGTCTAGCGGCGTCTCGTCGTTCGAGGGGGACGGACAAGTCGCCGCCGTGGTTCTGGCGGACGGCCGCCGATTGCCCGCTGACCTGGTAGTCGTCGGCGTGGGCGCGCAGCCCAATCTCGACCTAGCCCGAAAGGCGGGGCTGGACATCGATCGCGGGGTGGTCACGGATGCGGCACTGCGAACCAGCGACCAGTACGTGTTCGCCGCCGGCGACATCGTCCAGTGGCCGCACCCCATACTCGCTGAGCAGATCCGCGTGGAGCATTGGGCCAACGCCAACGACAGTGGTGTGGCAGCGGCCAAGTCCATGCTGGGTCAGGATGTCGCGTACGACGCGCTGCCCTTCTTCTTCTCCGACCAGTACGACATCGGACTGGAGTACGTCGGGTACGCCGCGCCCGATGTGGACCCCGAACTTGTGATTCGCGGGGACCCTGCGAGCCGCGAGTTCATGGCCTTCTGGCTGGACGATGGTCGCCTGCTCGCCGCTATGCACATGAACATGTGGGACTCCCTCGAACCGGTACAGCCCCTGATCGCCAGCCGGAAGAAGCTGGACGCGAAGCGGCTCGCCGACCCGAGCATCGCGATCGGCAGCTAGCTCGTCACCGGGCCGACGCGGGTCACACCGACCCCGGGTTTGGGGCCGCGCGCTGCTCCTCCTCGCGCTCTGCCTCGCGATTCCATTCCGCCTTTTCGGCCCGCCAGCGTTCGTCTGTGCTGCCCCGGCGCCAGTAGCCGGAGATCGACAGAGCCTCCTTGGGGACCTGCAGCTCGAACCGGAGGTAACGCCGCAGATCCTTGACCATGCCCGCCTCGCCGTGGACGAACGCCTGGACCCGGCCGGGCGGGAACTCGGCTCGAGCGATCGCGCCCATCACGATGCCGCCGGGCTCGGAGTTGGAGCGGACCACCCAGACGACCTCCAGGTCGCCCGGGCTCTTCAGCACCTGCTCATCCCCCGCGTCCTCCAGCTCGATGAAAGCCCGGGCGGGCACCCCATCCGGAATCCGTTCGAGCGCAGCTGCTATGGCCGGCAAGGCGCTCTCGTCTCCCACCAGCAGATGCCAGTCGGCGTCCTCGCGCGGGATGTACGCACCGCCCGGGCCGCGAAACTGGATCTCGTCGCCGGGTCTGGCATGCGCGGCCCATGGTCCGGCGATCCCCTCATCCCCGTGGTAGACGAAGTCGATCGCCAGCTCCACCGCCTCGGAGTCCCACCAACGCACCGTGTAGCTGCGCATCACCGGCCACTGGTCGGGTGGCTGGGTGCGTTGGATGTCCTGGATGTCGAGGGGCTCGCGATAGGAGGCGCCGGCGGCCGGAAAGATCAGCTTCACGTACGCGTCGGCGAACTCGCCAACAGCGAGCCCGGCCAGATCCTCCCCACCGAAGAACACCCGGATCATGTGCGGCGTGACGTACTCGGTGCGGAGCACGCGGGCTCGGCGCACGCTGGGCGGCCGAGGCCTGCCGGCTGCCTGCTGCGTCGCGTTGTCGCGGGTCAACGGAAACCTCCAGGTGGGTTAGGCAAACCTAAGTTACCCCGGCCGGTGGAGATCGTCCGAAATTTGTTTGAGCTCCACCAACTTTTGGCTGGTGACAGAACTAACCCGAAGCGGCGAACAAATCTCCCCCTGTCCAATCTTCTGTCCAGTCTTCTGGCCAGTCTTCGAAAAGTGCATCGAAGGGCAGCACCAAATAGCGGCGCCGAATTGTTGCCGAATACCGCGAGCCCAGCGATAGGGTCTCGGTGGACCGAACATAACCGACATTTCGCCTGAGGCGAGATGACTGGCGTCGGGATTGCTGCATCGGAGGACACCCCTCCGCCCAGGCTCCGGCCGCGAGACGAGGCCTTTCTTGCCCGGCGTGGTACCGGGTAGGTTATCTGAGACGAAATGTCGAGGCGTGATCCATTCCCGGCCGGGGGATCAGGATTAGATGCCTGTTTGTGAGGAAGCAGTGACCGAGCAATCCCATCGGAGGAGGCGGAGCCAGGTCGACGACTACGACTCGTCGGCCGACGTCCCCGACGCAGCACTGAGGCCTGTCCCCCGCTCGCCCACGACCGCCTCCTCTCGTTGGGGCTGGCTGAACTTCCGGCGCTGGGGCATCAGGCCGAAGCTGATCGTCGTTCTCTTGATCCCCACGACGGCCGCCCTTGTGCTGGGGGGGCTGCGGATGCAGTCGTCGTTGGACACGATCAACTCGTACTCCCAGCACGAGGAGCTCGCAGGCGCGGTCAGACAGTCGGCTGCAACGGTCGCCGCGCTCGAGAACGAGCGCGATCTGACTGCCGGATACATGGCGAGCAACCCGCGCCCCAGCACCGGGAGCGGGGTGATTCCGGCCGATGTGGACCGGGAGGTCGGCGCGCTTCGGGCGAGCTTCGCCTCGGTCGACTTCTCCGCGGACGCGACGCTGCAGACCAAGGTTGAGTCGGCTCTCAACGGCTTCAGCCGGTTGAGTGCTGTGCGCTCGAGCGCACTGTCCTTGTCCACTCCCCCTCGCACCGTGTTCGCTGCGTACACCGTGATGATCAACCGGCTCCTCGCGGTCAACTACGAGCTCGGTGAGGGATTGCCAGCAGAGGACGTCTCCGAGCAGACCGCGGCTCTCGTCTCCCTCGGGGGAGCCGAGGAGGCAGCCTCAACGCAGCGGGCCACCATCTACAGTGCTCTCAGCGCCGACACCTTGACACGGTCCGCCTTCGCGAACCTGGCAACCGCTCACGCGCAGTGGTCTGCGGACGTCAAGGAGTTCAAGTCTCAGGCGTCGCCTGCGCAGCTGGTCAGGTTCCAGTCTGTCGTGCAAGGCGCGGACGTCGACCAGGTCAACCAGGTCGTTCGCACCGCGTTGGCGAGCGACTCACCAGACGTGCTCGGCACCCTCGGCGTCACCGCCGACCAGTGGTTCGACGTCGCCTCAGGACCGATCAACCTGGTGCACCAGGTTGAGGTCGCCCAGCTCGACGACATCACGCGCGAGATCCACGACCTGCGCTCGTCGGCACGAACCGGTGCCCTCGTGAGCGCAGGCATCATCTTGGCCATCCTCATCTTCGCCTTGCTGGCCACTCTCATCGTCGCGCGGTCACTGCTGAAGCCACTGCAGCGGCTGCGCTCCGCGGCACTGAACGTCGCCCACACACGGTTGCCGGAAACGGTCCGCCGCCTGCAAGACAGCCACGGTGACGACACCGATCTCACTGTCGCTCCCGTTCGCATCGACTCGAACGACGAGATCGGCCAGGTTGCGCGCGCCTTCGACGACGTGCACAGCCAGGCAGTCCGTCTTGCTGGTGAGCAAGCGTTGATACGAGGCAGCCTCAGTTCGCTGTTCCTCAACCTGTCGCGCCGGAGCCAGGCACTGGTCGAGCGGCAGCTTGGGCTCATCGATGAGTTGGAGAGCAGCGAGAAGGACCCGGATCGGCTGGCCAGCTTGTTCAAGCTCGACCATCTGGCCACCCGGATGCGGCGCAACGACGAGAACCTCCTTGTCCTCGCGGGTGCTTCGGAAGGCGGGCGCCGGCACATGCAGTCCGTTTCGCTGGTCGACGTCGTGCGAGCGGCCAGCGCAGAGGTGGAGCAGTACGCGCGCGTTCAGATCGAGCTACCCCCAGGCTGCGACCTGACCGGCCCGGCCGCCAAGGACATCGTGCACCTGATCGCCGAGCTCCTCGAGAACGCCACCACCTACTCCTCGCCCACGACACGAGTAGTGACCCGCGGCCGGAGACTGGGCACCGACGGTGAATTCTTGCTCGAAGTGGAGGACCAAGGCATCGGCATGACTTCGCAGGAGTTCGACAGTGCGAACCAGAAGCTGGCAGCTCCCGCCGTCATCGACGTTGCGATGTCGCAGATGATGGGCCTGTTCGTGGTGGCACGATTGGCCGGGCGCCAAGGGATCCAAGTTCGCTTGCGTCCGTCTCCTTCTGGCGGGGTGACGGCTCTGGTCAGGCTCCCGGCAGGCGTCGTTCACTACGCCAGTACGGACAGCGAAGAACAGGAGTCGGTCGCATCGGCCTTCAGTCCCAACACCGAGTCGGACACGACCTTCGTTCCCGGCACTGAACCAGACACGGCGGCCGGCGAGCCACCAGTCGAGGCCGAGCCCGAACCGACCCCAGTCGGTGTGCAGCAGTCACCGCGGGTGCCGAGACCGCGTCCGACTCGGACGGCAACCAGCCCGGATCGGCCGCCCATCTTCCAAGAACTCCAGTCTGAGTGGTTCAAGCGCCCCGCATCCATTGACCGCCTGGGGACGAGCGCTGCTCCAGGCATCGAGGCTGAGCCGGCTGCCGAGACGCGCGAACCGGCGGAACCCGCCGAGACCCAGCCGGCACCGGCGCCGTCATCTTGGCAGTCGCCAGGTGACGAGGGCTGGCGGGCAGCGGCCGCGCTGAGCGAGCAATCCGATGAGGACCTGACCGCCGCAGGCCTGCCGAAGAGGGTTCCTGGCCGCAATCTGGTGCCGGGGTCTGCCCGCGGCGGGAACGGACGAGCACAGTCGCAACGAAGCCCAGAACCGGCGCGCTCGCTTTCGGACTACCAACGCGGTGTCGGCCGAGCTCGCCAGGCCGGAGCGGTAGCGCAGGAGGAACCAGACCAGCCCGAGAACACGTCGTCGGAGGAAACCAGATGAGTCAGCCCAGCCCGGCAGAGACCGATGTTGCCTGGCTGATCAACAGCTTCGTCAGCAAGGTGTCTGGCGTCGCGAACAGCATCCTGGTCTCAGCCGATGGCCTCGCGCTCGCCAGGTCGAGGGACTTTCCCGGCGACCGCGCCGACCAGCTGGCCGCCGTCGTCTCGGGCCTCACGAGTCTGACCCTCGGGGCCTCGCGGTGCTTCAACGCCGGAGCCGTGCGGCAGATCCTCGTCGAGATGGACGAGGGGTACCTGTTCATCATGTCGGTGAGCGAGGGCTCGTCCATTGCCGCCCTGGCCGCACCGTCCTGCGACATCGGACTCGTCGGTTATGAGATGTCGCTGTTGGTCTCCCGGATGGGCTCGGCCTTGACTCCCGCGCTGCGGGCGCAGCTGTCCGCCGCTAGTCTCTAGAACGCCGCCGACCCGCGTGCCGAGCGAATAGGAGCCCCGCGGTGACCGGTTCCGAACACGAGCCAGGTCCCGTGGTGCGCCCCTACGCAATCACCGGCGGCCGGACTCGGTCGCGGCACGCATATCCTATCGAGGCCCTGGTGCTCACGACTGCCGTCGGGCACCAGTCAGGAGCCAGCCGAAGTCCCGAGGCGCGAGCGATCTGCGAGCTGTGCACGAAAAGTCGATCCATTGCCGAGATAGCGGCTCACCTGCGGGTGCCGATCGGCGTGGTGCGCGTACTCGTGGGAGATCTGGCTGGCGATGGGCTGGTTCTCGTACACGAGCGCTCCGCTGACGCGCCGGACAACCAACTCCTCGAAAGGGTGCTCAATGGACTCCGCAGGCTTTAGCGCCCCTGCGGGCATCGACAGCCGCGCGGCGACCACCTCGGTGAAGATCGTCCTCGCGGGTGGCTTCGGCGTGGGCAAGACGACGTTTGTGGGGTCGGTCTCGGAGATCGTGCCGTTGACCACCGAGGCAGTGCTCACTGCAGCCGGGTCCCAGGTGGACGACCTGCGCGGGCTCGCCGGCAAGACCACTACGACGGTGGCGATGGACTTCGGCAGGGTGTCGCTCGACGAGGACCTCATCCTCTACCTGTTCGGTACGCCCGGGCAGCAGCGCTTCTGGTTCATGTGGGACGACCTCATCCGGGGCGCGATCGGCGCCGTGGTCCTCATCGACACTCGGCGTCTCGCCGACGGATTTGCGGCAATCGACTACTTCGAGGACCGCGGACTGCCGTTCATCGTTGGCTACAACCTGTTCGATGGAGTGCAGTCGCACACAATCGAGCAGATCCGCGAGGCGCTCGGCGTACCGCCAAAGGTGCCGATCATCACCTGTGATGCCCGGAGTCGGCAGTCGACGAAGGCCACCTTGATCACGCTCGTCGAGCACGTGCTGCGAGCACGGACCAAGAATCCGGTGTTCTAGTGGCTTGCGACGCGTCCGAGCGTGCCGGTCGGGTTTGCATGGGCGGTTTCTGCCACACAGTGTGACGGTAATGCTGTAAAACGTCCGTCAACCGAGGTGTCCCACCAGAAGGCTCTGGTGTGGGTCCACGGCTCGAGTGACAAGGTCGAGAAGATCGGCGGGAGCGGACTCCCCCAACATCTCACCGAGTGCCTCGACGACCAGGGACTGCGTAACGCTGCCCGACGCGGCCAGCTCGTCGTCTCGGCTGGGGTCGGCCATCGACTCGGCAAGGTCGAACAGCAAGGACGGATCCGGTGCCCGCCAAGCCAGCGGAGATGACCGACGAAACGGGGCTGTGACCCGATCCCACACGAGGCGACGGTCGGCCCACCGCGGGTCTAGCGTCGGGTCTGCCGGTGGGTCTGCCACCGTTGCCGCAGGGTACGCCTCCACCCCATCGACGGCTGCCCAGGCGGCTTCCAGCGAGTGGCTTTCAGTTCCGAGCAACGCATACGTCCAGCGATGGTAGCCGTCAGCTGGATCGTCGAAGAACTGGAGCTCGAAACGCAGATCAAGCCAGCTGGCTACCGGAACAGCAGAGGTGCGGTGCAGGTGCGCGTTCACCGCGTCGACGTACTCCGCGCTGTAGCAGAGCAATCCGTCGCGACGCCCCGCAGAAACCTGCAGGTGCTCGATGGTTACCTGCCCGAACGACAGCCGGGGAAAGACCCCGGTCCAGTCCTGGGGCGAAGAGATTATGCGGGTCAGCACTCTCGCAACGGCGTCGACTGCCGCGTCCCGCCTGATGGGCCTGCCGTAGCTCACCAGCTGTCGGCTGAGTGAGGTCAGGCCGAAGCTGGCGGGGAAGCGGTAGCCCGAGGGTTGGTTGAAGCTCATAGCATGGCCGGAGCCATCGAGCCGTACTCCGCGATCGGAACGGCGACGTCCTCCCAATGCCGCACGACGCCGACCTCGGCGAAGGGGATCGAGTCGGGCACGGCATGGCCGAGCGCGCTTGCAACTGCGAGCACGGGCATGTTGACGCCGGCGGCCATGGTCAGCGACATCGTGCCCGGGAAGCGAGGGTTGACCTCGAGCAGGGCAGGCGTGCCGTCGCGCGATTCCCGCAGCTGCACGTTGACCACTCCGATCGCACCGATCGTCTCCGCAACGAGCGCACCGATCGACTGCAACTGGGGATCGTGCCACGTGCGCCCCGCGACCGCGATGCCGGAATCCACCTTGTCCCTGGATCGCGGAACCGCCGCGACGATCTGCCCGTCTGCTTGCGCGAGCACGTCGACGGAGTACTCGGTGCCCGGCAGCATCTCCTGGGCCAGGATGGTGCCGTCACACGGAAATCCCGCCAACCAGCTCGCGTCCTCGACCACCGCGACCCCACGGCCACCTGACCCTCGGCGCGGCCTGACGATGAGCGGCCGACCCAGGGAGCCGAGCGCGGCCTCGTCCGTATCGGGAGTCAGCAATACAGTGCGGGGAACGCAGACGACGTCCCCGCATGTCTGCATCAGTCGCAGCTTGTCAAAGCACAGGTCCAATGTCCGTTTGCTCTGCACGAGCAACGCGACGCCGCGCTCCGCAAAGCGTTCGCGCGCGGCCGAGAGCGGCCGCAGTTCAATGTCGACGGTGGGGATGACGAGGTCCACGCCACGGCTCACGGCCTCATCGAGGACGAAGTCGACGAATGCCGGGTCGTCGCCGCGGGGTAGCAGGAGTCGGCGCTCCGCCGGTGCAAAGTAGAGCCCGACCGCTACCGGATCGATGTCGGCAGCCACCAGCGTCGCCCGGCCTCGCAGCGCTCGCAGCAGGGTGACTCCTGCCGCTCCTCCAGCGCCCGTCACCAAGATGGTGCCGAGCTGGGCCGGCAGTGCATAAGGGCTGCGACCGCCGTAGTTCGCCGTATCTGTGTTGGTCACGCGCCGCTTCCCGCCATGTCCATCCCACCCGACGTCTGGCGGGAGGGATTGCCCAGACGATCAGTCGCCGATCGGCTTCCCGGCGCAAACTCGTCGGTGTCGCGGATCACCTCGAAGGGCTCGGCGAAGTGAGCGCGTGGGGCGAGATGGCGCGCCCAGTAGCGGGCGCCAGCGACCACGAGTTCCGGCTCCACATAAGGACGTTCGTCCTGGGAGCCGAACACCCCCAGAACCTTGACCTTCTCGGAGACGAACTGGTCGATCGCCACGAACTTCGTGGGCATGAAGTCGTTGTTGGCGGAGGGTGACTGATACGCGAACACCGACGGTACGCCGCGGGTGGCACTCATCGCGGCGGTGTGCACAGCACGATGGTCTTGATGCCCGTCGTGCTTCGAGTGCACATAGACGATGGTTGGTTGTAAGACGGTCACCACGGCCTCGAGCAACCGGATGGTGTCCACGCCGTCGTCGATCCGAGTTTCGACCAAGTCACCCAGGATCAGCTGAGCGCCTATCGCCTCGGCGGCCGCGACTGCCTCGTGGGTGCCGGCCTCTTCGTCACCTCCGCCGCCCCCACGACTCAGGGTGAGCAATGAGATGCGGTCGCCTCGCCGACGATGCGACAACAGAGTTCCCGAGCAACCGATCTCCACATCGTCGGGATGCGCACCTATGGCGAGCACCCGCTCCCGACGCTCGCCTGCCAGCTTGAGCTGGCTCTCGATCGTCTTGCGCAGGGCGTCAGCGTCGGACGGGTCCACGACCTCGGTCACGCCGACCCGGGCTGCACCCACGAGAGTGCTCGGGGATGAGTTCTGGTCGTCCGCGAGCAGGATCACACGTGCGCTCGGGCTGCAAGACCGGATAGACCGAACCAACTCGATGCCAGCCGCATCGGCGACGGAGTCTGGGCCGACCATCAAGAACGTGAAGGGTCCGACATCGACCACCATGTCGTTCGCGAGGTCGGGGGGAACCATGATCGGCACAAACCCGGCGTTCGTAACCGTCGCCACCACCTGGGGTTGCCGGAGGCCGGTAACGACGACGACGGTCCGGTCGGGCCAGTCGGTCTCGACCGTCAAGCCGTCAGGCAGTTCCGCGCTGATTGCCAGGTGTGCGCTACGAGTTCGTGGTCCCGGCGCCGGCGGCACTGAGCGCAGCGGCGTCGCCGTGCGGACCTGATCGTCCATCTCATCTCAATTCACTCAGTAGATCTCACACATGACATATCCCTACTTTATGGAGCAAGAGGATAACCGTGCGTCACGTACTCTGCACACGGAACCTTCGGACGCCGTCTGCCGCCTCTGACCACGCCCTGACGCCCCCTCGCGGCACAATGGCAATTGAGTTGGGCACCTCGCATGCATTGGAGCGGCCATGAAGATCGAACTCACGCTCGACTGCAACGACCTGCCGACGGTGTCGAGATTCTGGGAACAGGCTCTCCGCTGCGATAGCCAGCCGACGGTGCCCGGCCGGTACGTGTCGCTGACGCCGCCGGTGCTCAACGGGCTGACGCTCACCCTGCAGTCGGTGCCAGAACCCAAAGAGGTCAAGAACCGGATGCACCTGGATCTGCTGGTCGCCGACCTGGAAACAGAAGCAGCTCATCTGCTCTCACTCGGCGCGGCCCACGTGTCGCCACGGATGGAGGACTACGGCACCCGGTGGTATGTGATGGCTGATCCCGAGGGAAACGAGTTCTGCCTGGCTGAGGAACCGGCAGGCTGAGATAAGCCTGCGATATTCGCGCAGCTGAGCGGCTCCGGTTCAGGGCTGGTGGAATCGTCCGGCGAGCCCGAGCGCGAGCCAGGGTCGTCTTCCCCACGCGGTGAGGCGGCCGGTGAGGATCGCCGGCCATTGGTTGATCCGCTTGTAGACGATGAGCAGGAAGGCGGCCGGGTCAGCGGAGATGTACGCGTCAGGCCGGACCCGGTCGGGCGGATCCATGGTCAACCTGCCGAGGTCGAAGGCGAAACGGTGCACGCCCTGGCCCCGCAGTCGAACCTCGTAGCGAGCCGTGTGCCCCACCGCCCGGCTGGCGTCCAGCCAGCCGGGGGATCGGGGTCAGCCCCTGACTGATCAGCTCGACGTGGTCCGGCCTGATCGGCCACGGGCGGTGCACTGCGGCGGCGATGTCGTGACCGTGCACGACGAGCTCGCCAAGGAGGATGCCCAGCGCCACATCGGCGCCGACCTGCTCGCCGCCGTGAAACGTAAACATCCCCTGGCTGTAGCGGGGGATCACGGTGCTGACGTGCGCATATGTCTCGGCCACCGTCCACTCAGGTGTTGCCGGCACCCGAACGCCGGGATCCGCCGCGGCGCACACCATGTCGGTCAGCCGGGAGGCCACCTGGTTCATGGCACGGATGGCGGCGGTGCGGTCGAACGTACCCATGACCATCCCTCGGCGCCTGACGATTCCCTCGACACTCCGGACCGGAGTAGTTCATCATTCTCTTCGCCGACCTGTGTGTCCGCCTCTTCGAAGCGATCGAGGCTTGGGCTGCAGACGCGCAGACCGAGGTCCAGTCCTGGTACGCGCTGCGTTGGGCGGAACCCCGGGAACCTTCCAGCGCCTTGATGACATCATCGATCGCGCCCACCAGCTGCTGGCCAGGTCGGCTGCCGCCGGCACATCCATGGCCGGATGATCAGGCGCCTAGACTCGGAGTTCTTTCGTCGAAGGCTTCGGTTCCCGCCTGCGGGATGGGAAGGCAACGGCAAGCATGCGTTGGAGGGACATGGCTTACGGTGGAAGCCGCAGTGAGTAGGCAGGTGACCCCACGCCAGCAGCGCGCTCCGGGCGCACCGACTCCCGCCAGGTGGGCGGGACCCCTGGCGGGCCGGGCGCTGGCCATCGCCGTGGCGGCATCCGGTGCAGTGTTCGCGCTTCAGTGGGTGGCCTTGCGCACCACGGACGGCCAGCAGCTGGACCAGCGGTTGTTCGGCGCCTTCCAACAGCGACCCTGGTCTCACCTCAACTTGCCGGCGAAGCTGCTCGGCGATGTGTCCGTCGGCACCGCCATCGTCGCCTGCATTGTCATCGGTGCGGTCGCGATGATCCGGGGTCGAAGTTCGTACGCCTTCGCTGGCGCGTTGCTGGTCGTCGGTGCGAACGTCACTGTCCAGCTGCTCAAGCACGTGGTCCTCGAACGAACGTCGCTCACCGTTGTCGCGCCGAACTCCTTACCCAGCGGACACGTCTCCGTCGTCGCATCGTTGGTCCTGGCGGCTTTGCTGGTCCTGCCCTCGGCGATCCGGCCGCTGCTGGCGGTTCCCGGTGCGATCTGGGTGACCGTGACGGGGCTGTCCACGATCATCGCCGGATGGCACCGCGTCAGCGACATTGTCGCCGCGCAGCTGGTCTGCCTTGGGTGGGCCGCGTTGGCCGCGGTCGTGGTCGGCTGGGGCCGGCCGTGGCGTACCGTTCGGGCCGGAAGTGCCGCCGTCTGGTGGTTGAGCGGCCTGGCCGCAGTCGGATTGGTTGTCCTGCTCGATGGCTTGACCCTGGTGAGCCCGGCCGGGAGCGTGGGAAGCCGAGATCTCCTCGCTGTCGCGGCGAGTGTGGCTGTGATCGGCGGGAGCAGCGCAGCAATGGCGGCGATCTGGTGCCGGCTGCTCAGTGCTCTTGCCGCCGCCGAGGCCTGACCGCCCGCGCACGGGTTGCGCTGGCTCTGCCGCAAAATGTGACGGCAATGCTGTCCGGTGACCCGGCCGACTACCGGAACGTCGCATTTTGCGAGGCGCGACGGGGATCGGCGGTCCGGCAGCGCTCTCATCAGCTTGTGGTGCACCCGAACCGATGCCGCTGGGGTTCCACGCATCCGCGCTGCATCGACAGGCTGTGTTTTGCTGTTCCCAGCGTCCAGATACAGCAATTCATAGCCTGTCGATCCCACAACCTCGCAAGACAGCGCGTACGTGCTGCCCGAACAAGAAGCCAGCCGCTGATGCAGAGCCCCAAAACGCAACAGCCTCTATCGCGCACCGGGTTGCCGTCGCAGGCAAGAATGTCAAGCATGGCCCACCTGCCACTCCCGACCAACCTCAGAGATGCTGCCGCCGGCGACGACGATGCTGACCGTCGAACCTGGATCGCCTGCCTGCCGGAGATCGTCGCTGACTTGGCTGACCGGTGGTCTTTGCGCCTGGGCCAGCCGTATCAACCGGGGGGACAGTGCTCGTGGGTCGCGCCGGCCTCCCGCGGTGCCGATGAGAGCCTTGTCCTCAAAGTGGGTTGGAGCCATTCCGAGGCAGCCAACGAAGCCGACGCGCTCCGCGTCTGGAACGGCGGTGGTGCCGTTCGGCTTCACGCGTCGGCGACCTTCGACCACACGAGCGCACTGCTGCTCGAACGATGCTCGCCCGGGACACCCCTCGGGGTGGTCACACCGGGGCCGGCGCAGGACGTGGTGGTGGCTGGCCTCTTGCGGCGCCTGTGGCGGACGCCGGCGCAAGCTCACCCGTTCCGGCCCCTGCAGGTCATGTGCGACGAGTGGGCTAACGAGTTCGAGGAGAAGAACGAACGCACTCCGGTGGATCTCGACATTGGTCTCGTGCGCGACGGCATCACACTCTTCCGCACTCTGCCGGCGACTGCCGAGACCGTTGTGTTGCTGTGCACCGATCTACATGGAGAGAACATCCTGGCGGCCGAGCGTGAGCCCTGGCTCGTCATCGACCCAAAACCTTACGTGGGGGACCCGGCGTACGACTCGCTCCAGCACATGCTCAACTGCGAGGATCGGCTCGTCGCGGACCCCGTTGGGCTGGCCCGGCGGATGGCGTCCTTGCTCGACTTAGACGCACAGCGGGTTACGTTGTGGCTGTTCGCCCGCTGCGTTCAGGAGTCGATCGATTGGGGGGTGTTGCGCCAGGTTGCCCGTCGGATCGCGCCCGCATGACCATGCAACGTCACCCGCCGAGCATCAGGGTGTCACGTTCAGCGGTCGGCGTCCCTCCTGCGAAGCTGTCGCGCTGCGAGCCGAAGCTTCGTCACCCGAGCCGTTCCTACCACCAGCACGACTGCGGCGCCGAAGACTGCGGCTGCCAGTAACGCCACGGCAACCGGCACCGAACCACTGAATCCCAGGAACGAGATCTCTGCACGACGCGTGTTCTGGGCGAGGAACACGACCAGGGCAACAGCAACGAGGACACCGACGGTCACGGCAGTCCAGGCCGCAGCTGTACGGCCACCCGTCCGCACTGGTTCCTGAACCACAGGAGGCGCGGCCGAATCGAAGACCTTGTCTTCGGTCTGGGTGGTTTCGCGCTTGCTGAACCAACGCATGCAAACCCCAAACGCCAACGAGATTGGTGCACCGCTGCAGCGGGATGCGTCCGCTGCTAGCTGTTTTCGCACGCTACACCAAAGGCAGACTCGGGTCGCGTCGGTCAGCGACTCGAAAATCCCTTCGGGAACCGATCTGCGCAGCACCGCGTAGACGGGGCGTGAGCGAGAGCGCGAACGTCAGGACGAATGACACCACGAACACCATCGCGGTCGACGTGAGATCGGCGTCACGGGAGCACCGAAGCGGGACGACTCGCGTGCTGGCGATAGACGCAGTGAGCCTCCAGCTGGTGGTCGGTGACGCGGTTGCCGTGGTGGGGCCATCCGGAGCCGGCAAGACCACTCTGCTCAATCTCATCAGTGGTCTCGACCGTCCGACCGCGGGGCATGTCAGCGTGCTCGGCCACGAGCTCGGGCGCATGAGCGAGGGCTTGCTGACCAAGTTCCGGGCCACCAGCGTCGGCATGGTCTTCCAGGACTCGTATCTGCTGCCGGGGCTCACTGCTCTGGAAAATGTGACGGCAGCGGGTACGCGGTGGCGTAACCGACGGCAGCTGGCCGAGGAGGCCTCGACGCTGCTGGAGGCCGTCGGCCTGGCCGACCGCATGGACTTTCCACCCAACCGCCTGTCGGGCGGTGAGCGCCAGCGGGTGGGAATCGCGCGGGCAATGCTCGGCAGTCGGCCACTGCTGGTGGCCGACGAGCCGACCGGAAACCTTGACTCGGGTACCACCCTGGGACTGCTCGATCTCTTCGACGAGCTTCGCGAGACACGCAACGTCGCGCTCGTGTTCGCGACCCACGACCCGCTCGTCGCAGACAGACTGCCGCGCCGGTTGGAGCTGCGCGAAGGTCGGATGGCATCGTGATCCGGCTGGCGGTTCGCGGGGTCTTGTCCCGACCCGCTCAGTCGGCGATCGTCGCGATTGGCCTGCTTCTCACCCTCGTCGGCTTTGCCGGGCTGACCGCAGGCGCACGAAGCACGACAGCGTCCTTGAACGGCGACATCGGGCGGGCTTGGAACACGCCCTTCGACTTGTTGGTACGTCCACCCGGGTCATCGGAGTCATTGGAACGCACGGACGGACTCGTTCGGCCCAACTACGTCAGCGGCATCCACGGTGGCATCACGATGGCCCAACTGGCAGAGATCCGCGCGGTCCCGGAGGTGACCTTGGCGGCGCCGTTGGCCGCGGTCGGCGCCGTGAACTGGCCGTCGGCGTTCCAGCTGCGACTGCCCAGCGCAGGCGCCCGAGTCTCGGTCTACCGGATCAGGTCGCTGGTGACTGGGCAGGCCGGCCTGTCGCGTTACCCGGTCGAGACACGGTACGTCGTGGTCGCGCCGATGGGTCAACTCGAGTTCGAGTCCGGGCTACTCACTGTTCCAGGTCGCGCCGGCCCCATCCTGTGCAGCTACCCAGTGAACTGTTTCGCAGGAACCGTATGCTTCGGCGGCCAGTGTTCGCACGGCCAGTACCCGTCTTCGGACGACGCGAGCTATTACCTTCCGCTGCTGCAGCCTGTCCAGGTCGCTGGAATCGATCCCCAGGCCGAGGCGAAGCTGACCGGCCTGGGGAGCTGCATACGAGCAGGTCGGATGCTCACCGGCCGGGATCGACCATCGCCGACCGCGGACCCCGAGCCCGCCGAGGTTCTCCCGGTGATGGCCAGTGGCGATGCGTTCCTTGACCAAGTTCTGCACGTAGACGTGGCCGCAGCCGCCCTCAGGTCACACGACCAGCCGCGGTCAGTTCGAGGGTGGAACCACAAGGCGCGGCGGCAGGTCAGCCTGCAGAGCCTCTATCGCACGTACCTGGCGACCAGCGCGCACGACTACCTCGATCCCTGGCCGATCTGGAGCACAGGCGATGTGCGTTATCGCACCGTCGGTCGGGATCACCTCTCAGCCCAACCCGTTGCAACCGACCTCGGCATATACCGCAGGGTCAACACCTTCCAAGAGGTTGGGATCGACGATTCAGTGCTCGTACCCCCCGAGGTCGCTGACCCCTGGCTGCGGCCGGTGACTGAGCATGCGGACACGCAACCACCAGGTGAGGGTTCTTCCTACCGGAGCAAGATCTGGGACGTCGTCGGTCGGTACGACCCGACCTGCCTGCCGGGGTTCGATCCACTCGCAGGCGCGAGCCTGGAGGCGTACGCCGCACCGAGTGTCCGTATGTCGGACGGTCGGCTGATCACCCCGTCACGTGCGATGAGTGACTACGTCGCGAGCCCTCCCCTGCTCCTGACGACGCTGGCCGGCGCACGCTGGCTCGCCGACCCGAGTCGGTACGAGGGGCAACCCGGCAATGCATTCATCAGCGTGATCCGGGTGCGGGTGGGCGGCACGGGTACGCCCGGGCCGCAGTCGGAGGCGCGGCTGGCCGCGGCGGCAGCGGCCATCCACGACCACACCGGGTTGCGGGTGGATATCGTGAAGGGCGCCTCTACCCGACCCATCAGGGTCGACCTGCCCGCCGGCATGTTCGGCCGCCCTGCCCTGACCGTGCAGGAGCAGTGGTCGGTCAAGGGCGTGGCGCTGACGTTCTTCAAGGCGGTGCGGGACCAGGACCGAGCCTTGCTCGTCCTCTTGCTCATCGACGCCGGCCTGCTCGTCGGCCAGGCGAGCTACCTCGCGGTGCGCCAGCGCCGTACCCAACTCGCCGTGTTGCGTGCCCTCGGATGGTCCCCGTTCCAGGTGGCCTGCCTCGTCGAGCTGGAAACGCTCATCATCGGTCTCGCGGCCGGCCTGACAGCTCTGCTGGCCGCTCTCCCAATCCTGCATCTGCTGCACATCCCGATCGTTGCCGCGACGCTGGCACCTCCACTCGGTGTCGGCATCGCCGGGCTCGCCGCGCTCCCCGCAGCGTGGACCGCGTCGCGCGGGAGCGCCGTCGCGGCGATTGCGGGGGTGCACCCGGTACGCGAATCGCGACCGCCATCGACGACCGGGGGTCTGGCTGCGCGCGAGCTGCGAAGGGCCTGGCCGGTCGAGACCACCATCGCCGTTCTGGCTGTCGCCCTGGGCACGGCTCTTGTCGGTCTCGTCGTGCTCGTCGCCGCCGGCTTCCGCTCCCGGCTCGACACGACGGTGCTGGGCACGGCCATGAACACCGAGGTCCGTCCGTTTCACGTCGTACTCGCCGGGCTCACGCTGGCCCTCGGGTCGGCCGCGGCGGCCCAGGTAGTCCTGTTGGCCTGGCTGAGCCGGCGTCACCAGCTGGGTGTACTGAAGGCGCTGGGCTGGTCTGGAGGTCGGCTCGCACGCTTCGTGTGCTGCCAAGCTCTCATAGTGGGAGTCGGCGGCGCCGCCGTGGCCACACCGATCGTCGTGGTTGGCGGGGAGCTCCTCCATGCTCCGTTCGGCTCGGTTGGGCTGGCCATCGCCGCAACGCTCGCTGGATGCTTGGCGGCGACCATCGTGGCGGCAGCCGGTCCCGCCCTGCTCGCGTTGCGCGTACCGGCACGAAGTCTGCTCGCGGTGACCTAGCGGAGAGAGGCCGCGATCGCGAGGGCGCGCGCTCGGCTGATGTCCGCCTCGAGCCGGTACGTGACCGAGCCGCGCTCCCAGACAAGTGACGGCGCCGATAGCCTCGGCCGCTCACTGTGGATCAGGCCACCCGGGTCACGGACGTACACCTCCTGCGCCCCCGGGAAGTACAGTCCGGGCCAACGTCCGGCCACGATGACCTGGGACAACGGGATGTGCTGGTCGATGTACTTGACGAAGTACGGTTTCGCGGCGCCCGCGTACTCGCTGAGCAAGAGGCCCACGTGACCGTCGAACCCTCCAGGGAAGCCGGCCCGTGGCCGATAGACGAGGTTCACCGCCTCCAGGCCCGGGCTGTCACGAACGTAGACTGCGTCAGGAGCTCCGAGGCTGGCGGTGGAGGGCAAGGCCACGGGGAACGAAACGCGACGCCGGGCCTCCGCAAGGGTTACCGGATCACCCAGGTCGAGGCTTGCGTCGATGGTGGTGCGGGGACTGGGCCCGGTCGTAGGCAGCGGGCGCACGCGGACACCGGAGATCCCGAACAGATCCGCGACCGCCTGGCGGGTGGCGGGCACACCAAGGATGACGGCCAGCACGACCAGTAGTGCTACTGCGGCGGCGAGCGGCCGTACGAGGCGCAGGCGTCGAGCTGGACCAAACGGAGTTCGACTTGGGCGGCCGCTCTGCTCGAGCTGCTGTCGGATAATAGGCGCGTACTCCGGCTGTGGCGGTGCGTCGACCTGCTCGCCGAGGCGACGCAGTGCCGCCTCGAGGTCCGGTTGACGTCGAGTCGTCTGGTCTTCGGGCTGCTCAGGCACCGCTTGGCTCCTGCTCCGCCGAGCCCCGCACGGTCGTACCCGCTCCGAGTTCCTGTTCCAGGGCACGGAGTCCTCGGGACAACCGCGATTTCACCGTGCCCTCGGGAATCCTGAGCACCTGCGCAGTGTCCTGTTCAGACAGGTCGAGGAGGTAGCGGCAGACAATCACCTCTCGTTGCCGGGGCGACAACGCGTTCACGGCGTCGCGTAGCATCCGGCTGGTCTCCCGGTGCTCCGCGATCTCGTGCGGTGAACGCGCCGATGCATGCGGCAGGTGGTCACCCAGGAGCGCCAGCGGCACCGTGCGGTGCCGGGAGGACC
>JBDUDR010000008.1:0-45033 GCA_040002845.1 Nocardioidaceae bacterium
ACCTGCGACCTCTGGGTTATGAGCCCAGCGAGCTACCGAACTGCTCCACCCCGCGATGGCGCAGCCAAGCGTACGTGGCGGCCATAGGGCAAGCAAATCGACGACGAACGTGCCCACCGCAGAGCGGCGGCGCCGCGTCAACCGCCTCCAGAGGCCGGCGGAGTTGTGCCGCCGTCTCCCGGGGTCGAGCCGCCCGTCGGCCCGCTCGTTGGCTCGCTCGAGGGCTGGGTCAGCGCCAGCGCCTGCTGGATCAAGGTGTCCATCTCCTGGATGCGCAACGCGTAGGTCGCGAGGTCCTGGTTGGCCAGCGCCGCCTGCGCGGCTTCGTACTTGGCGTTTGCCTGCTGCAGCAGGCTGCGCACCTGGTCGGAGGTCGTACCCCCACCACCAGAGCCACCACCCCCGCCACCACCGCTGGGCGGCGGCTGGGTCGTACCGGAATTGCTTCCGAGCACCACGGCAAGTGCCTGGTCGAGGGTCGTCCCGGAGCCGACCGTCCCGCCGAATGACGCCAGCACCAGCTGCAGCACGGGGTAGGTCCCCTCCCCCACACCACGTTGCGTGTAGACCGGCTGCACATACAACAGCCCACCCCCCACCGGCAGCGTCAACAGGTTCCCGAACGACGCCCGGGAGCCACTGAGCCGGTACGGCTGCAGCTCCCGCGCGATCGTCTGGTCGGCGTTGAACGCGTTGGCCATCTGGCCAGGACCGGGGATCGTCGTGGTCCCCGGCAGCTGCAAGATCCGCATCGTGCCGTAGTCGCTGCTGGCAGCATCGGCGTCGACCGACATGAACGCGGCCAGGTTCTGGCGGTTGTTGGGCACGTAGACCGAGGTCAGCGAGAACGCCGGCTCCGTCTGACCCGGCATCTTCACCGACAGGTAGTACGGCGGCTGGGCGATGGTGCCCGCCTCGATCGTCGGGTCCTCCGGCACTCGCCACCGGTCGGTGCCCTGGTAGAACGTGCTCGCATTGGTGACGTGGTACCTCGCCAGAATCTCTCGCTGTACCTTGAACAGGTCCTCCGGATAGCGCAGGTGCTCGCGCAGCGCGTCTGGGATCTCGCTCTGCGGCTTCACCACGCCCGGGAAGGCCGACATCCACGCCTTCAAGATCGGGTCGTTGGGATCCCACTGATAGAGGGTCACCGAGCCGTCATACGCATCCACGACAGCCTTCACCGAGTTGCGTACGTAGTTGATGTCAGTGCTGCTCTGGGCCGCCAGCGCCTGGGTGCCGGTCAGGGAGTCGCTGGTGGCCTGCTCCAGCGACTCGCGCTCGGACTGCGGGTAGTTTCCGGTCGTCGTGTAGGCGTCCACGATCCAGACCAGGTGCCCATCGACGATCGCGGGGTACTGGTCGCCGTCGACGGTCAGCCAGGGGGCGATCTTCTCGACCCGCTCGCGAGGTGAGCGATCATAGAGAATCTGCGAGTCGGCGTTCACTCTCCCGGACAGCAAGATGTTGGGCTCGTGGTACTTCATCGCGTACAGCAGCTGGTGGAACGCGCTGCCGATCGGGACTCCACCGCCACCGTCGTACGTGGTGGTCTTGGTCGCCGAGCCTGCGCTCTCGGTGTCGGGGATGTCCAGCTCGATCGGAGCCTGCCCCGGTGGCGCTCCGACTATCGAGTAGCTCGGCTCCAGGTCGCCGAAGTAGACCTGCGGGCGGTAGCTGCCCAGCTGTCCGATCGGCGGCAGGTCCTGCTCGGACCAGACCGGCTCGCCACTCGGCCCCCTGCGGTTCCCATAGGCGGCGATCATGCCGTTGCCGTGCGTATAGACGGTGTGGTCGTTGTTCCAGTTCCGCTGGTCGATGGGCAGTCCGTTGAGGTCGACCTCGCGGAGCGCGACCACCATGTCGCTTGGCTGGGGATTGTTCCCGACCTGGTACCGGTCGACGTCGAGCAAGTCGGGAACCGCGTAGAAGCCACGCACCTGCTGCAGCTGTTCGAAGGCCTGGCGTACCAACATCGGGTCCAGCAGCCGGGTGCCGGGCAGCGAGTCAGCGTAGGCGCGTAGCTCGGAGGGACCGATATCAGTGACCGCGGCGTAGTCGCTTACCTGCACGTTGGCCACGCCGTACGCCTCGCGGGTCGCGGTGATGTTCTTCGCGATGTACGGGCCCTCCTTGTCCGGCTCGGAAGGTTTGACCTGGAACTGTTGCACGATCGCCGGATAGATGCCGCCGATCAGGATCGCCGAGAGCAGCAGCAGCCCGAAGCCGATCGCCGGCAGCATCCATGTGCGCAGCACGATGTTGGCGAAGAACAGCGAAGCGCAGATCAGCGAGATGATCAGCAGGATGTTCTTCGCCGGCATCACGGCGTGCGCGTCGGTGTACGAGACGCCGGTGAACAGCCTGCCGTCGCTGATGGTGAGCCCGTACCGATCGAGCCAGTACGACACCGCCTTCAGCAGCATGAAGACGCCCAGCAGAGCAGAGACGTGCACCTGAGCGGCGTCGCTGAAGTGCTTTCGGCCCTGGACTGTGATCCCGCCGTACAGATAGTGCGTGGCGAGTACGCCGAGCAGGCTCAAGATGACGATCGCGAACAGGTACCCGATCACCATCCGATAGAACGGATAGTCGAACACATAGAAGCCGATGTCGCGTCCGAAGAACTGGTCCTTGACGCCGAAGGATCCGCCGTTTCGCCACAGCAGGTACGTCTTCCAGTCCCCCGCTGCGTTGGAGCCGCCGAACAGCAGCAGGATGGCGGCGAGCCCGATCACGATCCAGCGCTTGAGCGGTTCAACCGCATCCCGGTAGCGGTCTAGGCTCTGCTGCTCGGCAGACGCGGGGTGGCTGCGGCTCCGGAACCGGTAAGCGAGGGCGATGTTTCCGGCTACCGACAGCGCGAGTGCCAAACCAAAGACCGCGAACAACATCGTCCGCGTCTCGAGCAGGGTTGTGTAGACCGAGCGATAGCCCAGGGCGCCGTACCAAAGTCTCTCGGTCCACACGTCGGTGAACACCCCGATGAGCACGACCAGACCAATCACGATGCCCAGGGTCGGCAGCAGGGCCTTCGGCCGGCGCCGGGGAAGTGGATCGCGCCCGAAGACCCGTCCCTCACTGAAGATTCCGCTCACGGCGTTCTCAGCCTCTCATCCCGCTCATCAGCACGGCTCGGCGCACCTCAATCCTGCATCGTGGAAGCAAGTATGCGCACCAGATCAGGCATCAACTCGGGACCCTCGACTATCGCATCGTCAAGGGACCGGATGCGCAGCACACAGTGCGCCCGACCGTCACGGAGGACGCCGGCGGCCATCCGTACGTCTTGACGGTCAGGATGAGTGGCGGCGTACCGCGCGGCCTGCTGGGGGTCGGTCGGGACGTGGCGTTCCGCAGCCGGGGACAGTACGACTCGCTCGAGCACCACCGCCGCACCCACCACCTCTGCCGGCCATCCCACCTGCTCTAGTGACTTTTCGAACGACTGACCCGATGCCAATGGTTCCTGAGTCACCGGGGTCAGCGAGCCTGCGGCAGTTCCCGTGTCGAGACCCATGCTGACCGCGAGCTGCGGCTCCTTGGCGAGCAGCTGGTCGGTTGGCACCAATGCGTAGAGCGCTGCAGGTCGATCCCAACCGGCGGCGGCCGCGTGTGCCTCAACCTCTCGGACGGCAGCTGACAGCGGACCGCTGTCGCGTCTACTGGGCTCCGACTCAGATCTGTCAGCCATGTCAACAGTGCGGGACAGCCGCTTGTGGGTTGGCGGCCAGGGCCTCCAGCGAGGTCACCGCGCCATGCAGTGTCGAGACCTTGACCAGCTGGATCGACGAGGTCTCGACGTTGGCGTCGAGGGCCTCGGCGCAGTTCGGTGCTGGCACCAGGAACACGGACGCGCCGCTGTTCTCGGCGCCCACGATCTTCTGCGCGATCCCACCGATCGCGGCGACAGTTCCGTCGTCACTGATCTCGCCCGTACCCGCGACCGTGGCGCCTCCGGTGAGTGAGCCGGGCGTCAGCTTGTCGTAGATCGCAAGCGCAAAGATGGTCCCGGCGCTCGGTCCCCCGATGCCGGAGCCGATGTCGACCTTGACGTCGAAGGGGAGGTCATAAGTGGGGGAGATCACGATCCCGACGACCGCATGCGCCGGATCGTCCGGGTCGGCCTTGGTGGACATGTCAAGGGTCACCCGGTTGCCATCGCGCTCGACGACAAACGTCGCCTGGTCGCCGGGAGACAGCCCGCTCATCGCGTGGGAGACGTCGTCGAGCTTCTTCACGACCTCGTCGTTGACTCGCAGCAGCACGTCACCGGCCTTCAGCTTGCCCGACGCGGGGGCATCGGCATTGACACTGGCGACGACGACTCTTCGTGCGACTGGTATCCCCAGCTCCGTAAGGGCGGCGGCGACCGCGTTCTGCTGGGATCCACGCATCTGCTGGACGTTCTGCTGCTGGACCTTTTCCACCGACTCGTTCGGCGGGTAGACCACGTCACTGGGCAGCAGCGCCCGGTCCGGGTCGAACCAGGCCCGAATGGCCTCCGGCAGCCGGATGTTCACCCCTGGCGGTGTGACCGAAACGGTCGTCAGGTCGAGCGCTCCCTGCGTGGGGTATGTCTTGTGTCCCGAGATCTGGATGATCTGATGGCCGCCGAGCTCGCCGAGGGTGTTCTCAGTCGGACCCGGACTCATCGTGACGAAAGGGACGGGTTCCAGCATCGCCAGCGCCAGCGTGGCGACCAGCAGAATGCCCGCCAAGGTGAGCGAGGCACTCCGCCGTGTCATGGCGCCCACCCTCTCACCCCTGGTCAGGTGCGCATCCTGCGGGTGTTTGGGCGCGGTGGACCGCCTGGGCGCCACCGAGGATGCTCGGCCGGGTCAGGTTCGGGCTTGGGGCGGAGCGCCACACCAGCGACAGGTTCGGTTTGCTGGCGTACGACCGCGCGGGCGCGATCCGGAAGTGGGCGGCGCAAGGCATCGGTGAACCTGTCGTAGGCGTCGGAGGACTGGTCGGGCCGCAGCGGCTGCCGAGGTCGACCCGCCCAGGTGGCCCAGAGCATCGCCAGCACTGTAGCTGTCACCGGGGCAGCCAGCCACCACAAGATCGTCACGACGAGGCTCCTTCCGTACGTGGCCGCACGTGGACAATTTGGGTGCTCCAGCCAGCCTAGGTCGACAGCCCCGTTCATCGCGTTTTGGCGGATGGGTGTCGCCGACGGATCTACGGCGTGCCCACCCACTCGTCGCCTCCATCGCGGAAGATCTGGTGCTTCCAGATCGGCAAGGTCGCCTTGAGGGTGTCGATGAGCTGTTGGCAGGCCGCGAAGGCGTCGCCCCGGTGACCGCTGGACACGGCGACGATCACCGCGATGTCCCCGATCTCGAGGTCCCCGACCCGGTGCAACGCGCTCAACGCCCGAATGGGATGGGTTTCGGCGACCGCCTCAGCGACCTCGCGCAACCGCTCGATCGCGCTTGGATGGGCGGTGTACCCCAGCCCGGCCACCGCCCGGCCCCGGTCCTCGCCACGGACCGTGCCGATGAACACGTCCACCGCACCGGCGCGCTCGTCGAGCACGGCCGCATAGACCTCGTCGACCGAGAGCGGCTCTTCGCGGATGTCGAGCAGTCTGATGACGTCGCTCACCTCAGGCAGCCTAGTCGGCCGCGCGGTCCCCCTGCGGTCGCTTGCGCCGTGGGCGAACGATCCGCGGTGTCTTCGGCCCCTTTGGCGGTTCGAAGTACGTTTGTCTGTGTGACCACCAGAAGCGGAGCCCTTGGAGGACTCGATGAGCGACGTTGATCGCCCGGACCCCTCCCCCGACGACGGCCGGGACGAGTCACGTCCCGGTGGTGAGCCTGGTCCGGGCTCCCGGCCGAACCCGTTCGCAGGCACCCCGTTGGAGCAGCTGATGTCGGCGTTCACGTCGGGTCAAGGGGCGCTGCCTGACCTCAACGCCTTGATGGCGCAGATGCAGCGCGTCTTCGCAGGCCACGATGGCTCCGTCAACTGGGAGCTCGCCAAGGACGTCGCACGCTCAGCGGTCGCCCAGACCAAGGATCCGACGCCGAGCGCGGTGGATCGTACAGCCGTCGATGATGCCGTGAGACTGGCCGAGCTGTGGTTGGACACGGGAACCGGTTTCCCGTCCGCCACAACTCAGGCCGAGGCGTGGAGCCGCGCCGAGTGGGTCGAGGCAACGATGCCGGTATGGGAGCGACTGGTGGAGCCGGTCGCAGGCAGCGTGGTGGCGGCGATGGGAAAGGCCGTTCCCAGTGAGACCCAAGCGATGGCCGCACCCCTGATGACCATGCTCAGCCAGGCCGGAGGTGCGATGTTCGGTTCGCAGGTCGGTCAGGCGGTAGGGGGGTTGGCAACGGAGGTCTTCACAGCGAGCGAGATAGGGCTTCCGCTCGGGCCGGCGGGCCGAGCCGCGATCCTGCCGGCCAACGCCCGCGAGTTCGGCGAGGGCCTCGGGCTGGACGAGTCGGACGTGCTGCTGTACCTGGCGCTGCGAGAATGTGCGGCGCAACGACTCTTCAATCATGTGCCGTGGCTGCAGTCGCACCTGTTCGGTGCGGTCGAGGAGTTCGGACGCGGCATCACCATCGACCTCAGCGCCATCGAACAGGCCATCGGCGACGTCGACCCGGCCAACCCCGAGGCTTTGCAAGACGCCCTGAACGGCGGGCTGTTCGAGCCGCGACAGACACCGGGGCAGCAGGCCGCACTCGTCAGGCTCGAGACCGCACTCGCCCTGGTCGAGGGATGGGTCGACGACGTGGTCGGTCAGGCTACCGACGGCCGGATGCCGGCCGCCGGTCCACTACACGAGGCGATCCGACGGCGGCGCGCCAGCGGCGGACCCGCCGAACAGACGTTCTCTGCTCTCGTCGGCCTCCAGCTTCGGCCACGCAGGTTGCGCGATGCCGCCACGTTGTGGGGTGCCGTGCGATCGAAGCACGGAGTCGAGGCGCGCGACGCGGTTTGGGCACATCCCGACCTGCTGCCCAGCCCCTCCGATCTCGACGACCCGCTCGGCTTCGCCCAGGCAGATCCGCCCGAGCAAGAGATGAGTGACGCGGCGTTCGACGCTGCACTTGCCGATCTGTTGGAGCAGCCTGACGACGAGTCGAGTCTGCCGGACCCGCCTGTCGACGAGCCTGATGACAGCGCCGAAGGGTCCCGTTGAGCCTGCGCTCCGACGCGCTGCGCGTGCTCCAGGCATGGTCTCCGCCAGACTCCGCGCAGGCTGCGATGCGCAACCTGTATGTCGAACACCTGCATGCGCACAGCGACGCGATGTGGCGCGAATGTCGTGATCATTTGACTGCCAGCTCGCTGATCTGCGACTCAGACGGCGGGCGCGTACTGCTCACGCTGCACTCCCGGGCCAAACTGTGGCTGCAGACCGGCGGTCATTGCGAGCGCGGCGACGTTTCACTCGCGGCGGCTGCGCTGCGTGAAGCCAGCGAGGAGTCGGGTATCGCGGCACTCCAGGTCAATGGCGGGCCCCTGCAGCTGTCCCGGCATCGAGTGCCGTTCTGCGGCGAGGTGCAACCGGCGTTCCACCTCGATGTGCAGTACGCGGTGATCGCACCGCCCGGCGTGGTCGAGGTGATCAGCCCGGAGTCCGACGACCTCCGCTGGTTTGAGCTTGACGCGCTGCCTAACCGGACGGATCAGACAGTGCGCGACCTGGTCGCGCGGATGCGGCAGAGGCTTGCCGCGGATCGGCCCTAACCACCGTCAAGACCGGTCTGCTCGAGCAGCTCGCGAGTCGACTCCCAGCCCTCCAGCCCGGGGTCAAGAAACGCAACGGCGCTCGGCTCCGAGAGTCGGTGCCACCCTGGCGTGGTCGCCAGCGCACCGCGGCGAGGAGCAGCCGCGGCGAGTCGGTCGAGGAGTCCGGTGTCGTCGAGGCCCAGGTCGACATCAGACAGCCATGGCGCCAGCGGCAGGTTAGCCGCCAAGGCAACAGCGCCTCTCCGCTGACACGGCGAGACGGCAAGGTCGGCGCGGCCAAGTGCACGAAACAGCTTTCCGACGGCCAGGGCGGGCAGATCAGGTGCGTCGGCGCTGAGCACGGCAGACTGTGCCGCGCCGAGCTCAGCCAGTCGCGCGAAGACCTCACGGACATCGCCGGTTGGAATCACTTCTGCGCCGGACCAGAGCAACGACGCCGCGGATCCTGCGTGTTCGGGTGGGCACGCGATCGTCGCGCGTACGAGGTTCAGTCCGGCCGCAACTTCGTAGGTGTCCTCCAGATTGGCCAGGGCGAACGCAAGGGGGTCGATCCCGGGAGGGGCTCCCCGGCCGTCCATAGACGCGGCCAACACAACTACCCAACGCTCCGGCTGTTCGCTCACTGCGCCCGACTCGAGTCGAACGGCAGCTGGTCCTGATCTGGAGCCGACCTGCGCCGTTTGCGCTTTCGAGCCGGCTGCTCTCGGTCCGGCGAGTGACGGACCGTCTCGTCCTGGTCGCGGTCAGGTCGGCCGGGCTCGAGTTGGTCTGGCGAGTCAACCGTGTCATCGGCAAGAGGCAGACCCGCGGCATGCGCGATGCCCTCCAGATAGCCACGCGCGCGCTCCGTCTTGGGAAACGCCGCCACCATTGACCAGAACGTGTCCGTGTGCCCTGCTTCCAGGAGGTGGGCCAGCTCATGCACGAGCACGTAGTCGACCACCCATTGCGGCATCCCCTGCAGTCGCGTGGAGAGCCGAACACTTGCGTCTGCCGGTGTGCACGAGCCCCAGCGGGTGTTCTGGTTGGTCACCCAGCGCACGGAGGTAGGCTTTGCCCTGCCGTCGAGGTAGCGCTCAGAGAGATCTCGCGCCCGCTCCAGTAGAGCCGCATCATTGGGCCGGCGCCGCCGATCCTGGCGCTGCAAGCGCTCGAGCATGGCGCTGACCCAATGGCGCTCTTCGGCCTTGGACATGCGGGCCGGAATCAGCACGATGATCTTGCCGCCTTCGCGATAAGCAGCCACCGTGCGACGCCGCCGGCGGCTGCGGCGCACCTCGACGACGGGAGCGATCTCGGTGTCCGGCTCGGCCATCTCTGCAACGTACCCCGGACGACTGACCGAGCCTCGCCCCGGACCCAGTGTCCATCGAGTGGGGTCGCATGTGGTAGCGGTGAGTAAATGGGGCATAACGGGCTGTGTCCAGCCTTGGCGAGCCCGGCAAAAAAGTCCCCAATGAATTTTCATCCACAGCTGGTGGATGGTGAATCGGGGCAGGTCAGCGAGGCCATACAACCGACGTATTGGCAATTGTCCAGTTTTTTCCCACAGAGGTTTGCACCGCGGCTGTGGGGCCATCCACAGGCTGTCAGCAGGTCTCCACACGCCGTCCACATGGGCGTCCACAGGCGTGGACAACTTCGCGTTGACTGCGTCGGCTCGGTCACCCTAGCGTCTATGCCAGGTAGCCCCCGGTCTTGATGGGAGGCGCTCGCAAGGGGAAGGCGGGCGGCTCGTAGCGCGACCGGGGGCTTCGTTTCGCGACCCCCTCTTCACGCCATCCGACACTTATTCCGCGCGATCCGACACTTGTTGCCGCCCATCCGACAGTTGTGCCCCCATCCGACACGCGTTCGAGAGGTCAGGACAGCCCACTGGTTGATCGTCAGGCTGGCATACTCAGGACTCGGACACGTCGCTAGTGACCGGCTCGCGCCAGGTTCAAGAACCACCTCCAGCCCGACACACAAGCCGGGCTCGTCTGAAGCTGTCACATCTTCCGCGAACCAGCTCGGAAGGCCGCGAACGACAGCTGGATGAGCCGGAATAAGTGTCGGATCGCGCGGAATAAGTGTCGGATCGACGCGCAGGATGGGTCCTAGAAATGGGGTATATCGTATAAATACGGCAAAACGGACCATAAGTTGGCCGAGCCTACGGGTAAGTCGGCTCCGCCTGACGTATGGTTGCCGCGGTTCGGGTAATAGACCAAACCCCGGCGGGACTTCCCCAAGATCCCCGCCGCGACGACCGAAACGACGCGGCCGTCGCCGAGGCGATCGGCGGATGCCCCGCGACACAGGCAAGGAGGCCGTCATGGCGGAGACCTGGAGCGGCGAGTTCTACTGCGTGAAGTGCAAGGCCAAGCGGGAAGCCTCGGGCGAGGTTCGCGTCAACGACAAGGGGACCCGGATGGCCAAGGCCACCTGTCCCGTGTGCAACACCAACCTCAACCGCATTCTCGGCAAGGCCTGAGCCGAGCCGGCTCGTCACGTTCGACCAAGGGGTGCACCAACTTCGGTTGTGCACCCCTTGAGCATGCCCGAAGCCGGCCGCCTGTGGACAGGTTCCGCGACCCCCTGCCTGGGACTGGCAACCTCTGTGCTGCAGGGACTTTGCTCCGAGACGGTGGCCCCGGAAGGTGATGAGCGTGCGTCCGATCCTGCGGCCGGGACTACGAGTCCTGCGACGCGACGACGAAACGGTGCAGATCGGCGCTGGTGCCGAACCGAGTCTGGTCATCGATGACTGCCCCGAGCTGCGATCGGTGCTCGGCGCGCTCGACGGGGTACGTGATGAGGCAGCAGTCGTGACCGCCGCCAGCGGACGGCACGTCACTACGCCTGCCGCGGCGTCGACTCTGACAGCTCTCAAGCAGCTCGGGGTGATCGCCGACGCAGACGACCTGTTCGAAGCGAGCCGAATGCTTCCGACCCGACCCCGTCACATCGCGCTGGGCGATGTAGGAGCGTTGGCGGCTAGTGCTCATGAAACGGCCGCATCCGAGATCATCGGACGCCGACGCCGAGCACGGATCGACGTGATCGGCCTCGGCGCCGCGGGCACGCAGCTTGCGTGGTTGCTGGCCACCAACGGGGTGGGAGCCTTGACCCTCATCGATCCGACGCCGGTGCCGCCACGACCGACGGTGGGCGTGCAGAAGGACGGCGCTCGCAAGACGACCAGACAGAGCTGGCTTCGCGACTCCATGTTGGCTGCAGTCCCCTGGACCTCGGTCACCGTCGGTCGGCAGCCCGACAACCCCGACCTGGCCGTGCTGGCGCCCGACTCGCACGCTGGACTGGGTCGGGCTGACCCGGCCGAGATCGACGCACTGTCGCGCGCTGGGGCGGCCCACCTGATGCTGAGCGTCGACGCGACACACGCGCGGATCGGACCCCTGGTCATCCCCGGACGATCGCCGTGCTTGCGCTGCCTCGATCTGACCAGCGCGGACAACGACCCGGCTTGGCCGCTGCTGGCCCAACAACTGTGGGCTCCGCCGGGCACCAGCACCACCGGATGGGTTGCGGTCGATCCCGTGCTCGCGGCGCTCGCGAGTGCGTGCGCGGCCGGTCAGGTATTGCGGTTCGTCCAGGGACTCAGCGTCACCACGACACATGAGGTCATCCAGCTTGACGGCGAAGGTGGGCAGCGCACGCGACCGAGCAGGGCGCACCCCGGGTGTGGGTGCGGGTGGGATCGACCAGCCACAATGGGGGCATGACCGAACTTCCACGCAAGGCGGTCACCAGGGCGGCCCGCCTGGCCACCCTGCCACTGGGGTTCGCCGGCCGCGCCACTCTCGGTTTGGGGAAGCGTCTCGGCGGGGCGCCGGCCGAGGCTGTCATCACCGACATGCAACAACGCACCGCGGAACAGATGTTCAGGGTGCTCGGTGAGCTCAAGGGCGGGGCGATGAAGTTCGGCCAGGCCATGTCCGTGTTCGAGGCAGCTCTCCCTGAGGACCTGACCGCGCCCTACCGGGCGACGCTCACCCAGCTGCAAGACGCCGCTCCGCCGATGTCGGCGTCGGTGGTCCATCGCGTGCTGGCCGAGCAGCTCGGACCCAGCTGGCGCAAACAGTTCCTCAGCTTCGACGACAACCCGGCCGCGGCGGCCTCCATCGGTCAGGTGCATCGTGCCGTCTGGCACGACGGCACGGACGTCGCCGTGAAGATCCAGTACCCGGGGGCCGGCGAGGCCCTGCGGGCCGACCTTCGCCAGATCGGCCGGGCCGCTCGCGTGTTCGCCGGGTGGGTTCCCGGGATCGACATCAAACCGCTCGTACAGGAGTTGCAGGACCGGGTGGCCGAAGAGCTCGACTACACGCTGGAAGCGGAGGCTCAACAGCGGTTCTTCGAAGCATTCGCCGATGACCCGGAGATCGTCACGCCCGCCGTCGTGGCGGGCACCGACACCGTACTCGTCAGCGAATGGCTGGAGTCTCGTTCGTCGCTGTCCCGGTTGATCGTCGAGGGGAGCCAGAGCGAACGCGATCATTACGGCAACTTGTACGTCAGGTTCCTCTTCTCGGGTCCAGCGCGCGCCGGGATGTTGCATGCGGATCCGCACCCCGGCAACTATCGGATGCTCGCGGATGGCCGGCTCGGGGTCGTCGACTACGGCGCCGTGGCGCGACTGCCTGATGGCGGCCTGCCTGCAGCCATCGGCCGGCTGCTGACCATTGCCCTCACCGACGACTACGACGCCGTCGTGATCGGCCTGCGCAAGGAAGGGTTCATCAAGTCTTCGATCAGGGTGCGACCCGAAGAGCTCCGTGCATATCTGGCCCCGTTCGTCGAGCCCGCGATGGTCGACGAGTTCCAGTTCTCGAGAGCCTGGATGCGGAAGCAATTCGCCAGGATCAACGACCCTCGCCAGGACGGTTACACCACCACCCTCAAGCTCAACCTTCCGCCGTCTTACCTGCTCATCCATCGGGTCTGGATCGGCGGCATCGGCGTCCTTTGTCAGCTGCAGGCGAGCGCTCCGTTCCGGGCCATCCTGGCCGAATCGCTGCCCGGCTTCGAGCCCTCAGACTGAGCCGGCCTCCTTCCGGGGTAGGGAAACACCATCACCAGTCGGTAACATGAGCCCCCGATTGCTCTCGACACCAAACGCCAGCGACATTGCGAAGATTCTCGGAGGCGAGACACTTGGACGACCAGGGAGTCGTTCGCCCCGAGATTTACCTGCACGTTGGAGCGCCCAAGACGGGTACGACCTACCTGCAGCGTGTGCTCGACCGCAACCGCGCGCTCCTTCGTGAGGCAAACGTGTTGTACGCACCGGCCGAACCCGACGAGCCGTTCCGGGCAGCCGTGGATCTTCGTGAGCTCCCGTGGGGCGACCAGTCCCATCCGCAGTGGGCGGGTACCTGGGAGCGGCTGGCCGAGCGAGCGGCTGGCTGGCCCGGCAAGTCGGTGATCTCGAACGAGTTGCTCGCGGGTGCCACGGTCGACCAGATCGGCGAGGCGGTCAAGTCGTTCGACGGTGTCGAGGTGCACATCGTCTACACCTTGCGCAGCCTTGGCCGGATGCTCCCCTCCGACTGGCAGGAACAGGTGAAGCATCGGCACGCGGTCACCTGGGAGGAATACCTCCAGGACGTGCTGGACCGAGGCACCGCCAGCGAGCTCGGCGCTTGGTTCTGGGGGCTGCACGACGCGCCCGTCGTCCTTGCGCGGTGGGCCGAGGTGGTGCCGGCAGACCGGATCCATGTCATCTGCGTAGCGCCCAAACCGACGTCAAGCACCGCCTTGTGGCAACAGTTCGCCCGGGTCATCGGTGTTCCGCCCGGTGACTACGACGCCAGCAGCGGTCCAGCCAACGTCTCGCTCGGAGCCTTGGAGACCGACTTCCTGCAACGCGTGAACGGCCTGACCAAGGGCTTCGTCGAGCACGCGAGCTATGGTCCCCTCGTCGGCGAGCTGCTGATCCGTGGGGCGCTACGCGGCCGTCCGGATCCGATGCGCGTCCTAGTGCCCGCCCAACGCACCCAAGTGGTGCATGAGCGGTCGGCGCAGGTCGTACGTGCCATCTCGGCTGCTGGTTACGACGTGATCGGAATCCTCGATGACCTCACCGACCCCCGCACCAGCGAGGCCCCGGAAGAGCCCCCAACTGTGGATATGGCGATGGATCTGGGGGCTGACGTCGCCACCGCGTTGCTCCGGCGGATCGGCGAACAGCGCGATGAGCTGGCGGGGCTGCGCGACGTACTCAACCGCCAACGCGAGCAGATCGAACGCCTTGGCAGCACCCCGATCGAGGACCTCAGCGATTCCGAGCACATTGGCAGGATCAGGCGATCAGTCCGCGCGATCAGTGAGCGTCATCAGTCGGTGATGGCGGTGCGCCGGCGCTGGTGGTGGGCCGTCGAGAGGTCACGCGCGGGCAAGGAGCCCGAGAGCGTCGACTGATCCTCGGTCACCACCACTCGCTGTCGAGCTTGCTCTCGATGCTGCGGACCTGGTCGCGAGCACAACGCTCACAGTAGGTCTTCGCCTTCCCGTTCTCGACGGACGTAGCCCACGTCAACGGCAGCTCGGAACCCGGCGCCGTGGTTCCGCAGAAGTCACACGTTGGCGGCACAGTGTCTTCGTACACCACACGGCCCCGGCGCACCACCGTCGGGGTGGTGCGCCGGGGCGTGTGATATCCCGCTCGAGCCTCAGAAAGCCCGGGCGAGGGCTAGGCGAGCCTGCATCGCGTTGCGCTGGGCTCGGCGAGACAGTCGCTTGGCGCGCGCGAGTTGGTTGCCACGGCGGGTCTGGCACGCCTCGTCGAGGCGCGCCCGCATCTGGGCTCGCGCCACGTCTTCATGCATGAGATTCATCTGGATGCTCCTGTTCGACGGTTGATTCGTGCTCATGTGTTGTGCTTTCTGGTGAGACCGCGGTGAGCGATACGGGGACCGACCCCGACCCACTTGCGGCCGCTGACCGGCCGAACTGGTCGTAGGTCCGTTTCTCCGCGTCCGTGCCGGCGTGTCTCAGGCGGCCTCGGACTTGCGAGGACGGCCACGCGGTCGCTTGCGAGGGACGACGACACCCGACACGAAGAGTTCGCCTCCCCACACTCCCCACGGCTCCTTGCGGTCGAGTGCTCCGGCCAGGCACGCCTGCCGGATCGGGCAGCCGCGACACAAGGCCTTCGCGTACTCGACGTCAGCCGGCAGCTCGGCGAAGAACAACTCGGGATCGTTCATCCGACAAGGCAGCTTCGTCTCATCCACCTCACCGACTTGGGCGACCGTGTACGTCTCGAGGACGCTGGTACTCATGTGTCACCTCCTTGTGACCTGATCAATGGCCTCGTGGGCCGCTGGAACCAGTTGCGAGAAACAAAATGGCCGCGGATCCCGGGTTTCGGGTTCCGCGGCCTGGAGGTGCCGGTCGTCTCATCTGGCTAGACCGGTGGACTCCAAGCGCGAACGCCCGGGAAGACGTCCTGCCGCACACGAACGGCAGCAGTGCTGCGGTAGTCGCAGACCACACCCGTGCCGATAAGCGCGCCACCCGCAGTGCCGAACACGGCGGAGCCGAAGGTGGGTGCGGACATGCAAGAACGCGGCGCTGCGGCCGGCTCCGTGTGCATCAGGTTCATGATCATCGTGGGCACCCTCCTTCTCTTCCATCGTCGGCATGACTGCCGTGTTGGGCATCAGCGGTTGCTAACGCCAAGTCGCGTCATAAGAGAGTACGCTGCTCGCCCTGGGCGCCGCAAACCAATAAACCCAGCCGTCGTACGTGTCGGGGAGACGGATCAGTCAGGAACGCACAGAGTCAGGATCTCCTGCCCGTACTTATCGAGTTTCGCCTTGCCGATCCCCGGAATCCTCACCAGAGCTGCAGCGTCCCGAGGCCTGGTCTCGGCGATCACCGTCAGGGTCGCATCGGTGAAGACACAGTAAGCGGGGACCTTCTCCTCCGCCGATCGCTGAGTGCGCCAAGTGCGAAGGCGCTCGTATAGCAATTCGTCATAGCTGCTGGGACAGCCGTGGCAGTGCCTCAGTTTGCGTTCGACAGCATCGGCCAGAGGTCGCTGGCAGACCAGGCACCGCGCCGGGCCCTTCGACCCCCGACGTCGCCCGGGCCGGGCGACGGCCCGCGCACCGAGATCTCCGGGGAGCACGCCGGCCAAGAACCTCGACACCCCACGCGAGGGCCGCGCTCCCGGCGCGCGGGCGACCGACCAGGAAACCGTCAGGCCCTCGCGTGCCCTGGTGAGACCCACGTAGAGCAGGCGCCGCTCCTCCTCCACCGCACGCGGCGTGGCCGCGTAGGTGATGGGGACGGTGCCTTCGTGGACGCCAGCCACGAAGACGTGATCCCATTCGAGGCCCTTCGCCGCGTGCAGCGTCGCCAAGGTGACGCCCTCTGCCTTCGGCGCCTGCTGACTCGCCGCTCGACGCTCGACCTCCTCTACGAACGTGCGCAGGTCGGCCGACGGGTTGGTCGATCTGACCTCCTCAGCCAGACCGACCAACGCTCGGAGGGACTCCCAGCGGTTCCGGCTGGCCCCGACACCGGCCGGCGCCTGCGCGGTCCATCCCATGCTTGAGAGCACGCCCTCGACCTCAGCGACCACGCCATCACCGGACGGTTCGCCCGACCGCAGCGCCCCGCGCATCAGCGTCATCGCCTGCCGAACCTCGGGGCGCTCGAAGAAACGTTCCACACCGCGCACGACGTAGGGGACTTCGGATTGGGTGAGCGCCTCCTCGAAGGCCTCTGACTGCGCATTCACCCTAAACAGGACGGCGATCTCGCCCGAGTGCACCCCTCGGTCACCGAGTGCCGTGATGTCGGCGGCGATCGCCTCCGCCTCCGCCACCTCGTCGGGCTGCTCGCGAAAGCGAATGGCCGGACCGCTGTCGCGCTGTGACCGAAGCACCACCGCTCGATCTGCCGACCGAGTGGGCGCCAGCAACGCGTTGGCCGCTGCCACCACCTCGGGTGTGGATCTGTAGTTGCGATGCAGCGTGATCACGGGTGCATCGGGATAGCGACGGGAGAACCCCAGCAGATGGTCGGGAGACGCTCCCGCGAAGGAGTAGATGGTCTGCGCCGGGTCTCCAACCACGCACACGTCGTCTCGGCCGCCGAGCCAAAGGTCCAGCAAACGCCGCTGAACCGCGTTGACATCCTGGAACTCGTCAACCACCAGCCAGCGGTATTGCCGACGAACCTCAGCCGCGGATCGTGCGTCCTCATCGAGCAGAACCGCCGCGCAGAGCAGCACGTCTTCCATGTCGATGCGCCGGCGCTCCCGCTTGACCTCCTCATAGGCCGCGAACACGCGTGCGGTGGTGGCCAGATCGAGATTGGCCACCCGACGCCCACCGGGCTCGGCGACCCGCTCATAGTCGTCTGGCCGAACGTTGCTGACCTTCGCCCACTCGATCTCCGAGGCGATGTCTCGCAGCGTCGCTGTGTCGGGTTGGATGCGGCAATGCCGGGCCGCTTGGGATAGCAGCGGCAGTTTGGACTCGGCCAGCGCGGGAAGATCGGTGCCGTAGACGCGAGGCCAGAAGTAGCGCGCCTGCCGTAGCGCTGCCGAGTGGAACGTGCGCGCCTGAGCGGCGGGTGCCCCAAGCGCGGAGAGCCGGCTGCGCATCTCCCCAGCAGCCCTGGTCGTGAACGTGACCGCCAGCACCTCGCTGGGCTGATAGACGCCGGTGTGGACGCCGTAGGCGATGCGGTGCGTGATCGCGCGTGTCTTGCCGGTGCCGGCGCCGGCCAGCACACACACAGGCCCCTCCAAGGTCAACGCGACCTCACGCTGCTCGGGGTCGAGGTGATCGAGGATCGCAGTGGCTTCTTCGCGGGTTGCCGTTGTCACCTGGCGGCTCCTGGACAGGGTTGACCGGACGCGCGGGGAAGATCGAGGCGCCGTCTCTGGTTGTGTCTAGAAGGCCCCGGGACAAACCATAGACGGGAAGGCGGACAGTCGATGACAGCACCAATCATCGTGTACTCAACACGTTGGTGTGGCCACTGTCACCGACTCACACGCCAACTCCAGCGCGAGGGGATCGCCTATCTCCAGGTCGACATCGAGGAACAACCCGCGGCCGCCGAGGTCGTGATCCGCTTGAACAACGGCGCCCAGACGGTGCCGACCGTGGTGTTCCCGGATGGCACTGCCCTCAGCAACCCCACGATGGCTCAGGTCAAGGCTCACCTCACGGCTCGCGTGACCTGAGCGGACCGTCACCAGCTGCCCGGCAGCGGGCCACCGTACCAGTGCTCGATGAGCGCTCGTGCGATGGAGATGTGACCGGGCAAGAAGACCACCTCCTGCTCTGCGACGGCAGCCCGTAGGTCGACACGGCTGAACCAGCGAGCATCGGAGATCTCCTCGCCATCGACCTTGATCTCGGTCGTGGCGGCGTGGGCGAAGAATCCGATCATCAGGCTGGAAGGAAACGGCCACGGCTGGCTGCCCGCGTAGCTCACCTCGTCCACCGCCACGCCGACCTCTTCAGCCACCTCCCTAACGACCGCCTGCTCCGGCGCCTCCCCCGGCTCCACAAACCCTGCGAGGGTGGAGAAGCGGCCGTCGGGCCACGCGTCTTGGTGCCCGAGCAGGGCGCGGTCGTGATCGTCGACGACCAACATGATCACCGCCGGGTCGGTACGCGGAAAATGCAGCGACCCGTCAGCAGTGCACCGGCGGACCTCGCCGGAGTTCGCAGGCATCGTCGCTGCCCCACAGACGGGGCAGAAGCGGTGTTTCGCGTGCCAGGAGGTCAAGGCGATCGCATGCACCGCGAGACCGGCATCCCGGGCATTGAGCAGACCGCCGATCTCGCGCAAACCCGCACCGTCCAGACCCTCCGGAAGAGCATCCGCGGCCTGCGTGAAGAAGAACTCACCGCCCACCTCACCCAGCAGGAACGCGTCACCCGGACCTGCCTGCTCCGGATCCACGAACACGAGCCGGGCATGGTCCGGCGTGACCGGCACCTGACCCTGGCAGACCAGCAGCACCCTGGTCGACGCGGCGGCCAGCAGGGAGTCCAGCCAGCGCTGGTCGCGACGCCGTGGCCCGATCCGGTCATGGATACCGCGCGCCAACGCAAGATTGTCGAGTCGCCCGGTGATCACCCGTCGAGCGTACGGTCTGCCGCTCTGGCAGGATCAGTCGCCATGAGCACCCACATCGGGGCCCAGCCTGGGCAGATCGCCCGGCAGGTCCTGCTGCCCGGCGATCCTCTCCGCGCCAAATGGATCGCCGAGACGTTTCTTGACGACGTCACCTGCTACTCGACCGTTCGCAACATGCTGGGATTCACGGGTACGTACCACGGCATCCCCGTCTCTGTTCAGGGAACCGGCATGGGGCTGCCGTCATTGGCGATCTATGTCAACGAGCTGATCCGTGACTACGACTCCCAGCACCTGGTCAGGGTGGGCTCGTGTGGCGCCCTCCGGGACACGATCGGGCTTCGCGACGTCGTCCTGGCCATCAGCGCCTGCACCGACTCGGCGATGAACCGGATCAGGTTCGAGGGCCTCGACTACGCACCGGCTGCAGACTTCGGCCTACTGCGCGCAGCCCACGAGGTTGCCGTCTCGCGTGGAGTGCCGGTCCACGTCGGTCCCGTGTTCTCCGGCGACTCGTTCTATTCGGATCGTCCGGAACTTGTAACGCGGATGGCCGAGTTCGGCGTGCTGGCGATCGAGATGGAGGCGAACGCGTTGTACACACTCGCCGCGAAGTACGGTCGCCGAGCCCTGTCTGTCTGCACCGTGTCGGACCATCTGGTCACCGGTCGGGAGGCTTCGTCACACGAGCGGGAGCAGACATTCTCGGAGATGGTCGAGGTTGCGCTGCGCGCGCTCGCGATGAATCCCATAGGCGACGGGGCTGTCGTCAACGAGGTGGAGCGGGGGACAGAATCTGCTCGAGTGCCCGGCGGTCAGGCAGATCCGAGGGCCTGACGATTGCGCCCGTGCGCACGTAGTAGAACGCGGCTCCGATCCGCGCCAGCGGCGTGCTCGTCAGCTCCGACCAGGCGAGGCGGTAGATGGCCAGCTGCAGTGGGTCAGCCGACTCGGTCGCGTTGGTCTTCCAGTCGATGACCTCGAAACCGGTCGCGGTCTCGTAGACGGCGTCGATCCGACCGCGGATCACGCGACCGGCGAGCGCAAGCGCGAACGGTGCCTCGACGGTAGCCGGCCGCCGGTCGCCAAAAGGCCCGTCGGCGAACGCGTCACACAACGCCTTGAGGTCCGCGTCATCTGCAATGTCTTGATCCGCCGCGCCCGGCAGATCGGAGGGGTCGAGGAGTCGCTGTTGGCCGACGTACGACTCCACCCAGGCGTGAAAGCGCGTACCGAAGCGGGCGGCGTGGTTGGGGCGACGAGGCATCGGGCGGGCCAGGTCGCGTGCGAGCCCGGCTGGATCCTCGTTGAGACGCAGCAGCTGTGTCGCCGACATAGACGCGGGCAGCTCGATCTGCTGCTCCGGCTGCCGGTCGGCTCGTGCCTCCTCGACCAGCCGCTCGAGCTCGAGGTCCCACTGCTCGAGCATCGCGAGCTCATCCAGCCCGAGCGCCGCCCGGTCGTTCTCGTCGTCAGACACGTTTCCGGCGGTAGCGCGTTCGACCGCGGCCCGCACCATGTCGGCCGACTCCAGTCGGGCTGCTTGCGCCGCCGGCGCGAAGTGGATCGGCCATTCGCAGTCCCGTCGAGCAGCTGCCGGATTGTGGTCAGATCTATCCGACTCCTCGACCCAGACCTCAGGTGACCCCCCACGGGCAGCGACCGCGACCTTGAGCGCGTCGAGGTAAGCCGACGGGCCTCGTGGAGTGACCTGGGATGGACCCCACCAATGACCGCTGGCGACGAGCAGGCGGCGCGGTCGAGTAAGTGCGACGTAACCCAGTCTGCGTTCCTCGAGCGCCTCCTGCTCCCGAGCGGCGGTCTTGAACGCGTCGATCCCCTTGGTCGACCACTCTTCGACATCGGGCAACGCAGTGGCATCCCCCCGCAAGGGCCACGGGAGCTCGCAGGCCGCCGACACCCAGCGCGAACGGCCCCGAGTGGAAGGAAAGACGCCCGCGGCCAGCATCGGCAGGAAGACGACGCCCCACTCCAGGCCCTTGGCCTTGTGCACGGTCATGAGCTTGACGGAGTCGGCGTCCGTGGGCGCGGATACGAGCAGTCCTTCGGCGTAGTCCGCCTCTGCCCGCAGATACGCCAGCAGACCCGGCAGCGACGCCTCCCCACCGGCACCCGCGAATGAGCCCACCGCATCGACAAAGGTGGCGAGATTGTCGCGGCGAGCTGCGAGCACCCCCGACGCAGAGGCTGCCAGCTCGATGTCGAGACCGATGGTCTCGATTACGCGCCGAACCAGGTCCACCAAGGGTTCCGCGCCAAACGTCCGCAGGTAGCGGATCTCACGCGAGAAAACGGCGAACCGCTCCCCGGCTGCCGAGGAGTATGGGAGGTCGCCCGGACTGTCGAGGGCATCGCACAGGGACACCACCTCAGTCGGGTCGACGCCGGCTACCGCTTGCTCGAGCGCCACCGCGAGGTCTGGATGGTGACCAGACCCTGGCTTGGCTGTCAGCTGGCGAGCGCGTCGCCCTAGCAGCGCCAGGTCGCGCGGGCCTATCCGCCACCGCGACCCCGCGAGCAACCTCAAGACCGCGGGGTTGGCGGTCGGGTCGTGCAGCGCCTCGAGGGTCGCGACGACATCCGTCACCTCTGGAAGATCCAACAACCCGCCGAGCCCGACCACCTCGACCGGAATGTCGTGAGTCACCAACGTCTCGTGCAGGTTGGCAGCGTCGAGATTGTCATGCACCAAGATCCCGATGCCGGACCAGCGCAACCCAGGGCATGCCCGGTGGGTGGCGATCAGCTGCTCGGCGATCCAGAGGGACTCGTCGGCGTAGGAGTCGTGCAGGGCAACCCGAATCTCACCAGCTCCGGCTCCGGCAGGACTGGTGAGTGCCTCTACCCCCCGGTGGAGCGCGTAGAGGGGAGCCGCATGGGCGTTGGCCCCCTCGAGGATGCGCGTGCCGCTGCGCCGGTTGACGCTGAGCGAGAACACTCGCGCGGGCCTGCCGTCGGCGCACGGGAACTGAGAAGGGAACTCGTCGAGGTTGGCGACGGAAGCGCCTCGCCAGCCGTAGATGGCCTGACACGGGTCGCCTACGGCAGTTACGGGGTGGCCCAGGCCGACCGTGGGGTCCAGTCCGGCGAACAGACCAGCCAGCATGCGCCGCTGGGCGATCGAGGTGTCCTGGTATTCGTCGAGGAGGACGACCCGAAACCGCTCGCGTTCGATAACGCCGACCTCCGGACAGCCTTCGGCGATGCCGGCTCCGAGAGCCATCTGGTCCGCGAAGTCCATGACCTCACGCGACCGCTTGGCCGTGCCGTAGCGCTCGACCAGATCGAGTAGCTCGTCGCGTTTGAGATTGGTCGCCTCAGCCCGCTTCACCGCTGTCGTGCGCGGCGCTTCGGCCAACGCCGGCTCGATGTCGCGATGGAATCGGCGCACCTCACTGGGCGTCACCAAGTGGTCATGCAGCTGACCGTCGAGCATGAGCAGGTCGCTCACGAGCGTCGGAACGTGCGTGGAGAGGTGCATGGCCGGCCCGGGGTGCCGCCGGATCACCTCGGCCGCGAGTTGGAACCTCGAGGCATCAGCGAGCAATCTGGTGTCGGGCTCGATCCCCAGCCGCAGGCCGTGCTCGCGGATCAGTCGCGCGGCGAAGGCGTGGTAGGTCGCCACCATGGGCTCACCGAACTCGTCGTCTCCGATGCCGGCCTCGGCCCATGCCGGAGCTCTGCTGAATCCTGGCAGCGGGCCCGCGAGCCGGGCCTTGGACAAGGCGGCACGGACGCGGTCAGCCAGCTCGGCGGCCGCCTTGTTGGTGAACGTCAGCCCCAGGACCTGGTCGGGACGGACCAGGCCTGTGCCGACCAACCACACCACTCGCGCGGCCATCACGGTCGTCTTGCCCGAGCCCGCACCCGCCACGATGACCCCGGGTTCGGCCGGCGCCGTGATGGCGGCCAGCTGCTGATCACTGAACGGGATGCCGATGGCCCTGCACAGGTCGTCTGCCGTCGTGATCGCCATCAGCGCACGACCTGTCGGCCAGCCGGCCCGGCTGGACACACTCGGGTGAACTGGCAATGGTGGCAGGCCGGCCCAGGACGAGCGACGAAGCGTTCGGACCGGACTGTGTCGGCTGCCGCTTGCAGCTGGATCTCCGCAGCCGTGCGACCGTCCTCGCCGGGCGTTTGTGGCGGCTGCCATTGAACCTTCGGCAGGCCCGAGTCGTCGACGCGCAGGTGGACCAGCTCGGCTCCGCCCTCGCGGACATCTGGGCCAACTTCGTCCGCCAGTGCGCCGTGTCGGACGCCGAGCTGGTAGGCGCCGAGCTGTGGATCGTCGCGCAACGATGCGGCAGCCGGTGCACTCTTGCCCGTCTTGAAGTCGACGACGACGATCCGGCCCTGGTTGTCGCGCTCGACACGGTCCATGGCGCCGCGGAGTCGCGTGCGGTCGCCCGAGACCGCGATCTCGACGTCGAAGGACACCTCGGTCGCCAACACCTCACGATCGGACCGGCCCACGTGCCACGCGACGAAACGTCGCAAGGCAGCCCGGGCCTCGCTTCTCTCACGCTCGGCGACCCACGGAGCCTCGAACTGCAGCTGGTCCCACACGGCGTCCACGCGCTGCATCAGCTGCTCGGCATCCGGTTCGGAGTCATGCCGTGCAACCGCGTCGGCGAGCACATGGATGACGCTCCCGAACCCCAACGCATTGGACCGCGCCGAATCGCCGGCCGCCTCCCGGGACAGGAACCACGACAGCGGACATTGCATCAACCGTGCGATCGCGCTGCCGCTCAACGCCACCGGTTGCTCCAGAGCGCGTAGCGGTTGCCCCGTGGTGGTGAGGTCGCGCAGGCCCCACCAGTGGTCCGGATCGGCATGCGGAAACAGCGGATTGCCGGCTGCATCGACCTCCCGCATCAACCGGGCCAACCGGGCAGACGCCACGCGCCGAAGAGCGGGCGAACAGGAGGGATCCGCGCTCACCGCCCTCAGCTCGCCGACGACCCCTGACAACGACATGGGTCGCGCCGGGCGGCCTGGAACCGACCGGATCTCGACCCCAAGATCTCGCAGCAGTCGGGAGGGCTGGTCGCCGTCAGGCTCGGGCGACGCCACTGCAGTGACGACCAGCCGCTGACGGGCGCGGGTCGCCGCCACATAGAAAAGTCGGCGCTCCTCGGCCATCAAGGCTGCAGTGGTCATCGGCTCGACAAGCCCGTCACCAGCGAGCCGGTCTGGCTGCAACAGGGATCCGCGACGGCGCAGATCAGGCCAGACCCCTTCTTGAACACCCACGACGATGACCAGCGGCCACTCCAGGCCCTTGGACCGGTGGGCAGTGAGCAATCGCACGGCAGCGCCACGCACGCCGCGGTCAGCCAAGGTGTCGCCGGGGATCTGCTGGCCGGACACAGCGTCCAAGAAGTTCGACACGCCGGTGTGCCCGCGGCGTTCCTCGGCCCTGGCGGCCTGCTCGAACAGCGCGCAGACTGCGTCCAGGTCGCGGTGGGCCATCCGAGCGGCGACCCCGCCGCGATCAACCGATGCGCGCAACCGGACCGGCCACCGGGTGCCGTCCCACAGGTGCCACAAGGCGTCTTCCGCAGCGACGCCTGACTCGATCAGGGCGCGCCCTGCCACGAGCAGGGTTGCCAGGGCGCGAGCGCCCTCCCCCAGCCGGTCGCGGTGGTTCTTCAGGAGCGCCGGGTCGGCCAGAGCCTCTGAGAGCAAGGACCCAGAGGGTCGCGGCAACCGCTCTTGGTTTGCTGAGCGATCAGCCTCGCGTAGCCGGCGGCCGAGTCGGCGAACGTCGGCCGCATCGAAGCCGCCCAGTGGGGAGACCAGCAGCTCTCGCGCGATCTCGGGAGTCATCGACGACGGGTCCGAGCACACCCGCAGCGCCAGCAACAGCGGGCGTACCGCCGGCTCCTGCCGCAAGGGCACCTCGTCCGAGGCGACCTCCACCGGCACTCCAGAAGCGACCAGAGCCCGGCGAAGAGACGGGATGGACCGCACACCAGACCGCACCAGGACCGCCATCTGCGACCAGCCCAGGCCGTCTTCGAGATGAGAGCGACGCAGGATGTCAGCCACCTGGTCGAGCTCCGCACCCGCGGAGGAGAACGTCAGCACGTCCACCCGGCCTGATCCATCACGATTGGAGGCGGCTGTCGGGTTGCGAAAGACCTCGAACGTGTCGCGGTCGATGCTGCCGGGGACGCCGAGCCCCGCAGCCACCCGTCGCGACGCGGTGAGGAGCCGCTCGCCGAAGCGGCGCGTAGTGCCGAGTGCTATCACCTGTGCTGGTGTGCCGTCGGTGCGGATGAACTCCTGGGGAAATCGCATGATGCCTCGGACGTCGGCCCCACGAAAGGCGTAGATGGACTGGTCGGGGTCGCCGACCACGACCAGGTCACGGCCGTGTCCTGCCACCGCCTGCAGCAACCTGACCTGTGCAGGGTCGGTGTCCTGGTATTCGTCCACGAAGACCGCCGCGAAATCGCGGCGAAGCTCCCTACGCACGTCAGGGCGCTCCGCCAGCAGCACGGCCCGATGCACCAGCTCGCCGTAGTCGAGAACTCCTTCGGCGTCGAGCACATCGAGGTATTCGTCGAAGAAGGCACCCAGCGCGGTCCACTCGGGTCTGTCGGACGCCTGTCCTGCGTCGATCAGGTCGTCCGACTCCAGCCCCAGCTCCCTGGCACGAGCCAGCGCCGCACGTACCTCGGCCGCCAGGCCCTTGGTGGGCAGCGCTGCCCGCAGTGGTGCCGGCCACGCCGCCTTTCCCGTAGCCCGGCTCCCGGCGAGCAGCTCGCGAAGCCTGATGTCTTGTTCGGGTGCGCTCAGCAGTCGCAGCGGAACATCGAACGTGTCAGCGGGACGGTAACGGCGGATGAGCCCGTAACAGAACGAATGGAAGGTCGAGCTCAACGGCGTCGACGTGGTGCGGGCGAGTCTCGCGGTGATGCGGTCACGCATCTCCTCGGCAGCCTTGCGCGAAAAGGTCAGGACGAGAACCTGCTCGGGCGTCAGCCCTCGCCGTTCGATCCGATCGACAACCGCCTCGACGAGGGTGGTGGTCTTCCCGGTGCCGGGGCCGGCCAGGACCAGCAGCGGACCGCCGGTGTGGTCGACGACGGCTCGCTGTCCGCTGTCCAGAACGGGCGGCTCGCTCGGCATTCGCCGCGAGCGGACCAGGGAGTACGGGGACATGGTGGGTATCTGATCAGATCGCGCCGACATCGGGACGCAAGTCGCCCGGGGGTGTCCAGGCCGCGGCTGCCATGTCGATTACTGTCTGGGTCGAGAGTCCGCCACGCAGCGGAGTGCCCTCTTCCAAGTAGCTCTGGCGAGCATCGGTCTTGTGACTGTCCGGCAGCGTCCCGTCGCCTCGCACTACCCGCCACCAGGGGACCGACCCCCCATAGGTCGCCATCACGTGACCCACCTGCCGAGGTCCGCCCTGGCCCACCCAGGCCGCGATGGCGCCGTAACTCATGACCCGGCCGGGTGGGATCGCCTCGACCAGCAGAAGCACGACCTCGGCGTACTCGTCCCGATCCACAACGGGGAAGTCTTCCTCATGCGGAACCAGCGTGTCGCGCACCGACCCGAAAGCTTTGACGGGGACGGCCGGGTTTGCGCCCGAACCGTCCCCGCCCCCGAGAGTCCCCCGTGCCGATGGACCTCACCGGGTCGCGGTGACACCGTGGCGTCGCACCCGCCCGATCGACCCGTCCCGCTGTGCAAGGCCCACTTGTTAATCTGGTTCAACGGTCCAAGACCGCAGAAGTCACGCCCGGATTGCTCGAAGAAGAAAACGGCTGGCCGAAGCCGGCTGGTTGAGTCAGTACGACGGCTGGCTGGGGTCGATCTGGTTGACCCAGGCGGCAACTCCGCCGCCCACGTGCACGGAGTCGGCGAAACCCGCTCCGTGCAGCAGCGCCAGCACCTCGGCCGAGCGCACACCGGTCTTGCAGTAGACCACCAACTGTTTGTCCTGGGACAGCCGACTCAGCGCTTCCCCGGTCAAGAACTCGCCCTTCGGGAGGAGCACCGACCCAGGAATCCGGTTGATCTCGTACTCGTTCGGTTCGCGCACGTCGACGAGCATGAAGTCGCGAGTGCCGCCCTCGCGCTCGTCAACCCACTGCTTGAGGGTTCCCACCGAGATTGTGGAGCCAGCTGCCGCCTCGGCGGCGTCGTCGCTGATCGAGCCACAGAAGACCTCGTAGTCGATCAAGCCTGTGACGGTGGGGTTCTTGCCGCAGATGGCGCACTCCGGATCCTTGCGGATGCGAAGCTGCCGCCACGACATCTCGAGTGCGTCATAGAGCTGAAGTCGGCCCAGCAGCGGCTCGCCGACTCCCGTGAGCAGCTTGATCGCCTCGGTCACCTGGACCGACCCGATGGATGCACACAACACACCCAGGACGCCGCCCTCGGCGCACGACGGGACCATGCCCGGCGGTGGCGGCTCGGGGTAGAGGCACCGGTAGCAGGGACCGTGTTCGGCCCAGAAGACGCTGGCCTGACCATCGAAGCGGTAGATGGAGCCCCAGACGTATGGCTTGTTCAGTAACACGCACGCATCGTTGACCAGGTATCGGGTGGCGAAGTTGTCGGTGCCGTCGATGATCAGGTCGTACGCGGCGAAGAGCTCCATGACGTTGTCGTTGTCCAGCCGAACCTGGTGGACGTTGACGTTGACCAGCGGGTTGACCTCGGCTATCGACTCTTTGGCGGAGACCGCCTTCGGCTTCCCGACATCGGACTGCCCGTGGATGACTTGTCGCTGCAGGTTGGACTCGTCCACCTCGTCGAAGTCGACGACTCCCAAGGTGCCGACCCCGGCGGCGGCCAGGTAGAGGAGCGCCGGGCTCCCGAGCCCCCCGGCCCCGAGCACCAAGACCTTGGCGTTCTTCAACCGCTTCTGACCGGCCATCCCGACGTCGGGGATGATCAGGTGCCTGCTGTAACGGCGGACCTCTTCGACCGTCAGCTCCGCAGCGGGCTGGACGAGCGGCCGCAGGGACACGGTGCCTCCTGATGTCGGGGACTGAGGGTCTGGAGTCTCCAACCTCGAATCCGCTTCTCATGTTCCCCCGGACGAGCCAGACCCGCCTCCGGCTTGTCCAGCATGTGGACAAAGCCTCCCGCGGCTGCTCCCGGGCGTTCCCCGTGGCCGGAAATGCACTAGTCAGCGACATGATTGGGCGACGAGCGGATGTTGATACTTGATTGCCCAATTACACCCTTTCTGGCGGTAAATACACTACGTCCGACTCGACGGCTCCCAGAACCCGTGGCAGTGTGCTGAACGGGCACTGAACCGGCAGTCCGTTTGCGTGCGCATGTCAGTGGAAGGCTGGTCCAAACCGGTTTCACGCGGGCCCGTGCAGAGCATTGGCTCGGGGCCGACTTCCGGAGGATCATGACCAACCAGCTGACACGTCGATCATGCCTGAAAGGACTGGCGGCGGCAGCGGTGACAGGTGCTGTCGGCGCGCGATTCGCACCCAGCGCGTCGGCGGAGCCCATTCCAACCCTGGCGGCCGTACCGGCCCGGATGGCGGACTCCTTGGCGGCTTCGTACGGTATCAACACCCATCTTTCGTTCCGCCCCACGGTTTATGGCAACACGAGCGCGGTCGTCGAGTTCTTGAAGTGGTCTCGCGTACGCATGATCCGCGACCACATCGCGCCTGGGAACAAGGCGCAACTGCAGGCCTTTGCAGATCTGGCCGATGCCGGTTGCCGGACCCACTCGACAATGGGCAAGTTCGGCGAGACGGACCAGTCGGTGATGAACGCTCTTGTCGCCGCCGCAGCAAGGATCCCGGAAGCCTTCGTATCCTTCGGCGGACCCAATGAGCCCAATGCGAGCGGCCGGCCGTCGGACTGGGCGAGCCGGACCGTGGCGCACCAGAGGTTGATCTGGGATACCGTCCGGGGCAACCAGGCCCTGTCTTCCATCCCGATCTGTGGTCCTGCCCTGCAAGATGTTGCTCCCACCCTCCAGCAAGACTTCGCCGCCCTTGGTCGGGCCGGGGTCGCGTCATACTGCGACTACGGCGACTTCCACAGCTACCCGGGCGGTTGGACACCCAGCGAAGAGCTCGACATCCGGATGGCCTGGGCCCGGGCGGCCTTCGGTAACAAGATCGACTTCTGCACCGAGGGTGGCTACAACAACGGCATGAGCATCACCAATCGAGGCAACCCGGTGCCCGAGGATGTGGGCGGCATCTACGCCCCTCGGCAGTTGCTCGAGCACTTCATTCGCGGAAACACGTTCTTCGCATACGAGCTGCTGGACGACCCTGATCCGGCAGGCACCAACTGGGAAGCGCATTTCGGTCTGATCGGGACCCCCCGGTTCGATCCTGCGACCTGGTACGCCAAGCCCGGACTGACTGCCATGCGCCGGCTGCTGCACCACGTGGCGGACCCCGGCCCAGACTTCACTCCAGACCCGCTCAACATGGCAGTCACCGGCGGCGGGGCGGACATGCGCTCGACGTTGCTGGCCAAACGCAACGGGACGCACTTGCTGCTCATGTGGCGCGACGTCAACGTCTACGACCCGAGGGCACATAGCTACTCGCGCGTCAGCGTCAACACCATCACCGTGACCTTGGCCGAGCCTGCCGTGGTGGATTTGTTCAGGCCCTCGACGCCGGGAGTCTCGCGAGAGTCGCTCGGCATCGCCTCGAAGTTCACCGTGCCGCTCGGCCCTGAGATGTATATCTGTCGCTTGAGGCACGACCTAAGCGCCGGCAACTGAGCCCTCTCTGAGCCCGTCAGGCTTTCCCTGCCTGTCGGGAGCTCTGGCGCCGGCTTGTCTAGGCTGCCCACGTGAGTGGTTCGAAGGTTCGCGTCAACATCGGCGACCAGACGTTGTCCCTGTCCAACCTCTCCAAGGTGCTCTACCCCGAGACAGGGTTCACCAAGGGTGAGGTGATCGACTACTACGTCTCCGTCGCCGAACCGCTGCTCGCTCACCTGGCCGACCGGCCGTTGACCCGCAAACGCTGGCCTGACGGCGTGGAGTCCCAGCCGTTCTTCGAGAAGAACGCGCCGCGGGGTACGCCGGACTGGGCGCGCGTCGTGCATATCGCCGAGCACGGAGACGCCGGTGTCGACTACATAGTCGCCGACGACCTCGCCACCTTGGTGTGGCTCGCCAACCTGGCCGCGCTGGAGCTGCACGTCCCCCAGTGGAAGGTAGACGCCGACGACCAGATCCTGCCGGTCGACCTGCTGGTCTTCGACCTCGACCCCGGCCCGCCTGCAACCATCGTCGAGTGCGCCCAGGTGGCGTGTCTGCTGCGTGACAGCCTGGCCGCTGATGGCTTGCACAGCTGGGCCAAGACCTCTGGCGCCAAGGGAGCACAGATGTATGTTCCGCTGGAGCCGAGCAGCTCGGAGGACACCTCCGGGTACGCCAAGGCGTTGGCCGAGAGGTTGAGCCGGGACCACCCCGACCTGGTGGTCGCCCGGATGACCAAGCAGGTGCGCGCCGGAAAGGTCTTCATCGACTGGAGCCAGAACAACGCAGCCAAGACGACGATCGCGCCGTACTCACTGCGCGGCACGGCTCAACCGTCCGTGTCCACCCCGCTGACCTGGGAAGAGGTCGAGGCGGCCGAGAGCGTGGCAGACCTCAGGTTCGGGCCGGCCGACCTCGCTGACCGCCTCGGCGACGTGGGAGACCTGTTGGAGTCGATGCGAGCAACGGAGCAGTCACTGCCAACGGCAAGATGACCTCCTTTGACCAGGTAGCGACGATAAGATCCTGACTAGGGAATGGCCGTAACTGGCCACCCACCGCCAAACCAGCTGTCCAAGCAATCGCAGTCTCGATGCAGTTTCGCTCGGTTAGAGGATGCGCGTGACCACGACTCCAGACGGCGTACGCCGGCGCAGTGGCAGGATGCCCAGATCCGCGCGTCGAGCCCAGTTGCTCGACGCGGCACTCGCGATATTCGTCTCGCAGGGCTATCACGCCGCGGCGATGGACGACATCGCCGATCGAGCAGGTGTCTCCAAGCCGGTGCTCTACCAGCACTTTCCCGGGAAGCTGGAGCTCTATCTCGCGTTGCTCGACCAGTCGTGCGACACGATCATCGCGGCCGTCGAGTCCGCCCTGGAGGCCACCACCGACAACAAGCAGCGGGTGGCGGCCACCATGGAGGTGTTCTACGAGTACGTTGCGGACACCGGCGCGGCGTTTCGCCTGGTGTTCGAGTCGGACCTCAGAAGCCAAGAGGCTGTCCGCGAGCGCCTCGACCGGGTCACGAACTCCTGCGCACGCGCGATCGCCCATGTCATACACGACGACACCGGGCTGCCGCAGGAGGAGTCGCGACTGCTCGCGGCGAGCCTGGTCGGCATGGCCCAGGTGAGCGCGCGCTTCTGGCTGGACGCGGACGGGGCCCTGCCCCGGCAACACGCCGCGGCTCTGGTCTCCGACCTGGCCTGGCGCGGCATCCGCGGCTTCCCCCTGACCGAGGAACCGACCTGACCTGGGCGTGAGTCCGCATTCTCGTCGATCCGACACTTATTCCACGCGATCCGACACTTATTCCACGCGATCCGACACTTCCCACCCAACCGACACCTGTGCCCGCCGATCCGCCCGCGATGGCCTGCGCGAGGCACCGGGCTAGGCTGAAGGTGTGCGCGCGAAGGACGCGCGCGCAAAGGTCTGCCTGGAGGCAATCTGTGGAGGTCCGCATCGGCGTACAGCACGCCAACCGCGAGCTCGTCATCGAGTCAGCCCAGCCAGCCTCAGAGGTCGAGGGAGTCATCGCAGCCGCCTTGAAATCCGAGGACGGGCTGCTGGTGTTGGCGGACGAGAAGGGCAGGCGTGTCGTCGTACCGGCCGCAAAACTGGCCTTCGTCGAGATTGGTGAGGAATCCTCGCGACAAGTCGGGTTCGGTGCGTCCGGCTAGAAGTACGACCAGTCTCGGCCGCTGATATGCACCGATTGTCCGGCCCTTGGCATTTTCTGCCCGCACCCGGGCAAGAGCCTCGACCAGCCCACCGGTTCGACGGGTGCAAACCCGCCGTGATTAGAGCATCATTCGGTGCGGGTATAAAGCTCTCGACGCTGCATTGAGCAGCTTCGAACTCAGAGAGGGGTCTCTCGTGGAGGTCTTGGGCGTCATCATCGCGGGAATCATCATCGGCCTGCTGGGCAAGTTCGTCGCCCCCTCGGGCCGAGACAGCATCCCATTGTGGCTCACTGTTGTCTGCGGCATCGGAGGAGTACTCATCGGTTGGTATGTCTCTGCGGGCCTGGGCGTCGAAGCAACCAAAGGCGTCGACTGGCTGCGCTGGATCATCTCGGTCCTGGTCGCCGCCGGCCTCGTCATGGTGGCAGCGAGCCTGAGGGGACGCCGCATCTGATCCAAAGCGGACCATTACGGAAGGCCCGGCGGCTCGAAGGCGCCCTCCGTACTTTCGGTCGCGGGCTCAGGACTGCAGACCCAGAGCCGCCATCCTCTTTGCGTGGTTCTCGGTCAGCCGAGCCATCATCCGCCCGATGGCCGCCAGGTCCATCCCGGGTCGATCGACTCCGCCGGCCAGCAGGGCGGTCAGAGCATCGCGCTCGGCAGCCACCCGCTGTGCCTGACTCAGCGCCTCCCCGACCAGCCGTCGCCCCCACAACGCCAACCGGCCCGCGACCCTCGGATCTGCCTGTATCGCGGAGCGCACGCGATCAACGACAAACTCCGAGTGACCGGTGTCGTCCAACGTCTCCAGGACTAGAGCCCTGGTGTCGGCATCTACATAGGCAGCCACTTCGCGGTAGAAGTCTGCTGCCAGGCTGTCCCCGACATACGCCTTGATCAGGCTCTCCAACCAGTCCGATGGCGCAGTGTGCTCGTGGAACCGGTCCACCGCATTCTGAAACGGGTTCATCGCGGCAAACGGGTCAGCGCCGAGCAGGGCGAGCCGCTCGCGCAGCGCCTCGAAATGCGCGAACTCCGCCGCGGCCATCGCCGCGAGAGCCACCTTGTCCGCCGTGGTCGGCGCCATCTTCGCGTCCTCGGCGAGCCTCTCGAAGGCGGTCAGCTCGCCGTACGCCAGTGCGCCGAGCAGGTCGATCACGGCGGCTGCATAGTCGGGGTCGGCGAACGCCTCGGCTGTAACGGCGACCACCGGGTCGTCCTCCGGGACGGGCAAGGACGATGAATCAGCCATCCCCGCAGCGTAGCGAGGTGTCGCGTGAACGAGCCGGATAGAGTAACCGTTGACATAGGTGGCACTGACCCGGCGACGGCTGGCCGGGCATGGTGTGGCGTGCGCATCCGCGACTCCGCCCACCATCCCCTTGGTGCCCGCCGGCGGCGTGCCGCCCAGCAGCTAGACGAAGGAAACGAGAAAGTCCTGAGTACGTTCCAAGACCTCGGCGTGACTGCCGAGATTTCCGCTGCCCTGGAGAAAATGGGCATCGTGACACCCTTTCCGATCCAGCAGATGACACTGCCTATCGCCTTGATGGGTACCGACCTCATCGGACAAGCACGCACCGGCACCGGCAAGACGCTGGCGTTCGGCATCCCGGTGCTGCAGCGGATTGTGGCTCCGCACGACAGCGACTTCGAGGAGCTTGCCTCCCCCGGAAAGCCGCAGGCACTGGTCATCACCCCGACCCGCGAGCTCGCGCTCCAGGTCTCCGGTGACATCGCCGCGGCCGGACTCCTGCGCCAGACCCGAACGCTCACCATCTACGGAGGTGTTTCGTACGACGAGCAGCTGGCAACGCTCAAGTCCGGGGTCGATGTCGTCGTCGGCACTCCCGGGCGGCTGCTCGACCTGGCCAACCGGAGAAACCTCGACCTGGCACACGTCAAGGTGCTCGTGCTGGACGAGGCCGACGAGATGCTCGACCTGGGCTTCCTGCCTGATGTCGAGAAGATCCTCGCCAAGACTCCCGAGCTTCGCCAGACCATGCTGTTCTCGGCGACGATGCCCAGCGCGGTGGTCGGGCTGGCCCGCAAGCACATGCGGCATCCGGTGAACATCCGGGCCGAGCATCCGAACGACGAGCAGACCGTGCCGACGACGGCACAGTTCGTCTACCAGGTGCATGACCTCGACAAGCCCGAGATCGCCGCCCGGATCCTGCAGGCCGAGAACCGCGGGCTGATCATCGTGTTCACCCGGACCAAACGCGAAGCGCAGCGGGTTGCCGACGACCTGGCGGAGCGGGGCTTCCCGGCCTCGCCGTTGCACGGTGACATGCAGCAGGTCGCCCGAGAGCGGGCCCTGCGGAGGTTCCGCGAGGGGAAGATCGACGTCCTTGTCGCCACCGACGTCGCCGCCCGAGGCATCGACGTCGAAGGCGTCACGCACGTGATCAACTACAACTGCCCAGAAGACGACAAGACCTACGTGCACCGGACGGGTCGTACGGGGCGGGCCGGGGCCTCCGGCATCGCGGTCACGTTCGTCGACTGGGCCGACCTGAACCGGTGGAAGCTGATCAACAGCTCGTTGGGACTCCCCTACCCCGACCCCACCGAGACCTACTCCACTTCAGAGCACCTGTTTCACGACATGGGCATTCCGCCGGGCACCATGGGCCGGCTCGTGCCGCCGCGTGAGGACAAGCCGGAGCCGGTGTCCAGCGGCAGGTCGCCCGCGCGTTCGAGCGGCCGCCAGCGTCAACGAACCCGCAGCGGCAAGGCCAGCGATCGACCCGCCATCGGCGAGCCCGCGACCGGTGGCGAGCAGACCACGGTCAAGGAACCGTCCGAGTCCGCGACGGGTACGAATGGTCGGGCGCCTACTCGGCGGCGCTCACGGAGTCGGACGCGACGCGGCAAGCCCGTGGAGGCCGACTAGTCAGCTCCGAGGTGGTCCGGCGCGGGTCAGGCGACGATCCAGACGTCGGTCCCGATCGGCGAGAACCTCCACAATGCCTTGGCATCGGCGGCGGCCTGCCGGATGCACCCAGCGGAGAGCGGTGTGCCCAGCTGCTCGACAGTCTGGATCGGGCGGCCATCGCCGTCCAACGGAATCGTGTGGAAGCCCAGCGGGGAGGAATCGCCATGGTCGAACCTCACCATGTACTGCATGGTCTCCGCGAAGTCGTAGCTCACTGCGTACCTTGACCGGGAATAGACCTCGAAGTGACCCGCGCGAAGATTGGCGTACCTTGAGCCTGACCCGAGGTACGTTCGCACGATCCGGTCATCTGCACCGACGAGCCAGACCCGCTGCTCGCTGAGGTCGAACACGATTCGCTTGCCGGCGCCCGTACCAGCTGGGATCGGGTGCGGGGAAGCCGGCAACGTCGAACCCGCTCCAGGATCAGCAGCCCCGACCGGGATGCCCCCAGCGGCCTCGGCGGCGGTGGAGGATGACGTCTGGTCGCCGAGGGCGACGTCGCCAACCGCACCGTCCGCGTCGAGGCCCGCGCTGAAGGCCGCACCGGAAAGCTTGGAATGGTGCATCAGCGACGATCCTTGCGCGCCGGGGACCAGACCGAACACGCCACCGACGGCCAGGACCGTCACCGTGGCGGACGCGCCGACCGCGGCGATCCGTCGACGGGCCCGCCGGGGTCTGTCGTCGCGGTGCTTCACGGCAACCATGCTAGAGCCTGAGCCGACCTGACGAGACCCACCGGATTCATCGGCGGGTCAGCCACGAGAGTCGAGCAGGGCCCGTGCAACCTCGCGATATGCGCCGGCCCCGGGATGGGATCGCGCTGTGGACAGGATCGAGCGCCCCACTGCCGGAGCCTCGGCGAACCTGATCGACTTGGGGATGGGCGGGCCGAGCACTGGCAGGTCGTAGGTCGCGGAGATAGTGTCGAGCACGGCCCGGGCGTGCTTGGTGCGACGGTCGTACAGCGTCGGAAGTACGCCGACGATCTCCAGCTCTCTGTTGGTGAAGCGCCGGACGTCGTGCACGGTATCGAGCAACTGCCCGACTCCTCGATGCGACAACGTCTCGCACTGCAAGGGGATCAGCAGCGCATCCGCAGCGGTGAGCGCGGCAACCGTCAAGACACCCAGCGACGGTGGGCAGTCCAGCATCACCCAGTCATAGCTCTCGTCGACGTCCTCGAGCGCGACCCGCACGCAAAGGTCGCGGTCGCCGCGCCCGATCAGGGCGGTCTCCACACCCGCAAGCTTGATCGACGCCGGCACCAGGTCGGGCCCGTCCTCGGTGGCCATTGTCACCTCCGACAGGCTGGCCTGACCGACCAGCACGTCATGGAGCGACAGGTCGACGTCCTCCGGATCGATGCCGAGCGAGAAGGTCAGGCACGCCTGCGGATCGAGGTCGACCAGCATCACCTGCTGTCCGAGCTCCGCCAGCGCAGCACCGATGCAGGCGACGGAGGTGGTCTTGGCCACGCCACCCTTCTGGTTGGCGACGACCAGAGTCGTTGTCATCACCGGTCATTGTGCCGGGCGTGTCCAGTCCATGTCTCACGCGTCCCGGGGTTCACACCGAGGGGTACGTTCGGCTGCGGACGGGAGTACTGTGTCGCCGTGTCCGCCGCCCAGATCCTCAAGATGGCAGTCGGTGTTGCACGCGCATGACCCACGTTCTCAATGAGACCCTGCCTGACTCGACGATGGCTGCCGCCCGAGCCAGGGTGGTTCTCTCGCAAGCCATGGTGATCTGGGGCAGCGCAGCAGACCACGACACGGCCAGACTGCTCGCCAGCGAGCTGGTCACAAACGCCCTGGAGTATGCCGGTTCTCCGGTGGCGATCCGCGCCTATCCGATCGGGGGCGGCCTGCGAGTGGAAGTCGCAGACGAGTCGGCTTGGACCTACCCCGTACCGCGCGGCCATCACGAGCCCGCAGAGCGCGGGCGCGGGCTCGAGCTGGTAGATGCGATGTCCGCACGGTGGGGTTGGCGACCGCACGGTGAGGGCAAGGTGGTGTGGTTCGAGCTCGACCCGCCGGCCGTCGTTGCGGGACCAGCTCAGTCAGAGTTGGTCACTGAGCCGGCTCGTCCAACCCAGCCCATGGTTTCGATGGTGGTCGCACCCGGCGCCCCTCCGGGCACAGCCGTGAGTAGTCGCAGAAGCCACATATCGCTCCCGGATGCGGCGGAAACTGCTCGTCCACCTGCAGCGGAGTGAGCCCGGACGAGAAGCGCTGTTCGGCGTCAGCCACCTCACGGGCGATGGCGTCGGCCCGCGAGACGTGGCGGTCGAGCGACTCCTTGTTGTGGTTCCAGACGACCACCTCACCGGTCGGCAGATGGTGCAGCTCGACCCGCGTACATGGCCGGCGCAGCGTGCGGGCGGCCGCGGCCGCGTAGACAGCGAGAGCGAGGGATCCGCGGGCGTCGTAGACCGTGAGCACATGACGACCTGTCTTGTAGTCGACAATTACGAGCCCTTCGGGCCGCTCATCGATGCGGTCGACTCGCCCCCACAGCGCCGCGTGAGGGGTCGTTACGGACACGACGCGCTCCACCCCGATGGGCTCATCGTCTGGATCAACGCCCGAGGCGTAGCGCATCACCATCTGACGGGCACGCTCGCGATGTTGTTCGCTATGGACGTCGTTGCGGAATCCGTCGCTGAGCCAGCCCTTCAGAAGCAGGTCGCCAGCTTCATCAGGGGTGCGACGATCAACCGGCAGCTTCCACCACGCCGCCAATGCGGCGTGCACCGCGGCACCGAACGAGTTGTGTGCCCACGGTGGGCCCTTGGGCGGCGGCGGTTTCTCCAGATAGGTGAACCGGTAGCGGCGAGGACAGTCGAGGTACGTCAGGAGCCGGGTCGGCGCCGCAGAGAAGAGCCGACGAGGCATCTCGTCGAAGCCGAGCTGTTCTGGTGAGCTCGACACGCTCATCCCGACCCCTCGACGAAGGCTCGGACCGCGTCGGCCACGAGCTGAACCGCGATCGCGGACAGCAGCAGACCGGAGATCCGTGTCACCAGCGTGACCCCAGACTCACGAAGGAGCTTCAAGATGCCCTCGGAGAAGCGCATCGTGATCCACATGATGATGTGCACCCCCACCACGCCTGCGGCGACCGCAACGAGATCCGGTCCGGAATGAACGCGCCCGACGAAGACCATGATGGCCACGATCGCCCCGGGTCCGGCCAACAGGGGCGTGCCGAGTGGCACCATCGCGATGTTGACGTCTTCGTCGGCAGCGGGATCCTTCTCCCTGCCGGTGAGCAGCTCCAGCGCAACCAACAACAGCAGCAAGCCACCGGCGCACTGCAGAGCTGGCAACGAGATGTTGAGATAGGTGAGGATCTGCCGGCCGAACAGGGCGAACGCGACGATGACGCCGAAGGAGACCACCACCGCCTGCCAGGCGGCGCGCTTGCGCTGGGCAGCCTCATTGCCACTGGTCAGGGCCAGGAACAATGGGATCGTCCCTGGTGGATCCATGATGACGAACAACGTGATGAAGACCTCGCCGAGCAGGCTCGTCGTGACCACGTGGTTCACCGGAAGACCACCGGCGGACCCGATCTGCGGGTCGCGGCGGCAGCCGCCCCGGCGAGCGCGATCAGGCGATCCAGCTGCGAACGGGCGGTCGAGTTGGCCCCGAGCGCGAACCGGGACGCCTTGCCCTCACCGTGGTAGTCACTCGACCCGGTGATCACCAGATCGAGATCAGTGGCGATCCGCCGCAGCCGGGCCCGAGCGTGCTCGTCGTGATCGGGGTGGTCTACCTCCACACCGGCCAGTCCCTTGGACGCCAACGTACCCAGAGCCTGGTCGCCTAGGACCGCTCCGCCGGTGCGGGTCCACGGGTGGGCGATCACTGACACCCCGCCGGCCTCACCGACAAGGCCGATCATCTCGACCAGGTCGGCCGCATATCGATCCACGTAGGCGGGTCTGCCTGGCGACAGGTATCGCCGGAAGGCGTCATCACGGTCTCTGCACACTCCCTGGGCGACCAGCGCGTCCGCCACATGAGGTCGACCCATCGCCGCCGTCGGGCCGGAGACGTGGCGGACGTCCTTGGCGCTGATGTCGATGCCCAGATCTCGGAGCCGCTCGACGATGGCGGGCAGCCGCGAATTCCGACCATCGAGGATGCGGTCGAGCTCCGTCAGCAACGGCCCGAAGTCCGGGTCGACGAAGTATGCCAACAGATGGACACCGGCCCCGAGGTATCGGCAGGAGATCTCCAGACCGGGGACCAGGCCGATGTCGGCAGCACGCGCTGCCGTGAGCGCCTCCTCCCAGCCCTCAGTCGTGTCGTGATCGGTGAGGGCGATCGCGTCCAGACCGAGCCGGCTGGCAGCGTTGACCAGCTCGCGGGGGGACTGGGTGCCGTCTGATCGATCCGAGTGGGTATGGAGGTCGATGGGCATGGTGACACAGCGTATCCACTGATGCAGACACTGCCTTGGTCAATCAGCCAGCCTGGGACAGAGATCCCCGAACGGCATCAGATCCACCTCATGTCCGAGGTCGCGCAGGTCTTCCAAGGTGATCGGTTCGACGGTCAGCACCCCGGCTGTCTCGGGGTAGAAAATGAGCCACAGCCAGCGTCCATCAGCCTCGCCCGCATACACCGCCCTGCCTGCGGGCGCCCTGCGAACGCACCACAGAGGGGTGGGATGGCCGCCGACGTGAGGTTTGACGTCGGACGGTCCGTCGCCGATCTCCTCTCCGGCGTCTGACCGGTCGAGTCCGGAGAACCTCGCTCCCAGACCGACGCCCGGCTCCTCGGCGATGAGCAGGAGGTCGGCTGGACCACCGACCGGGCTTGGACCGGAACATGCGACCAACGAGGCCCTTGCGTCGGTCGGAGTGTTGCCCGCGTACCCGATCCCCGAGACGACCCATGCGTGCGGCAACGGCCACGGCAGCCACAGCGGTAGCCGGCTGTCCAGCGCCGTGTGCCTTGCCAGCAGCGGCGTCGGCAGCTGAAAGCTGTGGACCGGCGTGACGACACCATGGAGTGGGCAGCGGTGGTCGACTGACGACTCGTCAGGCTCATCCAGCGGCAGCGCGCAGCGCGGGCAGGTGGGCGCTGTCATCTCCAGACGGTCCAACGGTACGAGCGGCTCGTCAAGACTTTGCGAGTCGGCACGGGTCTCCCTCGACGTCGACAGGCTATCCTTTGCGGTTTCTCGCGACCGGCAACAGCAAAACATAGCCTGTCGATGAGGCCTTACTGCACAGATCGCAGGGATCGGCGGAGGTGAGGATGCGCGGGGTTAGGGTCGAGCTCATGCGGGTCCCCTGCGTAGGCGCCATCGTGCGCGATCAGGCCGCCCGGCTGCTCGTGATCCAGCGCGCAAACCCACCAGCCGCAGGACGCTGGTCGATCCCCGGCGGCCGAGTCGAGCCGGGCGAGTCCGATCAGCAAGCGCTGCTGCGCGAGATGTCGGAGGAGACCGGGCTGGTCGTCGATGTTGGCGAGATGGTCGGCATCGTCGAGCGGGATGGTCCGGGCGGGTCGGTGTACGTCATCCACGACTATTCATGCATCGTCATCGGCGGTGAACTCACCCCGGGGGATGATGCCGCTGATGCGCGCTGGGTGACCGAGGCTGAGCTCGCCGGTCTCGAGTGCTCTCCTGGACTGCGGGAGTCACTCACCGAATGGGGCGTACTCAGTGAGTAGCGCGGTCAGGAATTCCAGCGCGCTACGACCGGGAACTCCCGTTCGTACCCGAGCACTGACACGGTGCCGGTGTCCAGAGCGAAGAACCTACCCTCGTCGACGCGCTGATCGATCCAGCGGGCAGTGAGTGCTCGCAGGCTGTGTCCGTGCCCAAAACAGAGGCAACGACCCCCGTGTGCGCGAACGCGAGACACGACGCGGTCCAGTCGTACCGAGATCTGATCGGCGCTCTCACCGCCCGGCGCGCCATGCGTCCAGATCGACCAGTTGGGGACCGACCGGCGGATCTCTGGCGTGGTGATGCCCTCGTAGTCGCCGTAGGCCCACTCGGCCAGGTCCTCATCGACGACAGGATCGTCGAAGCCAGCGAGTGCGGCGGTACGGAGAGCGCGCTGGCGTGGGCTTGACAGCACCAGGTCGAAGGAAGTCGCCGACAATCGACTCGCCAGCGCTCGCCCGTCGGCGATCCCCCGATCGGTCAACGGCAGCTCGGTCACCGACGTATGGCGGCCATCTCGTGACCACTCGGTCTGACCGTGCCTGACCAACCACAGTTCCGCGTCGGGTGACGCCACGGAGATCATGTCAGGCCTTCCGGTCGGGGTTCGCCATCGCCGGCCGGCCGGGCTGCTCTCCCCCGCGCGCGTCGAGATAGGACTGCTTGGGCACCATCACCTTGCGTCTGAAGATGCAGACCACGGTGCCGTCCTGCTTGAAACCCTTGGTCTCCACATGGACAATCCCCCGGTCGTCCTTCGAACTGCTCTCGCGCTTGTCCAGAACAACGCTCTCGGCGTAGATCGTGTCGCCGTGGAACGTGGGCGCGACGTGCCGCAACGACTCGACCTCGAGGTTCGCGATCGCCTTCCCGGAGACGTCGGGCACACTCATCCCCAACACGAGTGAGTAGATGTAGTTGCCGACCACCACGTTCTGGCCGAACTGAGTCGTCTGCTCGGCGTAGTGGGCGTCCAGGTGCAGCGGGTGGTGGTTCATGGTGAGCAGGCAGAACAGATGGTCGTCGTACTCCGTGACTGTCTTGCCCGGCCAGTGCTTGTACGTCGCACCTACCTCGAACTCTTCATAGCTGCGGCCGAACTGCATCCGTGGGCTCCTCGTCATCGATGTGGTGACGCTAGCGCTTGTCCGGGGCGTGGGGCTCCCAATCGACCGGGATCCCGTGAGGCAGTCCAATGCCGAGGATCTCGCCGCGGCGGCCTGGCCACGAGTCCATCATGACCACGAACTCGTGTTCCCGACAGGGTTCGCGCCGCATCGGTTCAAACCTGAGGTGTACGAGCGGGTCGTCGGGGGTGGCCTGCCGACCCAGGTGCTCGAGATGGCCGGTGATGCGCGACTGCTCGGTCGCGTCGAGGTACTGCCACATGACGGAATGCCAGACCACCGTGGCCGTCGAGTCGACTAGGCCGATCCGTTCGATGAACTCGCCGGCCGGGCCGCCTACGATCGTGGGCGGCATCTGAGCGGCGATCTGCAGGGCAGCCCTGATGCGCGCGAAACGCTCGACCTGGTCGGGCCAGACGTAGGACATCAAGGTCAACTTGCCGTCCTCGGTCGTCACGTTCACCGGGTGGATGTCGTTGGCCAGTCTTTCGGCGAGCTTGACTGGCGTCGAAGTGTCGGGCAGCACACCCCGCCATGCGGGGTCGAGGCGCACCGGGCTCCCCGGACTCCCCCACAGGATGTTGTCGCCATCCGCGTAGCAGAACTGGTCCGCCAGCTGGTTCAGGCCCCCGCTGGCGCCGATCTCGAACAGCCGGATCGGATGGGGGTATCGCGCGGCCGCGATCAACAGCCCTCCCATCAGCGCTGCAGCCCGTCCGACCTCGTTGGTCTGTGGTGCCCGGTCCAGCAGTTCCCGGAGGGTGGCCTCGTGATCGCTGAGTACGGCTTGAAACGCGGGCCAGCCTCCAGCAGGATCCCAGGGACCGCCGACGTTCGGATAGAAGGCGGCCAGCTCGGGTGCATGGCCGCTCAGCACGACCCGGTGTACGGCGCCGAGCAGCCGCAGGGCGAGAGCGGATGGACCGGAGTCGTCCTCATGACCTCGCAGGACACGGATCGTCTCACCGCGATCCCGGATGTCGTCGTGCAATCGGGTCAACAGATCCGCGTACATCGGTGAACCCAGCTCCGCGCAGGCGACCGCCTGGTAGCGAAACGCCTCCAACAGGTCCACGCCGTCCATGCTCGCTCATCCGACACTTATTCCGCGCGATCCGACACTTGTTCAGGATCCTGACCTGTTGGTGATGGAAGCAGCCGCGTCACTCAGGACGGGTAGTAGTTTGCTCAATGCATCCCTGCGGCGGAACAGGCCGGCAATGTCGTGGACCCCGAGCAGCTCACGCACGGCCGAGCAGAACCTCAGTGACCCTGGGTGCCGGAGCGATGGGGGAGCATCGGCACTCAGGATCTTCTGGCAGCGGACGTAGGTAGCGATGAGCCAGAAGACGGCTTCACGATGGTCACCGTTATCGATCAGTTGTTGGCTTCCGTCGATGGCGACCGGGCGGCCGTCGGGTGTGATGTCGCCGGAGAAGGAGAACGGGGTCTTGGCCACGGCTACGGCCTGATCGAAGACCTCCGAGAGCTCGTCGAGGTGGCGTTGCACGCAGGGACGGTCGCAGTCCGCGCACCCGAGCAGCTCGAGCAATGTCTCGTACAGCGCGTCCTTCTCGTGCTCGTACAGAACCTCCCGGGCGGCGAGGTAGCGCAGCCGGACGGTCGGGTTGCGAAGAGCAGCCACGAGCACAACGTGTGTGGTGATGCTGGTGGGAAACATCCACGCCGTGACCTGCTCATGCCAGACTGCCGTGGAGTCGATGGCGGCCAGCCCAGACTCGAGCTTGGTGATGGCACTCTCACATCGGCGACGAACCGCCTCGGGATCCGCAAAGCCGGCGGAGATCGCCCGGTAAAGCCTGTCGAGGTGTCCGGTTGGGTCCGCAATCACTTGGTTACTGCTGAAGCTCGGGGCCAGCTGATAGGACCGCGCAACCTTGTCAAGATGCGCGAGCTGGTTCCACGGGAGGTAGCTCACGTCGAGCAAGGCATCCTCGTAGCGAAACTTCCCCAGTTTGGGCGGGCCGTTCGAAGAGGCTACGACAACCACGACATCGACGTCGGATTCGTTGGACAGGATGCTGTCCGGCAACAGAGCCGCTGTCGAGCCACTGAAGAAGGCGCCCCGGAAGCCCGGCATCCGGGCCGCACTCGCGCTGACCCACTCCTTTGCTGCGGCCCGAGCCTCACCAACCAACATTTCTTTGACCGTACGCAACGGGTTCGATGACAAGTCACGGCGTGATCACACAGTGTCGGATCGCGCGGAACAAGTGTCGGATGAGCGAGGTCAGCCCTTGAGGGCCAGCTTGGCCAGCAGGTTTCGGGCTTCCTCCGCATGGCTGTGCTTGGAGAGCACGTCGTACGACGTGGCGACCACGCTGCTCGTGGAGGTGAAGTCTCGCCTGCCGCCGGTCATCGAGTAGCCGATCATGCCCATCACGGCGCCGAACACCGCACCAATCAGCACTGTCAGCAAGATGAGCAACACCCAGTTGGTGTTCTCGCTCGCGAACAGCGTGAGCATCGCGCCGATGAACAGCCCCCACCAGGCCCCTCCGGCGGCACCTGTCGTCGCGGCCCTGCCCTGGGTGAGGCGGCCAGTCACCCGCTCGACCATGCGCAGGTCATTTCCGACTATCGTCACGTTCTCCACCGGAAAATGGTTGTCCGACAGGTAGTCCACGGCACGTTGCGCGGCCTCGTAGGTGTTGTACGTCCCCACCGTGAGGCCGGTCGGAGGTTCAAACCTCGGCACCGGTCTCCTCATGGACATGGCAGCCTCCTCGCTCGCTCCTGGGTCGATCATCCCACTCAGCGCCGCCCATGGCGTCGGGCGTACGGTGACGCGGAGGAGGACAGCATGGCATTCATCGACACCATCACAGATGCTGACGCCGACGAAGAGACTGCAGCTATGTACCGGTCGGAGTGGGAACGGATGGGGTACGTCCCCAATTACACCCGTATCTTCGGAGCACGGCCGGATGTATACGCAGCCGGGCGTTCATTGGCCACCGCCATCGGCTCCGGCATGGACAATCGCCGGTACGAGCTCGTCACACTCGCCGCGGCCCGTCAGCTGCGGTCGACATACTGTGCGTTGGCCCATGGCAGCATCCTGCGCGAGCGGTTCTTCGACGGCGATGAGGTGGTGAAGATCGCCACCGATGTCGAGCAGAGCTCACTCGATGAGAAGGACCGGGCCATCATGGCGTACGCCGCGACAGTGGCCGCTGATGCCGGTGACGTCGACCAACACCTGGTGGACGAGCTTCGGTCGCACGGCATGAGCGACCAGGAGATCCTGGACATCACACTCGCAGCCGCAGCCCGGTGCTTCTTCAGCACCGTGCTCGATGCGCTGGGCGTGGAGGCGGATGCGACCTATCGAGAGACCGTCGAGCCCGAGCTGTAGGAGGTGCTCGTCGTCGGCCGATCGATCGCCGCCAGTTGATCCCTTTCGTCAGCGGAGCTTGTAGTCCTCGAGCAGGCGGCGGCCGATGATCATGCGCTGGATGTCTGCGGTCCCCTCGC
>JBDUDR010000009.1:0-43594 GCA_040002845.1 Nocardioidaceae bacterium
TGCGCCGCCAGATCGGCACCGTGTTCCAGGACTTCCGGCTGCTGCCCAACAAGACGGTGACGGAGAATGTCGCGTTCGCCTTGCAGGTGATCGGGAAGCCTCGCAGCCACATCAATCGGGTGGTGCCGGAGACGCTCGAGCTCGTTGGCCTCGAGGGCAAAGGCGACCGGATGCCCGATGAGCTGTCCGGTGGCGAGCAGCAGCGGGTGGCGGTCGCGCGGGCGTTCGTCAACCGGCCGATGATCCTGATCGCCGATGAGCCGACCGGAAACCTCGACCCGACCACGTCGATCGGCATCATGAAGCTGCTCGACAGGATCAACCGCACCGGCACCACGGTCTTGATGGCCACCCACGACGCCACCATCGTCGACCAGATGCGCAAGCGCGTCATCGAGCTGGCCGGCGGCAAAGTGATCCGTGACCAGACCCGCGGCGTCTACGGATACCAGACCTGACAGCGCCGCCGCCCCTTCTGCAGGTCTTGTCCTTCGAACTCAGACTTGGGATCTCATGCGTTTGACGTACGTGTTCTCCGAACTCGGCACCGGGCTCAAGCGAAACCTGTCCATGACAGTCGCTGTGATCGTGACCATCTGGGTGTCGCTGACCCTGGTGGCCCTCGGCCTGTTGCTGCAACAGCAGGTCAACAAGACCCAAGACGTGTGGGGAAGCAAGCTGCAGATCACCGTCGCACTCTGCAACGACAACACCCCGGTCCCGACGTGCGTCAATGGAGCAACCACGGACGCCCAGAGGGCCACCATTCAACAAGCGATGGATGACAGCCCCGACGTCGATTCGTACTTCTTCCGGAGCCGCGCGCAGGTCTATGACCTGTACAAGAAGATCTCGGTGTCCGACGACCCCACCACAAAAGCGCTCTCAGATGTCGTACGGCAGAAGGACTTTCAAGAGCAGTACGTCATTACGCTCAATGATCCGCAGAAATATCAGGGCATCAAGAGTCAGCTCTCGGGAATGCAAGGCGTCGCGACGATCCAGGACCTGCATCAGGTGCTCGGTCCCATCTACACGGTCATCGACGGGCTGAAGTGGGCCGCGTTAGGGGCCGCCGGAGTGCTGTTGATCTCTGCGGTCCTCCAGGTGTCCAACACCATCCGGCTCGCCGTGTTCGCCAGGCGCCGCGAGATCGGCATCATGCGGCTCGTCGGAGCCTCCAGCCTGTACATCCAGCTGCCGTTCGTAATGGAAGCGGTGCTTGCCGGGCTGGTAGGTGCCGTGCTCGCCTGCGGCTCCATCGGGTTGTTCACGTCCGTGATCATCCTCGGCAAGCTGAAGGGCCACAGCAACATCACCGAATGGGTCGGATGGCACGAGGCTACGACGGCGATGATCGTTGTCCTGGTCCTCGGCGTGCTGCTGTCGGCCGTTCCCACGCTGGTGATGTCGCGCAAATACCTGCGGGTCTAACTTCCCTTCCCGCGTAACCGTCCGCCTTCGAACCGCGCGTTCCGGGTGATTCCGACACTCTTAGTGACGCGTAAATGCGGGGGGCTTCCGCAAGTCTTCGCTACCGTGAGAATGTCTTAGGTAGTCCGACGACCCTGTGGAGCACCTGTGGCCCGCGTCTTCCCCCACGGCCGCCTGATTGGTCTGGCAGTGACGGCTGTGCTCATTGCGGTTGTCGGGCTGCCCGCTGGCCAGACGTACGCCGACGGCGGGAAGCTCAAGCACAAGCAGCACCAGCTGAACTCTCAGATCGACGCCGGCAAGGCCGATCTCGATGAGGTGAGCACCGCGCTGGTCAAGGCGGCCGCGTCCCTGCAGGCCGCGGAAGCCAAACTCAGCCAGGCCAGGTCTGAGCTGGCGGCCGCAGAGGGTCGAGTGGCAGCCGCTAGCGCACTTGACTCTGCCCTGCAGCGTCGGCTGGAGCAGGCGATCCAGAGTCTCGCTGACGCGCGCGCCCAGCTTGCTCGAGGCAAAGTCACCCAAGCCGAGCAACGTGATGCGGTGGCCGCGTACGCCGTGCAGCAGTTCCAGGGTCCCAGCCCGCAGATCCTCGGGCTCACCGTGGTGTTCAACGCCACCACAGCCCAGCAGCTGTCGACCGACCTCACCGCCGTGGACACTGCGTTGAGCCGGGGCAGTGCCAGCCTTGACCAGCTGCGCGCCACCCGAATCCTGCTGGCGGCTCAAGAACAGCGCGTCGAGCAAGCCAAGGACGACGTGGCCCAGCGTCGCGCCGCGGCGGCCAGGAACCTGCGGCTCCAGCAGCAGGCGGAGGCCGAGGCACACGACTGGACCGCTCGGGTCGCCTCGCTGGTGCAAGACCGACGGGTGGCACGGGAAAACGCGGCGGCGGCCGTCGCGCAGGAGAAGCAGCGGTTGGCCGACTTGCGCAAGGAGCGCCAGCGGATCCGCCACATGCTGGCGAACCTGCCGCACCATCAGGCCACTCAGACGAGCTACAACGGGCCGAGCGACGGGTTCTTGAGCTACCCGGTCAACGGCCCGATCACGTCGCCGTACGGCATGCGTATGCACCCGATCCTGCACATCTGGGAGCTGCACGACGGCACCGACTTCGGCGTCGGTTGCCACACCCCGATCCGCGCGGCGGCCAGTGGGACCGTCATCGAGATGTACTACAACGCGGGCTACGGCAACCGGCTCATCATGGACAACGGAGTCGTCGACGGGATCAATCTGGCGACCTCGTACAACCACATGTCGGGTTACTCGGCGTACGTCGGGCAAAGCGTCAACCGCGGTGAGGTCATCGGATACGTCGGGGAGACGGGGTACGCGACGGGTTGCCATCTGCACTTCATGGTGTATGAGAACGGCGCCACCGTCGATCCGATGACCTGGCTCTGACGCCGCCTGCTCTCGCGATCGGCTGCCCCTGACCGAGTGGGGGAGGATGGGCGCATGGTGAAGGAGCAGGGGCGCAAGATGATCGCTCAGAACCGCAAGGCGCGACACGACTACCACATCGACGACATCATCGAGGCCGGATTGGTGTTGACCGGCACCGAGGTCAAGTCGCTCCGGGCCGGTCGCGCGTCCCTCGTCGACGGATTCGCCGAGGTGCTCGACAACGAGGTGTGGCTCCTCGGTGTGCACATTCCGGAATACACCCAGGGCACCTGGAACAACCACACTCCTCGCCGTCGCCGGAAGCTGTTGTTGAATCGGCGCGAGATCGACCGATTGGCCTCGCGGGTGGCGGAGCGCGGGCTCACGATCGTGCCGCTGGCGCTGTACTTCAGGGACGGCAAGGCGAAGATCGAGATCGGACTGGGGCGCGGCAAGAAGACCTACGACAAACGCCAGGACCTGGCCAGACGGGACGCCGATCGCGAGGTCGCGCGGGCGATGGGCCGTCGCGCCAAGGGTCACAGAGACAGTTGACGACCCTGCCGGCGGACGACGAAGACGTACCCGCCTTCTGGAGGTCCCTCGGGCTGCCGGGCCTTGCGGATGTGCACGTGCACTTCCTGCCGGAACGTGTCATGACCAGGGTCTGGGAGCACTTTGCCTCCGCAGGTCCGCTGATCGGACGGCAGTGGCCAGTCCGGTACCAGGGCTCTGACGACGAGCGGGTCGCCCACCTGCGAGCGATGGGAGTTCGGTGGTTCTCGGCGTTGCCGTACGCCCATCGACCTGGTGTCGCCGGGTTCCTGAACACGTGGGCCGCCGACTTCGGCGCGCGTACACCGGAGTGCCTATGGTCCGCGACGTTCTACCCGGAGGACGACGTCGAGTCGTACGTCCGCAAAGGTGTGGAGGCGGGGGTCGACGTGTTCAAGGTGCACATTCAGGTAGGGGACTTCGATCCGGGTGATGCGTTGCCGCAACCCGTCTGGGGGCTGCTGGCAGAGGTTGGTCGCCCGGTGGTGATCCACGCCGGATCGGGGCCGGTCCCCAACCCGCACACCGGTCCGGGGCCGATCGAGGGGGTGCTGTCGCACCATCCGCGACTGACGGCGATCATCGCGCATCTGGGGGCACCGGAATACGCCGAGTTTCTCGCGCTCGCCGAGCGATTCGAGCGCGTACATCTGGACACGACCATGGCCTTCACGGACTTCTTCAAGTCGATGGCGCCGTACCCGGTGGAGCTCAGGCCGAGGCTCGCAGATCTGGGCGGGAAGGTGCTGCTCGGGACCGACTTTCCCAACATTCCCTATGAGTACGCTCACCAGCTGGAAGCGTTAGCACGGCTGGACCTCGGTGACGAGTGGCTACGAGGTGTCTGCTGGTCCAACGCTGTGCGTCTGTTCAGCCGATGGAATAGTTGACGGTTCAAGTAAAGTTCTTGTCTACGCTGACATGTGTGCTGACATGTGTATGGTCAAGGACCAGCCGGCTGTGAGCTGGTGGACAGGAGTTCGAGATGGGGATCTTCCAGCTCAATCACGCTGTGCTGTTCGTGGATGACCTGAAAGCGAGCGTGGAGTTCTACGCCGATGTGCTCGGTTTCGAGCCGATCCAGGACATGGGTGGGATCCCCGGCGCTGCCTTCCTTCGCGCAGCTGACTCCACCAACGACCACGACCTGGGGCTGTTCGAGATCCCTGGAGGCAGTCCCTCCCTGGCCGGCCGTGCGACCGTCGGGTTGTACCACCTCGCCTGGGAGGTCGACAGCCTCGGCACATTGGAGAGTCTGCAGACACGGCTGGACGAGGCGGGCGCGCTCGTCGGGGCGACCGATCACGGCACCACGAAGAGCCTCTACGGCAAGGACCCGAGCGGCCTGGAGTTCGAGATCGTGTGGCTCATCCCAGCCAAGCTGATCACCGATGACGACCGTTCGGCCGGCAAGCGGTTGGGCCGGCTGGACTTGGACAAGGAGATCGGTCGCTTCGGTCGCGACACACGTGGAGGAGTGGGGATCAGCCGCTCCCCGGCGCCCGCCTGAGCCTGACCCTGGCTCGGGCGTGGCACGGTAGGATAGATGAACAACTCAAGAGGGGCTGAACGGTTTCGACTTCGGATGTTAGATCCAGGAGAAGCGGGTCGAGGACCCAGGGTCATCTCGCAAACGACCCCTGGAACCCAAAAGTGCCAAAGCTAATCGCACTCACTTCGCTCTCGCCGCCTAAGGCGAGCTAACGCGAAGGGTCGGCCTGGGATTGTCTCCGTCCCAGTAACCGGCCTCATCTAGGAGGCTTGCTTGTCAGACCCGGCCGCGGGGTCTGACCGGGACAATCACAGCGGCTGAGCCTGTCAGTGACTTGTCTGCGAGAGCACTGGGGCTGAGAAAAGCGACCTGCAGACTGCGCCCGGAGAAGTCCTGGGCCAGCGCCGAAGGACCCGGGTTCGATTCCCGGCAGCTCCACTTTCAATGGTTTACGCCCCGGCGTTGCCAACGTTGCTCCGCGACGCAAACGTGACTACGGTGGCTCTGCGTTGCTCATGCAGAGCGGCGTTCGAGTCGAAGAAGAGCTGAATGGAAGCCGGAGACGGTTTGGACACGGTTCGGCTCTCTCAAGGTGCTGCACAAACGACAAGCGCCTTCTTCACGCCGGGATTCTTCCGCGATCCGTACGCCACCTACGACGACGTGCGTGGCGAGCCCGTCCACTGGGAGAGGGCCCTCGGAGGGTGGGTTCTCACTGGGTACGACGAGGTCGCCGCCGCCCTCGCCGATCCGCGGATCTCGCGCGGAGGTGGTCCGCGCGAAGGCGACCTACTCACAAGGCTCTTGACGCGGATGATGCTGTTCACGGATCCGCCCGCCCATACTCGGCTACGCGCACTCGCGAACCGGGCTTCCGCCCGCTTTGCCGAGGTGCGACGAAAGGGCCCCCACCTGTCGTGGGGCCCTTTCGTCGACTCAGCAATCAGCCTACGACGCGACATGAGCTCGAGCTCAGAGGCGCCTAAGGTTGCCGAGCGCGGTTTCTAGGCCGGCGTCGACCCAGGGCCGTACCTCGGGCTACCCCAGTGTCAGCTTCCACGCGCTCAGCCCGTGCGACGCGGCGTACAGAATCCTCTTGTTCGGCAGGATGGTGAGCCCGGCGATCTCGACGTTCGGCATGCCGGGCGCGGCCAGTGTCCACGTCGTAGAGCCGCTGGCCTTGCGAAGGACTCCAAAGTCGGTCGCGGCGTACAGGTCACCGGTGCGGTCGTCGCGGACCAGGTCGTTGACCGGTAGGTCGGCCAGGCTTCCCGAGACGTTGGTCCATACTGACGATCTATTGTTGAAAACGACCTTGAAGACGTGGCCAGGAGTGACCGGCGTGGTAGCGCTGTAACCGCTGTACGAAACCCAAGCCCGATGAGGGTTGCGCGGGTCAATCGCGATGCTGGTGACGAACCGGCCGGGATCGTTCGTGACGTCGTCGTCCAACCGTTCCCAGGTGATGGCGCTCGGGTCGCCTGTGCCAACGTTTTGAGAGATGAACAGCCGGCCGGTGCTGGTGGCCGCCCATGCCGTCGCCCTTTCGGTGGTGCTGCGCTCGACCGCGGCCACGGCAGGGCCGGCGCGGTCCCCGAATGCCGCGTCTGTCAGCGGCACCTGCCCGGTCGGAGCCCAGTCACCGCACTGCTCTGTGAAGGTTCCGGTCCACTCGTTGCAGATCGCGTTCGCCTCCGCGATCGTTCTGTCGCCGAGGCCGAACGTCTGCGTTCGGTAGACCGTACTGCCGGTGCCGGCGAACATCGTGCCGCTGGTCACCGGGTCGCTGATGACCGGTGCATAGAACTGGGTTCCGGCCTGGCCGAAGATCGGGTCCGCCGTCCAGATCCAGCTCGCGATGTCGCCGCGACGGAAGCTGACGTCGGTGCTGGCGTCGTAGAAGTTGTGGAACCGGAACCTTCTTACCTCGGAGTCGAAGCCGGACTGCCCGCCGTCACCGATCATCGAGTTGAGCCAGGTGACCTTGTCCTTGTTCTGCCAGGTTCCGTTGTCCTGCGTGCCGCCCATCAGTTTCGTCGCATCAAATGGGCTAACCGAAAGGCTCAGGAACTGTAGTGTCGACAAGCCCTTGTTCTCGCTCCGTAGCCGCGCGGGGACTGATGACAACAGCTGCTGGCATCGGGTCAACTCGTCACCGCTCAGCCCTCGGTTGGCGCAATCCGAGGAGACATTGGTGAAGTTTCCGTTGGACCGCATCACACCGCCGTCGTTGGTCTCGAAGAATACGAACGGGTTGTCCGGGTCGGTCACGATCGAGTGCTGGTCGGGGTGCAGACCGTTGGGGTGCACCGGGTCAGTGCCGTCCATCGTCATGTCCGTGCCGCTCACGCCTGCGTCGGTGGACAGGATGACGCCGCGGCCGTTGGAGATGCCACCGGTCTCGCCGTAGCCGTACGAGCCGCCGGTGTAGACCATGTCAGGGTGACCATCGGGGGTGTAGACGAACAGGTCGTACCAGCATTGGGCGCCGCACTGGTTGTACGTGGCAAAGCCGGGATCGGCCGGGTCGGCGCTGGTGAGATCGACGAATGTGGGCGTGCCAGTCGCTACATCATCGCTGCGGAACAGCCGCGAGTAGTTCGTGCCGTTGTTGCCCTCGTAGACGTACATGCGGGTCTTGCCGTTGGGGAGCGCCGTGACGTCAAAGGCGGGCCGGGTCTGGATCAGGGCCGCGTTGAGCGACGGTTTGATCTGGGTCCAGGTTGCGCCGGCGTCGGTTGATCGCCAGATCCCACGAGCGTACGACGACGCGTAAATGGTGTTGTGGTCGTTGGGATCGAGCTCGATGTCGCGTACCCCTCGCGGCGAGCACGCCTCGAGGTTCGCGAACTGGGCCGCACTGCCCGTGCAGTCGGCGACATTCGCGCTGCCGTTGTGTATGAGCGTCCAGCTCTGGCCGCCGTTGGTCGACTTGTAGAGTCCCCATTGGGCCGCTCCTGGGACCGGTCGAGTTACACCGCCACAGCACACTGACGACATGCCGCGCAGCGCGGTCGTCGTGGCGGCGTACACAGTGTCGCCATTGGTCGGGTCGACAACGATGTCGCCGATGCCCTTGCCGCCGAGCAGGTTCTGGCCGAGGGGACCGGTCCAGGTGTTCCCGCCGTCGGTCGACTTGTAGATGCCGACGCCGGCGACACACCCGCTGCCACAGATGTTGGCCTCGCCGGTGCCGACCCAGATCGTGCGGCCGGTCGGGTCAGTCGGGTCGACAATGACTGTGCCCGCAGCGTTGATGCCCAGCGGGCCACCGAGATATTTCCACGTCGGGGGCTTGGCCAACGCGTCGTGGGTACGCCACACACCGCCGCCTGCGGGCGTGACCCACACGCGGCAGTCGCCAGGTGAGCAGCTTGGGGCGATGGCGATATCGGTGGTGCGGCCGCCGGCGACGTACCTGTTGGGGACGTAGTTCCCCGAATTCCGCAGTTCGGTGAAGGGGTAGACGGCGCGGCTCGGTCCGACGCTCACCCAGGGGTGAGTCGGGGCGAGGCCGACGCGCTTCTCGGCGACCGCCTGGTGGAACGCCTTCTTGGCGCCCTGCATCTTGGCAATCGAGATCGTATTGGCCGGGTAAGCCCGCTGCTGGAAGGCCGCCTCGGCGGCCGAACCCGGCCCTTCTGACGACTCCCCACCGGTGCCCGGGATTGCCTCTTTGAGCCGCTCGAGGTGCTCGCCTAGGGCGGAGGGCATCTCCTTGTCACCGCCAGCCTGCACTTCGGGATGGCTGACCGGACTGCCGCCGTTGGTGAGGCTGGCGACGATCAGGGCGGTGACGGCCGCGGTGGCGGCAGCGGCGACAGCGACGTTGCGGCGGGCGTGTCTCATTCGGGATCCCCTTGACCTGGGCCAACCGGTCCCGCACCCCGCGGGAAATCCAACGGTCACGCCCTGTTATGTGACCCCTGAGGATGGCACGGACGGACAGTGGTCACAAGGGTGTGAGGCCTTAAAACAATGGGCACGATCCGCTGGATCTGACATTTCGGAAAACCAGGGCAATTAGAGCTTAGTGAGCTTTAACACCATCGAATGGAGGCATTTGTGGTGGCCCTCGCGGAGCGCCTTCGCGGAGCACCTTCGCAAGTCGGCCAGACAGGCTCGTTGGGCAAGTTCAGCAGGTCGGGTGGTTGACTTTGCCGATGGCACGGACGAGCACTCCCGATGCCGGGTCGGCCCGCAGGCTGGGTCAGGCCCGGGCTCGGCGGTGGTGGGTGACCGGACGGCGTGTCAAGTCGATCGAACGCGCCGCGTTGTTCGTCGACGACGTCGGGTTTGCTCTGCTTTTTCCCACGCAGCGCCTCGTCGCACCGTCACTCTGGGAAGCCGTGACTGGCGAGGACACCGAGCCATTCGACGCCGGAATGGGCAAGGACGAGCAGAAGGTGTGGACGTGGAAGGACCAGCTCCCGCGGCGTGGTCTCGCATGGTACGGCGCTTTCATCGCCGCCAGAAGCTCGTTCCTGTCGCCAGCTTTGCTAGCCGCGCTGTACCGGGGCAAGGGGACGGTCGACGACCATGAGTCATTGCCGCTGTCGCAAACAGCCCACGAGATCGCCCGAGCACTCGCCGGTGGGCCCGCGCCCAGTGCCTTCCTTCGCACCCTGATCGGCGACCGCAACCGCTACCAGCGCGGGGTCGCGGCGCTGCAGCGTCACCTTGTCGTCACCACGGCGGGAGTCCAAGAGCACCAAACCGGCTGGCCCTCAGCGCTCTTGGATCTCACCTGCCGGCGGTTCGATGTCGGGGGTGGATGTGACCCGGGTTTCGCCACCGAATGTTTCATTGACACGATGCTCGAGGTGACGCCTGCGGATTTGACTCGCGCCTTCGGATGGCCGTTGGCCACGGCGCGAGGGCAGCTCGACGAGCTGGTCGACACCGGACGGGCCAGGTCGGATGGAATCAGTTACCTGACCCGAGAGGTGAGGATCAAGTCATGACGCCAAAGACCGTCTTCTTTTGCATCGGCGCGCACAAGGCGGGCACGACGTGGCTGCACGGCGTCCTGGCTCAAAACCCCGACTGTGCTCTTCCCGAAATCAAGGAGGTCCACTTCTTCGACAACAAGCACCTCACCGGTCATCTTCAGCCTGCATCGATTTACACCCGGCGGCTGACGCTGCTCACCCGCCTGGCCAGCAACTTTGAGAACGAGATGCTCGGCCAGGTCAACTCAGGACATGACGCTGCCGGCGCCGAAGCCGATCGCATGCACATCTACGACGGTGGCTCTCCGCGAGACCCAGAGCTGAACCGGAAGCTGAACCGGATCATCGTGCTCGCGAGATATCTGAAGATTCGAGATTCGGACGACTATGCCGACTATCTGGAAGAGGTTCGGTCGCGGAAAGGGACAGAGGTTGTCGGCGAGTTCACGCCCGCATACGCAATGTTGCCGCCGGCAGGTTTCCGCGACATGGTCACTACCTTCCCCGACGCGAAGTTCATTTTCGTCATGAGGGATCCAGTCGAGCGGTTCTGGTCACAGCTGCGGTTCAAGAAGAGGCGGCTGGCGAGCAACGAGGGCATTACTGATTTCGACCCCAGCGAACATTTCCTGGAGGCGCTGCAGTCGGAGGAGTCCTTGTCGCGGTCTGATTACAGGAGGACGATCAAGACGTTGGAGAGCATCGTCCCGGCCGATCGCATTCTCTATCTGTTCTTCGAGGACCTCTTCTCACGCGAGTCGGTGGTTCCGGAGATACGGAGGGTTGAGGAGTTCCTGGGCTTACGGCCGATGCCGGCTCCCTGGCTCCTCGACCAAGTCGAGGACAAGAAGAACGTGTCGGAGAGCATTGCTTTGAAGCAGGAGAACCGAAGTGCGGCCGAAGAGACGCTGCGGCCGATCTACGAGTTCGTGCAGCAGAAGTTCGGAACCATGCCAAACGGCTGGCATCCTCCGCGATGAGGCACACCCTGGATGCTCCTCTTCGAGGGATATCGCTGCTTACCGACGCCGGATGACAAGCACCATCGAATCGACCTTCGGCGATGGTCGGAACGCCGATCGCGGCACAGCCAGACCACGGTGCAGTACGAATTCCCGGCCCCACCGGTTCGCCCCCGGGACCCGCCCATCCACGAAGCGCTGGGCCACGGCACGCTGCAGCACAAGATCGGCCGACTCCATCCGGCTTCCCCGTGACAGTAGTTGGCGCAGCAGCGCACTTGACACCGCGAAGGGTGGGCTTGCGACCACCCGGAATGACCGTTTTGGCAGCCGAAGCCGCGCCGCATCGACGTTCACAACGGTGACCGGCCGGTCGACGAACCGGTTGCGCAAGGCCTGGCAACGACCGGGGTGCAGCTCGAAGGCAATCACGTGCGCACCTGCGGTGGTCAGGTGTGCGGTGAGCGCGCCGTCTCCAGCACCGATGTCCAGCACGAGTTCACCTGGCCGCACGTCAGCCAGCGAGACAATGCGTGCGGCCCAACTGTCAGAGAGTCGGTGCCAGCCCCATGACTTCTGGCGCGACGGCGGCCGCGGCGATCGTCCCGCGGACCGGCGGCTGCTGCCGGACACGGTGGACCAGCACCATGAAGATCGTCATCCGCCGACCATAGGGACCGCTCCTAATGGGATGCAACGGGATATCGGTGACGATGATCCGTTGCAAGGCCCAAGGCGCTGCTGCTTCACGCCGATGTGCAAAACAAGTGTCGGATCGCGCGGAATAAGTGTCGGATCGCGGGGAATAAGTGTCGGATCGCGGGGGGCGGACGTCCTACTCGTCAGTCGTCATCCGGTTCCTGTCCGCGGTCATCGAGCAGTGGCTGAGCCGGATCCCAGCGGGTCCCGTCCTGAAGGTCGCGACGCCGGCGGGCGATCGCCGACAACGACTCCAATACAACGCGATTGGCCAGCGCGGCGGTGATGTCCGCCTGGTCGAAGGGTGGAGCGACCTCCACGACGTCCACGCCGACGACAGGCAGCTCGAGGCAGATGCGGCGTACGGAGTCCAGGAGCTCACGGGCGCTGAGGCCTCCCGGCTCCGGCGTGCCCGTTCCGGGTGCGTGACCGGGATCGCACACATCGATGTCGACGGACAGGAAGACCCCATCACACTCGTCGGTTGCTATCGCGAACGCCTCGTCCAGGCACGCGCTGAGGCCCCGGTGCCCGATCTCGGTCATCTCGAACGAGCGCATCCTCTGTGCCGCCATCCACTCCAGGGTCGGCGGCTCGGGCCAGTAGCCACGGAGGCCGACCTGCAGGAAACGGTCGCCACGCAGCGCGCCGGACTCGATCAGCCGCCGCATCGGTTGCCCGTGGCCCCACAACGACCCGAACGTGATGTCGCCGGTGTCCGCGTGGGCGTCGAAGTGAATCATCGAGATCTGGCCGTGCCCGAGCACGTTGGCCACGCCCGTCGCGTCCGCGTAGGTCACCGAGTGGTCGCCGCCGAGGACCACCGGGATGGCGCCTGCTCGGGCAACCTTTTCGACGGCGACCTCCAAGGCTGCCAGCGACGTCTCGATGTCACCGGAGAACATCTCGACGTCACCGGCGTCCACCACCCTGAGATCGGTGAGAGGGTCAGTCCGAAGCGCGAGGCTCGGTCGTGAGCCGTCGGGGGGAAGATAGTCGGTCATGCGGATCGCCATCGGCCCGAACCTGGCCCCCGGGCGAGCCGAAGTCCCACCGTCGAAGGGCGCGCCGACGATCACCGCATCAGCCTCGGAGTATGTTGTCGGATCGCCGAGGTCGCACCTAGCGACTCCGAGGAACGAGATGTCCGGACCGAACTGCGCGCCGTACCTCGTCATCTCGGATCCTCTCCAGTCCTCTCCAGGCCGCTACTCGGACTCGTATCCCACACAGCTGATCACGGGGAGGCGGGGGTATCTGTCGAGTCGCTCATCCCAGGCCGCTCTCGTACACCTCAGATAGACAGTCTGTCTATTCGTTCGGCTGATCTTCGCGTGCTGACAGGTCAGGCACAGCCCGGGGTCGGCCGGGAGGTCGGCCGCCGACGCGCTGCCGCTCCGTCGGCTGTCCTCACTCACATGTCACAGTGTTGCGACATCGTTGCCACACCGCCACCACGAGAGGAGCCCGGCATGGACTTTTCCCTGAGCGAAGAGGAACGCGCGGTGCGCGACTGGGTGCGGACGTTCGTGACCAGGGAGATCATCCCGCTCGAGCCGGAGGTCCTGCGACGCGAGCGCGCAGGCGAGGCCGGGCTCCCCGCCGACGAGCTGTCGAGGCTCCAGGACAAGGCCAAGCTGGCCGGATTTTGGGGTGTGCTCACACCTGAGGAGTACGGCGGCATGGGGCTCGGTGCTGTCATGACGGCCCTGGTCGAGACCGAGCTGGGCAAGTCGTTCGTCCCGTTCCGGTTCGGGGGGTACGCCGACAACATCCTCTACCTCGCCTCCCAGGATCAACGGCAGCGCTATCTGCTGCCCACCCTGTCCGGGGAGCTGAGGAGCTGCTTCGCGATCACGGAGCCGGGTGCGGGTTCAGATGCGCGGGCTATCCGGACCAGCGCCCGCCGAGACGGCAACGATTGGGTCATCAATGGAGAGAAGACGTTCATCACCGGGGGGAACGAGGCCGACTTCGCCATCGTGTTCGCGGTGACGGACAGGGACGCGATGCAACAGGCGGGAGCCAGTGGCGGGGTCACGTGCTTCCTGGTCGACCGTGACATGGGCTGGCGCTCTCAGCCCATCCAGACCATGGGGGAATGGGGCCCCGCCTCGCTGGTCTTCGATGAGGTCCGGGTTCCGCACGAGGCGATTCTCGGCGAGGAAGGTGAAGGTTTCGACCTCGCCATGCGCTGGATCGGACAGGGTCGGTACCTGTTGCCGGCGCGAGCGGTCGGTGCCTGCGAGCGCCTCATCGAGATGGGCATGGAGCACGCCCGCAACCGCACGACGTTCGGTGAACCGATCGCCGAGCGGCAGGCGATCCAATGGATGATCGCCGACTCGGCGGTCGAGCTGGAGTCTCTACGTTGGCTGGTGCTCACCGCCGCCTGGCAAGTAGACCAGGGCCAGGACTCGCGCCAGGGACAGTCGATGGCCAAGCTGTATGGCGGGATCACTGCCAACCAGATCGTCGACCGCATGCTGCAGGTGCACGGCGGGATGGGCTACACGCGTGAGCTGCCCGTGGAGCGCTGGTACCGCGAGCTGCGATTGCTGCGCATCTACGAAGGGACCGACGAGATCCAGCGTCGTACGATCGCCCGGAACCTGCTCAAAGGACATGCTCACGTCCGCGGCGTGCTCGGCTGAGCCCGCGGCGTCGAATCCCCTTCCGGGGTTGGCCGTCTGGTGCCTGTGGCGCCCGCTTCGCCACCCTCATGGACGTGAGGTGTGACACGTCCTCCTGTGGACGACGGGGGCGAAATGTCGGAAAAATTCGAAAGAAACCCATGTGTCGATTGGATCGGAGCTAAGTTTCGTGCTTAGCATCTGCTGCCAACAACTGAATAGGCGGTCACTGGGCTCGCCGAGTTCTGTCCATCCAGCGCCGTCGACCTACCTCCTATCTACCGTTCAGGACAGAAGCGGGGGAACCACCTTCGCGGCGGCCTCGACATCGAGGCATCCGCTCGGGGTGTAGTCACCTTCCCCGGTGGCAGGGCACCTTCCTCGCCCTAACCCGACAGCTCACCTCGCAGGCGTGGGAAGGGAACCTTAATGTCTGCGACTTGTCGCGGGCAGCGCTTGCGCGCGCTGCCAATCCTGCTCGCCCTGGTCATCGCCATTACGTTGCTGATGTCCAACCCAGCCGAAGCCAAGACCAGACGTGAGCGCAAAATCGCGCACGCCATGCAAGTCGTGGTCAGGCAGCAGGGAGATCCCTATGTCTATGGAGCCGATGGGCCGGCGGCCTTTGACTGCTCCGGGCTGACGGAGTTCTCGTTTCACAAGGCCGGTCTCTACCTACCTCGATCCTCAGACGGCCAGTACCGTTTCGTCCGCCACATCACGAAGAAGAACATCAGGCGCGGTGACCTGGTGTTTTTCCACGACAGCGTCGGCCATGTCTATCACGTGGCCGTATTCGCGGGTCGCGCCAACGGCGTCAAGCTCATTTGGCACTCGCCTTATCCGGGCAAGACTGTTAGCCGAGACCGTATTTGGACCCACTCCTGGTACGCGGGTACGATGCGGCTTCGCCGCTGACAGCGCTCCTGGTGTGCACCTGCGACGAGTCCGCATTCCTCGCACAGGTGCACACCAGGCCAAGTTCTGTCCGGTTGACACACCGAACGCTCGCCAAGGCCAGGATTTCTGGCGCCGCTCAGTCAAGATTGCGGAATGTCTCACGTGACCTCCTCGCGTCGCCGGACCACCGGCGCTCTCACGCTCGCCCTGTCCCTCGCCTCACTGGCGCTGTCTGCCTGCGGGGGAGGTGACGCAGCGGCGGACGACTCGGCGCTGTCGCCACAACAGACGGCAGACCAGCAGACGCTGCCCGCGCAGTGGCCGCTCACGGGCCTTCCGGTCGATGGCGGCGTTCCCGACCACGGCGTGTTCATCGTCAAGATCGACAACACAGACGCCTCCGCCCCACAGATCGGATTGGCCGCTGCCGACCTGGTGACCGAGGAGCTCGTCGAGGGTGGGTTGACCCGACTCGCCGTCTTCTTCGATTCAGACATCCCGGACCTGGTCGGTCCGGTGCGATCGATGCGGGCAAGCGACATCGGGGTGGTCAAGCCTGCGAGGGCCATCCTGGTCGCCTCCGGAGGTGCGCCCCCGACCGTCCAGCGGCTAGCCGGAGCTCACATCAAGACAGAGACCGAAGGTTCTCCGGGTTACTACCGCGACAGCGGCCGGATCGCCCCGTACAACCTGATGATGAAGTTGCCGGACCTCGTGAAGTCCATGGGAGAGACACCCAAACCGGCCCGCCCCTATCTGCCGTTCGGCAGCGAAAGCGACTTTCCCGGGGGCAAGCCGGCCAAGAGCTTCCAGGCCGTCTTCTCCGCCGGCCACACGACCGGTTGGCACTACGAGGCCGGCAAGGGCTATGTCCGGCCGGACAGCTTCGCGGAGGCCGGCGACGACTACATCCCTGACAGCGTGCTCGTCCTGCGCGTGCAGATCATCGACGCGGGCTACCGGGACCCGGCCGGCAACCCGGTCCCGGAGACCGTCCTGCAGGGCAAGGGCGCTGCGATGCTGTTCCACGATGGACAGGTCGTCAAGGGCACCTGGTCCAAGAAGAGCGCGAAGGCCCCCCTGCATCTGAAGACCAAGAGGGGCCGACTCACCGTGCCGACCGGCCACGTCTGGATCGAGCTTGTCCCTGCCGACCAAGGCGATGTCACGATAGGCAAGTAGACTGTGAGCTGCATTCTGCCGTCGCGCTAGCGACTCTGGATGGCGCGTCCGTTGGCATCCGGTCGTGGCAGACTGGCTGCGTGTCCTCGACTCCGAGCGTCTCGTACTCCATTACGGTCCGGCTTGAAGTCCCCGCCGCCGGCAGCGCGGTCAGCCAGCTGACCTCGGCAGTCGAGGCCTCGGGCGGCATCGTCACCGCCCTCGATGTGACGGCCTCGGGACACGAGCGGCTCCGCATCGACGTCACCTGCGCGGCTGGCGACACGGCTCACGCGGACGACATCGTGAAGGCGCTGGCCGCGATCGACGACGTGACGGTGCACAAGGTTTCCGACCGTACGTTCTTGATGCACCTCGGCGGCGTCATCGAGATGCAGTCCAAGCACGCGATCCGCAACCGGGACGACCTGTCCATGGTCTATACCCCGGGCGTCGCCAGGATCTCGGCGGCGATCGTCACCAATCCTGACGACGCCCGCAGCCTGACGGTGAAGCGCAACGCCATCGCCGTGGTCACCGACGGCTCCGCGGTCCTTGGCCTCGGCAACATCGGCCCGGCGGCTGCGTTGCCGGTGATGGAGGGCAAGGCCGCGCTGTTCAAGAGGTTCGCTGGAATCGACGCATGGCCGATCTGTCTCGACACCCAAGACACCGATGAGATCGTGCGTACGGTCCAGGTGATCGCCCCCGTCTTCGCTGGCATCAACCTCGAAGACATCTCCGCCCCGCGCTGCTTCGAGATCGAGCACCGACTTCGCGACCTGCTCGACATCCCGGTGTTCCATGACGACCAGCACGGCACCGCGATCGTGGTGCTCGCGGCCCTGAACAACGCCCTTCGGGTGGTCGGCAAGGACCTGGCCTCGGTGCGCGTGGTGATGTCCGGAGCGGGCGCGGCGGGCACGGCGATCTTGAAGCTGATGCTGCGGTCGGGAGCGCGTGATGTCGTGGTGGCCGATGTCGGGGGCGTGATCCACCGAGACCGCCCTGGAATGGACGCGTCGCTGACCTGGATCGCCGAACACACCAACGTCACCCAGACGACCGGTGACCTCCCTGGAGCCCTGGCCGGTGCCGACGTGTTCATCGGGGTGTCCGCTCCCAACCTCCTGACCGGAGCCGACATCGAGACCATGAACTCCGGTTCGATCGTGTTTGCCCTCGCCAACCCCGTCCCCGAGGTCGACCCGGCGCAGGCCGAGAAATACGCCACCGTGGTCGCGACCGGTCGGTCTGACGTCGCCAACCAGATCAACAACGTGCTGGCTTTCCCCGGCGTCTTCCGCGGGCTGCTGGACGCGCACAGCCGCCAGGTGACAGATGACCTGCTGCTGGCGGCCTCGCGGGCGGTGGCCTCGGTGGTGACCGACGAGGAGCTGAACGCTCACTACATCATCCCGAGCGTGTTCCACGTCGATGTCCATCAGGCCGTGGCCAACGCCGTTCGCGACAGCGTCAAGGATCAGCCGCGACTCTGACCGGCGACCACTCGCTTGTCCACCGAGCATGGCCGGGCATGATGGAGACATGTCCGAGCGCCCTGCCGATGTGCCATCCGATGACCCTACAGATCTGCCGACCATGAACGGGGCGCTGACCGGGCAACTGATCCTGGCGACTCCGAAGCTCACCGACCCGCATTTCCGCCGGGCTGTCGTACTCCTCCTCGATCACGACGAGGACGGAGCACTCGGGGTGGTCCTCAACCGTCCGACGGACACGTCGGTGCACGACGTACTCCCGGACTGGATCAATCTGGTGTCGCACCCCGATGTCATTTTCTCCGGTGGTCCCGTGTCCACCGACTCCGCGCTCGGCGTCGCGTCGGTACGTGACCTCTCCGCCGTTCATGAGACGCCGCTGGGCTGGCGCCGCCTGTACGAGCGCACCGGTCTGGTCGACCTGGACACACCGCCCGCGTTGTTGGAGGAAGCGCTCGCGGGGCTGCGCATCTACGCCGGATATGCCGGATGGGGGACCGGCCAGCTGGAGGCCGAGATCGAGGAGGGCGCCTGGTACGTCGTGTCCAGCGAACCGCTCGACGTCTTCGACGCCGACCCGGACCACATGTGGCGGCGGGTCCTTCGACGCCAGCCCGGAAACCTCGCCTTCGTGGCCAGCTACCCCGATGACCCGGCGATGAACTGATGGCCCCTCGGGGTGTCTCCTAGACTGGGGGACGTGCCCACGCCACACCGCCCGGCAACCGAGACCGTCGAACTGACCCGTCCCGAGACCTCGTTCGGTGACGGTGATCATGAGCGCTTCTCCCATTTCGTACCCAAGGACAAGCTGATGGCCGCCATGGTCGAGGGCACCCCTGTCATCGCCTTGTGCGGCAAGGTCTGGGTCCCCAGCCGTGACCCACAGCGATTCCCCGTATGCCCTGAGTGCCAGGAAATCTGGGACGGGCTGGACGCAGGTGACGACGACACTGACGACTGATCGGTCAGTCAGGCACCGGGTCTTGCGGCGGCGTCACGGCAGTTGACGACGATCCAGGCGGTGGGTGCTGCGCCTGCCCCCCTCACCCGCTACGCTCGGGCGTCGGTCCCGCAGGGGGATCCGCCCTTGGAAGGGGAATCTGGATGCATCGCAAACTGTTCGGAGTGGCTGTTGCAGCCGCGTTGGCGGGGGCCACGATGGCCGGACCCGCTGGCGGCAGTGTGACGGTTTCCGGGCGCATCGCGCACAGTCAGGCCTGCAAGCTTGGCGGTAACGGCGCAGGCGCCCGTTTGACCCGGTGGTCGACCGCAACCGACCCGGATTCGCTCACGGCCTTCCAGGTGGCCGCTCAGGAAGCTCGTCTCCAGTCCACGCTGGACCGCATGGGCATCGACCGGGCAGCCCTGGCCAACCGCAAGATGATCACGATCAAGGTCGCCGCTCACGTCATCCGCTCAAAGAACAAGGGTGGCATCAGCGTCGCGAAGCTCAGGCGCCAGATCCACGCCCTCAACCACGGCTACGCCGGCGTGCAGAAGAAGGGCGGCGCCAACACCCAAGTCAGATTCAACATGGTGCATCACACGCTCACGTACAACCGGGCCTGGTACGCGAAGATGGTTCCCGGCAGCAGGCAGGAGAAAGCCGCCAAGCACGCGCTCCACGAGGGCGGCGCCAGGACGCTGAACCTCTACTTCATGGGCAACACCAGCTCAGGTCTGCTCGGTTGGGCGACCTTCCCGCAGTCGTACCAACACCGGCCCAAGATGGACGGTGTCGTGATTCTCGACGGCAGCATCCCCGGCGGGTATGCCTTCCCCTATGACCAGGGCAAGACTGCTACTCATGAAGTGGGTCACTGGCTCGGGCTCTACCACACGTTCCAGGGTGGTTGTGGCCCCCAGGGCGACCTCGTGACGGACACTCCGGCTGAGGCGAGCCCCAACTTCGGCTGCCCCAAGGTCCGCAACACCTGTGTCGCACCCGGAAACGACCCGGTCCACAACTACATGGACTACTCGACGGACAGGTGCATGTACCAGTTCACGCGTGGCCAGAAGAACCGCATCACGCTCAACTGGTTCGCCTTCCGCAACGGCGGAGTGTGACCTCTCAGGGGTAGCTGAGTCGTCACCGCCTGCGTTTGCGTGTGCTGGCCCGCCGTGGCCGGGTCTGCAGGGCTGGCTCTGCCACAAAGTGTGACGGTGATGCTGTCCGGTGACCCGGTCGACTACCGGAACGTCGCATTTTGCGATGGCGGCGGGCGGGAGCGAGTTGTTGCTGGATAGGGTCCACGTCGTGGTGTCCGAAACATCGCAGACTCTGGATCGAGGCTTGCGCGTGCTCACGCTGCTCGCCGATGCCGATCGTGGCCTGACCATCAACGAGCTCTCGGAGTCGCTCGGTGTCAACCGGACCGTCGTCTACCGGTTGGTCGCCACCCTGGAGAGCCATCAGATGGCTCGCCGCGACCGATCCGGCCGGATCCAGATCGGCATCGCGGTGCTGAACCTTTCGCGTGGCGTTGTCCCGTTGCTCAGGGATGCCGCCCTGCCGTTGTTGCGTGAGCTGGCCGATCGGGTTGGCGCCACCGCGCACCTGACGCTGGCTGACGGTGACGAGGCGCTGGCGGTTGCGGTCGTCGAGCCCACCTGGACCGACTACCACGTCGCCTACCGGGTGGGCGCGCGGCACCCACTCGACAAGGGTGCCGCAGGGCGGGCGATCCTGCTGGGCCGAAGCCCGCGTGAGGGGCGGGTGGAATACGCCGCCACCGAGGGCGAGCTGCAGCGCGGCGCCAGTGGAGTGGCTTCCCCGGTACGCGGCGTACCGGGTGTCGAGGCCTCAGTGGGTGTCGTGGCTCTGGGTGACCTGGACATCGACGCGGTCGCCCCGAAGGTCGCCCAAGCGGCGGCGGAGGTGGCTCGACGGCTCAGCTGAGCCACCTGGCCAGGCCGCTCAGCCCGGTGTCCCGGACAACATCGCAAGCACGAGCTTCCGCACCTCATCCGGGCTGGCCAACGCGGGGGCCTGTCGAGCCATGGCGCTGCATCGCTCGACCTCGATCTCTCTGATGCTGGCCTTGACCTTGGCCCCCGCGCTCCGCCGGACCGTGAGCCTGCTGACGTCCCGTTCGTCGTGCCGCGTGCCCTACGGCGTCACCAGCTCGTCGAGCTTGGCCTGATAGGTGGGGAGCAGCTGCTCCCAGCGGCCGACCCACCGTTCGCCGCTTCCGTCGGCTCCGCTGAGGTCTGCGTCCAGCTGCTCCAAGTAGGTGTGCCAGCCGGCGGAGTAGCCGGCCGCGGCATCCAGTGGCAGCCTCGCGTGGTCGAGGACGAGCCGAGTCGCGTCTCCGTCGGGCGTCAGCTCGACAGTGAGCCTCGACTGACCCTCGTCCTGGAAGAACCACGACACCTCGAGCCGCGAGGGCGGATCGCACCCGAGCACTTGCCCGAGGGTGCGCTGGTCGGGGTCGTCGTCATCGAAGTAGATGACGAACGCCCCGTTGCGGCTCAGGTCGCCCTCGACCCGGGCAAACCAGCGGGCCAACCGGTCCGGGTCGGTCAGGGCCGACCACAGGTCCTTGGGGTTCGTGGCGTACGTACGCTCGAGCCTTACCGCCCGGCGGTCACCGTCGAGTCGCACGAATGCTTGAATGTCGCTCGTCATCGGAGGTTCCTCCTCAGATCACCCTTGCCGCGGGCGATCTCGGTTTCGAGGGCGTCGAGCCGTTGGGTCCAGAAGTCGTGGTATCGGTGCAGCCAGCTGTCCAGCTCCGCCAGCGGTTGCGGGTCGAGTCGGTAGATGCGGCGCTGCGCATCGGGTTGAGCCCGTACCAGACCCGCCTCCCGCAGCACGCGCAGATGTCTCGACACTCCGGGGCGGCTGATCTGGAAAGCGTCAGCGAGCTCTCCGGCGGTCCTGTCCCGCTCGGCGAGCAGCTCGACTATCCGTCGTCGGGTCCCGTCCGCCAGCGCGTCCATTGCTGCCTGCATGCATCTTGTGTATCAAGAGAGTTACGTAACTGTCAAGTTACACAACTTAGCCTAGTGCTCGCGCTCGGCTTCCCGACCGGCCTCACTGAGGAGGGGGAGCACGCGATGCGGCACCTGAGTCGCCAACGCGATGACCGTCGACGCACGCTGGACCCCATCGAAGGTCACCACGGCGTCGATCACGCGTTGCAGATCGGAATTGGACTTGGCGACCATCCGGCAGAGCATGTCGCCGGCTCCGGTGATGGTGTATGCCTCGAGCACCTCGGGGATGGCGGAGAGATGCTCCGCGACGATCTGGTGACCGCGACCCTGGCTGATCTCGAGGGTGGCAAACGCCATCACCGGATAGCCCAGCGCCGTCGGGTCGATGGTTGGGCCCCAGCCGCTGATCACCCGGTCGCGGGTCAGCCGGTCCAGCCGCGCCTGCACGGTGCCGCGGGCCACCCGCAGCCTCCGGCTGACCTCGAGGACGCCGATCCGAGGCTCCCGGGCGAACGACGTGAGGACCGCGACGTCGAGTGGGTCGACTGGTCGAGACATGGACACTCCCAGGGTTCACGTCAGCACGTGAGCAGACTGCACAATCCGCCCGATGATCTGACCCCTCGAGTGGACACTATGTCTAGCTCTAGAGTCAAGTGTTGCTCATTCTGTCTGTCCGCAGCCATGCTGCGGATATGACCGAGATCTTGACGCCGGAAGAGCAGCAGGCCGATCTGAGCCTCGAGCAGCTCAAGCAGCTGGTCGGGCTTGTCGAGTACGACGAGTCCAAGGATCCGTTCCCGGTGACCGCGATGGATGCTGTGGTGTTCGTCGTGGGCAACGCCACCCAGACCGCGCAGTTCTATCAACTCGCCTTCGGCATGGACCTGGTGGCGTACTGCGGGCCGGAGACGGGGGTGCGCGATCGCAAGGAGTACGTCCTGCGCGCCGGGTCGGCGCGCTTCGTGTTCCGCGGCGGAGCTGCTCCGGAGAGCCCGGTCCTCGACCACCATCGCAAGCACGGTGACGGGGTGGTGGACCTGGCGCTGGAGGTTCCCAACGTGGACAAGTGCATCGCGCACGCGCGGGCGACCGGAGCGAGGATCCTCGACGAGCCGCACGACGTGAGTGACGAGCACGGGACGGTGCGAGTCGCCGCCATTGCGACGTACGGGGAAACCAGGCACACCCTGGTCGACCGCTCGAGGTACGACGGGCCGTACCTGCCCGGCTTCGTGGCGGCACAGACCACCGTGACCCGTCCAGCAGACCATCCGAAGCGCCTCTTCCAGGCCATCGACCACTGCGTGGGCAACGTCGAGCTCGGCAGGATGGACGAATGGGTCGAGTTCTACAACAAGGTGCTCGGTTTCGTGAACATGGCAGAGTTCATCGGCGACGACATCGCAACCGACTACTCGGCGCTGATGAGCAAGGTCGTCGCCAACGGCAACCACCGGGTGAAGTTCCCGCTGAACGAACCGGCGGTCGCGAAGCGAAAGTCACAGATCGACGAGTACCTGGAGTTCTACGGGGGTGCAGGCTGCCAGCACATCGCGTTGGCCACCAACGACATCCTGCGCTCCGTCGACCGCCTGCGCGCCAACGGCGTGGAGTTCCTCGAGACGCCGGACTCCTACTACGACGACGCGGAGCTACGCGAGCGGATCGGCAAGGTGCGGGTTCCCATCGAGGAGCTGAAGTCGCGGAAGATCCTCGTCGACCGTGACGAGGACGGCTATCTGTTGCAGATCTTCACCAAGCCGATTGGCGACCGTCCGACCGTGTTCTACGAGTTCATCGAGCGGCATGGCTCGCTGGGATTCGGCAAGGGGAACTTCAAGGCGCTGTTCGAGGCGATCGAGCGCGAGCAGGAGCTGCGCGGCAACCTCTGATGCTCAACGGGTTCACTGCGGTTCGCCCTCGCAGCACGACGCCTTGAACTTGCAGTACGGGCACAGCCATCGGGTGCGTACCGGCTCGAACTCGGCTCCGCAGTTGTCGCAGCAGATCATGTAGTCGACGGTACGACCCATCCGACCGGTGGTGAGGAAGGCACGCGCGGCCCCGACCCGTCTGGGCTAGATTCTCCCTAGCCAGAGTCACGGGAGGGGACCTCGACATGACGACGCGACGCATGGTGTCAGGCTTGGCGGTGGCGGGGATGGCTCTCTGCCTGGCGATGTCGGGGGGCTCCGCGGCGGCTGCTCGGGCATCGGGCGGCACAGCCGGCTCGCCCGGTCTGGGCGACTCCCTTTTTCCGCACGCCGGCAACGGTGGTTATCGGGTGGGGCACTACAACCTGGACCTGACCTATCGCCCGAAGACTGACGTCCTGCACGGTGTCGCCACCATCCAGGCCCGGGCGACGAAGGCGCTGTCGGCGTTCAACCTGGACCTCTACAAGCTTCACGTGGACAAGGTGACGGTTGACGGCCGCGCCGCCAGGTTCAGCCGTCAGGGGTCAGAGCTGATCCTTCGGCCGGCTCGAACGCTCGGGCGCGGCCGAGCGTTCACGGTACGGGTGGCGTACCACGGAATCCCGAAGATCTACATCGACCCGGACGGCTCTGAGGACGGCTGGATCGCTACCGCCGACGGAGCCACTGCGGTCGACGAGCCGCTCGGCGCGATGACGTGGTTCCCGGTCAACAACCACCCGTCCGACAAGGCCACCTACCGCGTCAGCATCACGGTGCCGAACGGCTTGAAGGGTGTCTCCAACGGCAACTTGCTGAGCCACCACCGTCACGGCGGCATGACGACCTGGGTCTGGGACGAGCCCGACCAGATGGCCAGCTATCTCAGTACGGCCACCGTCGGCCGGTTCCGCATGATCAGGTGTCTGACTGCTGGCGGCATCCCGAGCTGGTCGTTCGTCGATCCCACGATGCCGGGCGGCGTCAAGACCGCCGGGCTGGTGAGTCGGGTGGTCACGTACTGGACCAAGGAGTTCGGCACCTATCCGTTCACCTCGACCGGGCTGATCATCGACAGGGGCTCGTTCGGGTACGCGCTGGAGGTGCAGACGCGGCCGGTGTTCCCCTTCAACCCAGGCACGTCGACTCTGGTGCATGAGCTCGCGCACCAGTGGTTCGGCGACTCCGTGACGCCCAGCGACTGGTCCGACATCTGGCTCAACGAGGGCTTCGCCACGTATGCACAGTGGCTGTGGGAGGCGCGCAAGCACCCCGGGGCACCTCACCGCAACTTCGAGCGACTGCTCAAGGTTCCGGCGGGCAAGCCGCTGTGGCACCCGCCACCGGCGGTGCCGGGCACCGGCGCGAACCTGTTCGGGCTGCCGGTGTACGCACGGGGCGCGATGGCGTTGCAGGCGCTGCGGCAGCGGATCGGAAGCGCGGACTTCCACACTCTGCTGAAGCGTTGGGCGGGCTTGCACCGGCAGGGGAACGCCACGACTCACGAGTTGGAGGCTCTCGCGGAGCACATCTCGGGCAAGCACCTGGGCGCATTGTTCCAAGCGTGGCTGTATCACGACGGCAAGCCGACAACCTGGTGACCCGCCGAGACGCCGGCTTTTCGGCGAATTCGCCGGCGTGTCGCGGCGTTCTTGGCGTCTCGGCGAGGCCGGCGGGAGAGCCTCGGAAGAAACGTTCCCGGGAGACGCAACTGATCCCGGCCGTCGTGCGTCTACATAGGTAGACAGGGGAAGCGAGACAGTCGGGCCTCGACAGGAGTACGTGTCGGGGCCCGACCGCCTTTGCAGATCACTTTCCGGTCACAACCAGCCACCGCCCTACCGCTCTGCGCGCCTGTCGTGGTTGTGTGGATTGTCGCTGGCATCGCCGGCCCCCTCCGGCCACCGACGCCGGTGGACCGCCGGCGACCGCCGTCGACCATGTTGGGGTCCCATGCGCGCCCGCATCGTGGCAGCCTCCTTGACCGCTGTCGCGCTGCTGTTCGGGGCGGCTGCGGCGCAGGCGCCGCTCAATATCGGAGCTGCTGCGGCGGCCCGGCCACGCGACCCCACGGTCGGCGCGGCCGGCATCGGGGATCCGTACTTCCCCAACTACGGCAACGGCGGCTACCGAATTGCCCACTACGCCATCTCGATCCACTACAACCGCTCGACCAAACGACTGGTGGGTCACACGGTCATCACAGGGCACGCTCGCAAGCGACTGACCCGCTTTGACCTTGACCTTCGGATCGCGGCCAGCGCGGTCAAGGTCAACGGTACGGTCGCCCACTTCACGCAGACCAGCCATGAACTGATCGTCAGCCCGGCTCACGCGATCCCCCGATCAGGGCCGATGAAGGTCGTCGTCGACTACGCAGGCATCCCGAGCAAACTGAAATCCGGTGGCCTGGGCCTGTGGGGTCTGACCAGCGACGGAGCCTTCGTCGCAGGCGAGCCGGAGGCGAGTGTGTTGTGGTTCCCGGCGAACGACCACCCGTTGGACAAGGCCACGTTCGACATCTCGGTGACGATCCCCACGGACCAGCAGGTGATCAGTAACGGCCGTCTCGTCCACAAGTCGAGCTCAGGTAACCAGACCACGTGGCATTGGCGCGAGACGTCACCGATGGCTACCTATCTTGCGTACGCGGCGATCGGTGACTTCCAGATCACGCGGGAACATCACCTGGTGGAGTGCCGTACGTCTTGGCGCTGTCCGATCACCTCGGGTCGTTGACGGCGGGCGCGAGTGCCAGCCTTGCTCTCACTCCTGACGTCATCGACTTCTATTCCAAGAAGTTCGGCGCCTACCCGTTTGCTGTTGCTGGTGGGACGGTCGCGAACGCGAGCTTCCCGTTCTCGCTGGAGACGCAGACCCGGCCGATCTACTCGAAGGTGTTCTTCAGCTCGGGAGGAGGCACGAATGAGAACGTCATCTCTCACGAACTGGCTCACCAATGGTTCGGTGACGCCGTCTCGGTCCGGGCTTGGCGCAACATCTGGCTGAACGAAGGCTTCGCCACCTGGTGTTCGTGGCTCTGGGCACAGCATCGCGGCGGCCGGAGCACGGATGGGGCCTTCCGGAGTACGTTCCACTTCTACGACACTCATAACCCAAAGTTCTGGGAGCTGTCGATCGGAGATCCTGGTGTTCCGACCCTCTTCAACGAGGCGGTCTATCAGCGTGGTGCGATGACGCTACAGGCGCTGCAGAATGTCATCGGCAAGTCGGACTTCTTCCGGGTGTTGCGCACGTGGGTCCGTAAACGTGGAGGTGCACAGGGCACGATTCCCCAGTTCGATGCTTTGGCGGAGAGGATCAGCGGCCGGCACCTGGCTCCGTTCTTCAAACACTGGCTATTCGACCAGCGGGAGCCGGACCAGACGGTCCAGAACGGCTTCTGACGCGGCTGGCTCCGCCGAGTCGCCCGCGGTGAAGTACGGCGTCACGACCGACTGTGTTCTCGGGCTTGAGGTGGTGCTCGCTTCGGGCGAGGTGCTTCGCACCGGGCGGCGTACCGTCAAGGGGTGGCCGGGTATGACCTGACCCGGCTGTTCGTCAATTCTGCCGCGACACGCCGCAGAATTCGCCGAAAAGCTGGCGTCTCGGCGAATTAGTGGGCGGGGTGGATCTGGCCGCGGACCTCGCCGAAGCCGATCCGGGTGCCGTCGGGACCGGGTGCGCTCGCGTTCAGGGTGACCTCGTCGCCGTCCTCGAGGAACGTCCGCGACCGGCCGTCCACATCGAACGGCTCTTGCCCACCCCACGACAGCTCGAGCAGCGATCCGCGCTGGTCGCGTTCGGGCCCGCTGATCGTGCCTGACGCGAACAGGTCACCGGTTCGCAGCGAAGCCCCGTTGCCCGTCATGTGCGCCAGCATCTGGGCCGGCGCCCAGTACATCGTGGAATACGGTGGGCGGCTGATGACCATGCCGTTGAGCCGAACCTCCACATCGATGTCCAGGCCGGCGTCGCCGTCCACCTCGAGGTACGGCAGCGGAGGGGGATCCTGACCGGGCAGCGGGATCCGGGCGGACGACAGAGCCTGGATCGGCACGACCCAGCATGAGATCGAGGTCGCGAACGACTTGCCCAGAAACGGACCCAGCGGCACGTACTCCCAAGCCTGGATGTCACGAGCCGACCAGTCGTTGAGCAGGACGGCTCCGAAGACGTGGTCGTCGAACGCACCGGTCGGCACCCGTTGGCCGAGGTGGGACCCAGCTCCCACGACGAAGCCGAGCTCGGCCTCGATGTCCAGCCGGCGGCTCGGTCCGTACGACGGCGCCTCCTCGGTGGGCAGCTTGCGCTGGCCGCTCGGGCGGACCACCGGGGTCCCGCTGGGCACCACGGTTCCCGCCCGGCCGTGGTAACCCACCGGCAGGTACCGCCAGTTGGGCAGCAAGGCCTCCGCGTCCGGCCTGAAGATGCGCCCGACGTTGGTCGCGTGGTCGAGCGAGCAGTAGAAGTCGACGTAGTCCGCGACCTCGATCGGCAACTGCACGTCCACCTGCCCCAGTGGAACCAGGTACGGCTCCACCTCGCCGCGCTCGGCGTCGTCGGAGAGCAGGTCCACAAGCCATGCCCTCACGGCGTTCCACGCCGGACGACCGAGTGACATGAAGGGGTTCAGGGTGGTGGCCTGAAAGACGTTGCCGGTGTCGAACAACTGCGTTGCTGCCAACGGCGCCAGATCCACCACGAACTCGCCGATCCTGGCGCCTACCCTGGGATCCTCGCCGTCTCGGCTGAACACGCCGTACGGCAGGTTGGTCACGTCGAACGCCGAACCCGCCGCGCCGTGCACCCAGCTCGACGGCGCGGTCACTCGGACTCCCCGGCGAGCAGTCCGAGTGTGACCAGATCATCGATCGGTTCGGTGATGCTGCAGGATCCGAACGAGACGAACCAGTCCCGCGTCGAGGTTCGCTTCGCATCCCCGAGCGCCGCCACCTGACCAGCCACCGTGTCCGCATCGCGCTCGGCGAGGACCTGGGCGGTTTCGACCTCCGTTGCGCCGTCCAGACAGGCTCGGGTTGCGAGCAGAACGTTGAGGAAGCCGTGCTGGTCAAACCCGGTGTCTCCAGCAGTGTTGCGCACCGCCCGGTGCAGTCCAGCCGTGCACTTGAATGGGAGCTCCCGGTCGAGCGCGGCGTGGATGAAGGCGGCCAGCTCCGCTTCGTCGGGGAACGCCGTCGTGTCAAGCCCGCCGGTACGGTACTTGGCCCGATGACCCGACTCGGCGACGACGTCCATCGCGTCGAGCCAACCACCCGTCGGGGAGGTGTTTATGCGGGGGAGCTCCACAGCTGCGATGGCCTCGGCAGGCAGCGCCTGCGAGAGCACAGCCGCCGCCCGCCTCGCGTTGTGGGCGAGATCCTCCTCGTCTCGTAGCGCGACCTCGATGCCCACCAGTTCCACGGCGTCGATCCGGCTGGCCCAGGTGATGGCTGGCTCGATCGCCCCGGCGCCGCCGGTCACCACCACCGAGACATCTGTCGGCTCGCCGGGCCGCTGACCCGGCTGCAGGGTCGCCGTTGCCGCGAGCGCGCCGAACTCTGGCAGCCGTCGATCGCTGGAGAGCAACGGACCGACCAGGTCGGCGTATGCGCTGCTCCGCCAAGCGTGATGTGCGGCCCAGGCATCGGGCAGCGGAAGGTTGCCCGGAGGGAACATGGCAGCGTCGTCGACGAGTCGCGGCCAGCCGGTTGACACGAGGGGGACTGTAGCGCATCGTTACAGAGAACGGACAAGTGTGTCCGATATCCGTACATAGAGTGTCAACAAAAGGACGCAGGAATGACTCACTATCATCACGTGGGGGATCTGCCCCCCAAGCGGCACACCCAGTTTCGCGACGCTGACGGTGGCTTGCGCTACGAGGAGCTGATGGGTGAAGAGGGCTTCTCCTCGGACTCCTCATTGCTCTACCACCGGGGTGTCCCTTCGTCGATCGTCCAGTCGAAGATCTGGGAACTACCCGATCTGAGCACGCAGGCCAACCACCCGCTCATTCCGCGTCACCTGCGGCTCCATGACCTCGTGCCGGCCGAGCTGAGCTGGAAGTCCGTGGACCCGGTGACCGGTCGCCGGCTGGTGCTCGGCAACGGCGACGTACGCATCTCGTACGTCGCCGCGGGGGAGACGTCGCCGTACTACCGCAATGGGGTGGGTGACGAGTGCGTTTTCGTCGAGTCGGGTCATGCGACTGTGGAGACAGTCTTCGGAGTTCTCGAGGCGCGACCGGGCGACTATGTGATCATCCCGCGGTCGACCACGCATCGGTGGATCCCACGTACCGACGACGGCCGACCCGTGCAGTTGTACGCGATCGAGGCGAACAGTCACATCGCGCCGCCGAAGCGGTACCTGTCGCGGTATGGACAGTTCCTCGAGCACGCACCGTACTGCGAGCGCGATCTGCATGTGCCCGCCGAGCCGTTCTTGTGTGAGGGCGAGGACGTCGAGGTGCTGGTCAAGCACCGCGGCTCTGGACAGCACGCGCAAGGGGGCATCGTCGGGACCGAGATGACCTATGCGACGCACCCCTTCGACGTGATCGGCTGGGACGGGTGCCTGTACCCCTACATCTTCAACGTGTCGGACTTCGAACCGATCACCGGACGGGTCCACCAGCCCCCACCGGTCCACCAGGTCTTCGAGGCGTACAACTTCGTCGTGTGCAACTTCTGCCCTCGCAAGGTCGACTATCACCCGCTGGCCGTTCCCGTGCCGTACTACCACTCCAACGTCGACTCCGACGAGGTCATGTTCTATGTGGCCGGCGACTATGAGGCCCGCAAGGGGTCCGGGATCAACCTCGGATCGATATCCCTGCATCCTGGTGGGTACGCCCACGGGCCCCAGCCGAGTGCGATCGAGGCCGCGCTCGGCTCGGAGTACTTCGACGAGCTCGCAGTCATGGTCGACACCTTCCGTCCGCTGGAGATGGGCGAGGCAGGACTCGCCTGCGAGGACCCGGCGTACGCGTGGAGCTGGGCCGGCCGCCGCCTCTAACCGCGATCCGACACTTATTCGGCGCGATCCGACACTTATTCGCTACGATCCGACACTTATTCCGCACTCGCGTGGCCTACTCCGGCCCGCCTGACCAGCGGGCTCACCTGATGGCGTCGACCAACGTCTCTTGCAGATAGCCCAGCCAGCCGTAGACGGCGTACATCCCAGCCTTCGGGTCGTCCTCATCCACCTGGTCAAACGCGGACTGATCCTCTTCGGTGATCTCGAGCCGCTCGGCCAGGGCCAGCCGCAGGTCAGTCAAGCAACGCAGCCAGGCCTGTACGTCGTCCGCATCCAGATCGACCTCGACATCGGCCGCGTCCTCGAGCTGGGTGTCCTCGATGCCGGACGAGTCCGGAGGCAACGGAAGCTCGCCCTCAGCAAGACCGCCCCGCTCGAGGGACTCGATGACCGTGGTCGCCTGGACCACCTTGGAGTCACGCAGCCCGTGCTCGGTGAATCTGCGGAACTCCGCTGCCTTCTCGTCGTCTTCGTACGCAGCCGGCAGCAATCGGGCCAGTACGGGATCCTCGGGTGTCGCGACCGGCTCGTCGAAGTCGAACAGGGACTCCAAGGAGTCACCGGTCTCTTGCCCGCGACGGCCATCGTCGCGCAGGAGCTCGATCAGCTGGCGCGAGAGATTGCGCAGCAAGCTTGCCTCGAGTGGTGGAAAACTCGCTCGCGCACCGCCCTTGCGTGCGCGCCGGAAGGCACTCACGTATCTGCCTTCTGCAGCGTGGCCCACAGGCCGTACCCATGCATGGCCTGTACGTCGCGCTCCATCTCCTCGCGCGACCCGTTCGACACCACTGCCTTGCCCTCCTGATGGACCTGCATCATGAGCTTCTCGGCCTTGGACCGGCGGTACCCGAAGTACGACTGGAACACATAGGCGACGTACGACATCAAATTGACCGGGTCGTTCCAGACGATCGTGATCCACGGCAGGTCTGGAAGCACGACTTCCTCTGACTCGGGTCGCTCGACCTCGACCGGGCTCGGTGCGGCGGACACGAGCCCCATTGTCTCCTAGGCTGGTCACGTGCGACTCACTGGCGGTGGACAGTCGACGGCACTGCTCACGGATCACTACGAACTCACCATGGTGCAGGGCGCGCTGCGCAGCGGGACGGCGGGACGGCGTTCCGTCTTCGAGTTGTTCGGCCGGCGACTCCCCGAAGGCAGGCGGTACGGCGTCGTCGCAGGCACCGGCCGCCTGCTCGACGCACTGGAGCGGTTCAGCTTCGACGAGGAGACGCTGGACGCACTTCGCGAGCGAGACGTCGTAGACGCCGCGACTCTCGACTGGCTCGCCGACTATCGCTTCACCGGGGACATCTGGGGGTACGCCGAGGGGGAGGTCTATTTTCCGGGGTCCCCCCTGTTGGTGGTGGAGGCCAGCTTCGCCGAAGCGGTTGTGCTGGAGACCTTGGCTTTGTCGATCCTCAACCACGACTCGGCAATCGCGTCGGCCGCCTCACGCATGACATGCGCAGCCGATGGGCGTCCGTGCATCGAGATGGGGTCCAGGCGTACCCACGAGGAAGCTGCTGTTGCGGCCGCTCGGGCTGCTTACATCGCGGGGTTCGCCTCGTCCTCGAACCTCGCGGCGGGTCATCGCTACGGCATTCCGACGACCGGGACCAGCGCGCACGCGTTCACGCTCCTGCACGACAGTGAGCGGGACGCGTTCACCGCCCAGGTGGTCTCGCTGGGGACCGGGACCACCCTGCTGGTGGACACCTACGACCTCACGGAGGCGGTCGCGGCGGCCGTCGAGATCGCCGGCACGGATTTGGGAGCCGTACGCATCGACTCCGGCGACCTGCCCTTGTTGGCCCGACAGGTTCGTGAGCAACTCGACGGGCTCGGCGCCCCCGGCACCAAGGTCGTCGTAACCGGAGACCTCGACGAGTACGCCATCGCCGGCCTGGCAGCGGCACCGGTCAATGCGTACGGCGTCGGAACCGCGCTGGTCACCGGCAGCGGCAGGCCGACCTGCGGATTTGTCTACAAGTTGGTAGCGAGAGCCTCCGACGTCGACGGACCGCTGCAGAGCGTGGCCAAGAAGAGTCAGGACAAGCTGTCGATCGGCGGCCGCAAGTGGGCACTTCGCCGGAAGTCACCCGACGGTGTAGCCGAGCTCGAGGTGATCGGGATCGGCGAGATGCCGGCCAACGATGGTGACGATCGCGAGCTGCTGGTTCCGTTGGTAGCCAAGGGCGAAGTCGTGGGGCGGGAGTCTCCCGACGCAGCTCGCGAACGGCATACGGCCGCTCGTGACGAGCTCCCCATCGTCGCGCGCCAACTGTCCAGGGGCGAGCCGGCGATCGGCACACACTACATCGGAGACTCTCGACCTAGCGACGGATCACCGCTAGGTTCAACCGCCGTGGAGGAACAGCGATGACCCACGCCTTGATCGTGGTCGACGTACAGAACGACTTCTGCGAAGGGGGATCGTTGGCAGTCGCGGGTGGCGCGCAGGTCGCATTCGAGATCGGGCGAGTGCTGCGCGAGTGGCATGAGGACATCCCGGGACATCGCGAGTACGACGTAGTGGTGGCGACCCGTGACCACCACATCGACCCCGGTTCGCACTTCGCATCCGACCCGGACTACGTCGACTCGTGGCCGAGACATTGCGTAGTCGGCACCGATGGGGAGGCCTTCCATCCCAATCTCGACCCGCAGCCGTTTCACGCGGTGTTCCTCAAGGGGGACTATGCCGCGGCGTACTCCGGGTTCGAGGGTCGGGCCGTCGACGGCTCCGACCTCGTGACCTGGCTGCGAAGGCACAAAGTCGATCAGGTCGATGTCTGCGGAATCGCAACCGACTACTGCGTCAAGGCGACGGCGGTCGATGCAGCGCGGGAGGGATTTCGGACGACTGTGCTGCTGCCGCTCACCGCGGCGGTCGCGCCGAGCTCGATGCCGGACGTCGAGGCCGAGCTACGTGCGGCCGGCGTCGCCCTGGAGGGCTCGCTCACGATCCCGTCCTGACTCTCGATCCACACTTGAAATCTCGCGATGTGGACGGCCAAGGACGTCTGGCAGGCCCAGAATCGGCTCCCCGTAGGCTCGTCAGGTGCTCGTTCTCGACCAAAGACTGCGTGATGCGATGGTCGAACATGCTCGTCGCGACCATCCCGACGAGGCGTGCGGAGTCATCGCGGGTCCGGTCGGCAAGGACGAGGCGGTGAGGATCGTGCCTATGACAAATGCGGAGCGTTCGCCCACGTTCTTCCGGTTCGACGCGCAGGAGCAGCTCAAGGTCTGGATGGAGATGGACGACAGCGACGAAGAGCCCGTCGTGATTTACCACTCGCACACGGCGACCGAGGCCTACCCGTCGCGTACCGACATCTCGTACGCGGCCGAGCCGAACGCCCACTACGTGATCGTGTCCACCCGTGAATGCGGCCAAGACGTGGGTCCGGTGGAGATCCGGTCCTATCGCATCCTCGATGGCGCAGTGACCGAGGAGCCGATCACGATTCGCGAGCACACCCCATCCGAGACCTCGCGCGAACCGCGGGTCAGATGACGGAGAAGACGATGGCCATCGAGGTACGCATCCCGACCATCTTGCGCGCATACACCGGTGGTGAGAAGGCGGTGACCAGCTCTGGAGCGACCCTCGCGGAGCTCGTGGACCGGCTCGACGCCAGGCACCCGGGCATCAAGGAGCGGCTGGTCGAGAACGGCGGCCTGCGCCGCTTCGTCAACGTGTACGTCAACGACGAGGACGTGCGGTTCACCGGCAGCCTCGAGACCCCGGTCCACGACGGCGACGTCGTCGTCGTACTGCCCGCCGTCGCCGGTGGCACAGGCTGACCAATGCGGTACGACTCGCTGCTCGACTCCGTGGGCGGAACCCCGCTGGTCGGGCTCCCCCGGCTCTCCCCGTCGCCCGACGTGCGGCTGTGGGCGAAGCTCGAGGACCGCAACCCGACCGGCTCTATCAAGGATCGCGCCGCTCTCGCGATGCTGATCGACGCCGAGAAGCAGGGTCGGCTCCACCCGGGCTGCACCATCGTCGAACCCACCTCCGGCAACACGGGGATCTCGCTCGCCATGGCCGCCAAGCTCCGCGGCTACCGCGTGGTCTGTGTGATGCCGGAGAACACCTCCCAGGAGCGCGCACAGCTGCTTCGCATGTGGGGCGCCGAGATCATCGACTCGCCGGCCGCCGGCGGATCGAACGAAGCGGTCGCCGTCGCCAAGCGAGTCGCCGCCGAACACCCTGACTGGGTGATGCTGTATCAATACGGCAACCCCGCCAATGCGCAGGCGCACTACGAGTTCACCGGTCCCGAAATCCTGGCCGACCTGCCATCCGTTACCCATGTGGTTGCCGGTCTCGGGACGACCGGCACCTTGATGGGCGTCGGGCGCTACTTTCGAGAGGCCAAGCCGTCCGTGCGCATCGTGGCCGCCGAACCGCGCTATGGAGAGCTGGTGTACGGGCTGCGAAACCTCGATGAGGGGTTCGTCCCGGAGCTGTACGACGAGTCGCTGATCGATGCCAGGTTTTCCGTCGGGCCCCGCGATGCGGTCCGACGCGTACGCGAGCTGCTGGAGGAAGAGGGGCTGTTCGCGGGTATCTCGACGGGCGCGATCCTGCATGCAGCGATGGCGCAGGCAGCTGTCGCGATTCGCCAGGGGAGATCGGCGGAGATCGTGTTCGTGATGGCCGATGGCGGGTGGAAGTACCTCTCCACCGGAGCCTTCGAGGGCACCGTGGACGAGGCCGCAGAGCGCCTGGAGGGCCAGCTCTGGGCCTGACGGTTGCCTTTGGGGTAACTCATCCGGGGCGGGTCAGGGCACTGGTGAATTGCCCCAAACCGTTGCGAGGGACGCCGAGAACCCGTTGCCCGAGCGGCCCCTAACACCGGAGTGTGTTCTCGGTCGCAGACGGCTGCCCGGGCGGCCAACGGCGGATACGCTCGGGGCCGTGGCAGACGCACCCATCGGCATCTTCGACTCCGGGTTCGGCGGCTTGACTGTCGCCCGCGCGATCCTGGACCAGCTGCCGCACGAGCCGATCCTCTACCTGGGCGACACGGCTCGTCAGCCTTACGGACCCAAGCCGATCGGGGAGGTGCGCGAGTACGCCCTCGAATGCCTCGACCACCTGCTCGACCAGGGGGTCAAGGCGCTGATCATCGCGTGCAACTCGGCGAGTGCGGCGGTCCTGCGGGACGCGCGAGAGCGCTACCCCGTGCCAGTCGTCGAGGTGATCCTGCCCGCCACCAGGCGCGCGGTCGCCGCCTCTCGTACCGGTCAGGTCGGGGTCATCTGCACCGAGGCAACAGCCACCTCGATGGCGTACGACGACGCGTTCGCGGCGGCTCCCCAGGTCACCCTTCACACGCAGCCCTGCCCCCGGTTCGTGGAGTTCGTGGAGGAGGGGACGACGAGCGGCCCCGAGCTCCTCAAGGTGGCTCACGACTATCTCGACCCGCTGCTGGCGCGAGGCATCGACACGCTGATCCTCGGCTGCACCCACTACCCGCTGCTCACCGGAGTCATCTCCTACGTTCTGGGCGATGGCGTCACTCTCGTGAGCAGCGCCGAGGAGACTGCCAAGGATGTGTACGCCTTGCTGGTACGTCACGGATTGGAGCGCGACCCGGCTCTGCCCGCTCCCGTGCACCGGTTCCTCACGACCGGCCAGCCGGCGGAGTTTCGCGAGGTAGGCCGGCGGTTCCTCGGTCCCGAGCTGGCTGTTGTGGACCAGTTCGCCTGGGTTGCCGTGTGATTTGCGGTGAACGCGAGAGTCAGGTGACCGGGTGAGGCTGACGATCGTCGGTTGTTCCGGCTCGTACCCCGGCCCGGACTCACCGGCTTCCTGCTACCTGCTCGAGGCACCGCACGAAGGGCGCACCTACCGGATCCTGCTCGACCTCGGCAGTGGAGCCCTCGGGGCGTTGCAGGAGTTCGTCGATATTCGGGGCATCGACGCAGTGCTGCTGAGTCATCTGCATGCCGATCACTGCCTCGACCTTTGCGGCTACTACGTATTCCGGAAATATCACCCGGGCGGCCCGCTGCCCCCCGTTCCGGTTTACGGCCCGATCGGCACGGACACGCGGATGGCCCGTGCGTACGACGTGCCCTTGCACCCAGGTCTGAGCGAGCATTTCGCTTTCCGCGGCTGGGACGTCTCCAGCCCCGAGAAGATCGGCCCGTTCGCGGTCCAGGTCACCCGGGTGGAACATCCCGTCGACGCGTTCGCCATCAGGCTCGAGCACCAGGGCCGGGTGCTGGTCTACTCGGGTGACACGGGACCAAGTCATGCCCTGGTCGACCTCGCTCGCGATGCTGACACGTTTCTGTGTGAGGCGTCGTTTGTCGAAGGCGAATACAACCTGCCGGGACTTCACCTGACCGGCGGGCAGGCGGCCGAGCACGCCAAGGCAGCCGGAGTACGCAGGGTGTTGCTGACGCACGTACCTGCCTGGCATGACCGGCGGCGAGTGCTCGGCGAGGCTGTCCGAGCCTGGGACGGGCCCATCGAGATGGCCACCAAGGGCGCGACCTACGACATCTGACGGCCGGCCGACTCCGGAGGCGGCGGCGTCTCGATAGGGTCGGCACCGATGACTCGAGAAGATGGACGCGCACCGGATGAGCTACGGCCGGTAAAGCTGACCCGGGGCTGGCTTGACCATGCGGCCGGCTCGGTGCTGGTCGAGTTCGGGCGTACGCGCGTACTCTGCGCCGCCAGTGTCACCGTCGGAGTGCCGCGCTGGCGCCGGGACTCCGGACTGGGGTGGGTCACCGCGGAGTACGCCATGCTCCCCAGCTCAACCCACACCCGCTCCGACCGGGAGTCGGTCAGGGGCCGGATCGGCGGCCGTACCCACGAGATCTCCCGGCTGATCGGCCGGTCGCTGAGGGCAGTCATCGACTACAAGGGGCTCGGCGAGAACACGATCGTGCTCGACTGCGACGTCTTGCAGGCCGACGGAGGCACCCGCACTGCATCAATCACCGGGGCGTACGTCGCACTCGCGGATGCGGTGTCGTACCTGCGCGAGCGCAAGGCGCTCAAGGGCGAGCCGTTACGCGGCTCGGTGGCCGCCGTCTCCGTCGGCATCGTCGATGGGGAGCCGCTGCTTGACCTGCCGTACGACGAGGATGTGCGTGCGGCGACCGACATGAACGTCGTGATGACCGGTGACGGACGATTCGTCGAGGTGCAGGGAACGGCCGAGTCACAGCCGTTCGACCGGGCCGAGCTCGAGAGCCTGCTGGGTCTGGCGACCACGGGATGCAACTCGTTGACCCGCATCCAGCGGGCCGCCCTGACCGAGCCCCTGCCGTGAGCCGGATCCTGCTGGCGACTCGCAACGCGAAGAAGCTCGAGGAGCTGAGCAGGATTCTCGTACCCCTGCTACCCGAAATCGTGGTGCTCGGTCTGGATGAGGTCGCGGCGTACGACGAGCCAGCAGAGTCGGAGCCGACCTTCGAGGGCAACGCACTGCTGAAATCGCGAGCCGCGGTGAGGGCGACCGGTCTGCCCGCGTTGGGCGATGACTCTGGCTTGTGTGTCGATGCGCTGAACGGCATGCCAGGTGTCCTGTCGGCCCGCTGGTCGGGCTCCGACAAGGACGACGCGGAGAACAACCGGCTGCTGCTGGCGCAATTGCGCGATGTACCGGACGAGCGGCGGGCCGCCCACTTCACCTGTGCCGTCGCGTTCTGCCTGCCCACGGGCGAGGAACAGGTGCTGAGCGCAGAGATGCCGGGGACGGTGATCCGTGAACAGCGGGGGACCGGGGGATTCGGGTACGACGTCGTGTTCGCGCCACGTGGTGAGACACGTACCGCCGCTGAGCTGTCGATCGCCGAGAAGGACGCGATCAGCCACCGGGGCAAGGCAGTGCGGGCGGTTGCGCCCCTGGTGGCGGCAGCGCTCGGGAGAGGTCGATGAGATGACCGCCGCGACAGGACTCGACGGTCGGGTGGCGCTCGTCACTGGTGCGAACCATGGCATCGGCGCCGCGACCGCCGTCTCATTGGCTCGCGCGGGAGCTGCGGTGTTGGTCACGTACCTAGCGCTGGAGGATGCCCGCGACGCTGGCATCCCGGACGAGTATCGGCGCAACCGAGCAGCGGACGCCGACCAAGTAATCGGGCAAATAAGGGCTGCCGGCGGTCGGGCACACGCCACGCAGGCCGATCTTCGTCAGGCTGAAGCACCCACGAGGCTGTTCGATGTTGCGGAGAGCCACTTCGGCCCTGTCGACATCTTGGTGCACAACGCCACCGGGTGGGTGGCCGACACATTCAAGCCCACGACCGTCGATCGGCTCGGCCGTGATGTGCGGCGGGTGACGGGCGAAACCATCGATCAGCAGTTTGCCGTCGATGCACGAGCCGGCGGATTGTTGATCGCGGAGTTCGCGGGCAGGCATGTCGCCCGTGGCGGGTCCTGGGGGCGCATCATCACGCTCACCTCCGGAGGTGCTGAGGGCTTTCCCGAAGAGGTCAGTTACGGGGCGGCGAAGGCTGCACTGGTGAACTACACACTCTCCGCTGCCACCGAGCTGGCGGACCTCGGGATCACCGCAAACGCCGTCCATCCACCGGTCACCGACACCGGCTGGGTTACCGATGAGGTCAGGGCTGCCGTCGCCGAGAGCGAGCAACTCGTCCACATCGCTGACCCGGCCGACGTCGCAGCTGTCATCACCCATCTGGCCAGTGATGAGGCTTGGCTCATTACGGGCAACGTCATCCGTCTCCGATGAGGCGAACGGGCTCATCGTGGGCTGCCTGGCGGTGCGCGGTCGGTGGCCGCTGAGTCAGGCGCCCCTGCCGGGCCGACTGACTCAGTTGACGTCGAACTCGTTACCCTCCGGATCCTGCATCGCCACTGCGAAGTGATCCAGGCCCTCCTGCTCCAACACCCGCACCACCGTCGCGCCGGCCGCGGTCAACCGGTCGACCTCGGCAAGGACGCGCTCTTCTCGAGTCGCGAGCGGCGTCCCCCGGCCGCCGCTGGCGGAGACGTCGAAATGCAACCGGTTCTTGACCACCTTGGCCTCCGGCACCTTCTGGAACCAGACGCGAGGCCCCAAACCCGCCGGATCGATGACCGAGTCACCGAGGTCGCTGGCCTCGTCCAACTCATCGTCTGGCACACCCACGCTTCGCCAGAAGGCGTTCCAACCGTCGAAGCCCTCCGGGGGCGGCTCGGGCTCGTATCCCAACGCGGTAGCCCAGAATTGCACCAACGGTTGTGGCTCGGCGCAGTCGATCACGATCTGGAAGTTCGGTGCCATGACGCTCCCATCCTTCAACAAGCTTCAGATCCAGTGATCTTGCACCATGGCGACGACACCAAGGACGTGCGTACGCCCGGCCCGATCACCCCTGGTCCGCGCGGCGGACGATAGCAGCCAGCCAGCGCCGCCGGATCAGCGTCGCCCAGCCGGGCTCCCCGAACTCGACGAAGAAGCAGGCTGGATCGCTCTGGTCAGCCAGACGGGGAGCAGCCCCGCCCCCGGCGCGCCCACGGACGCCTCAGCGCGGCTAGCACCAACTCGTCGCGACTGCGATCCAGCACGACAAATCCAATGGCAACCATGTCATCGAGGATGCGATGACGTCTCGCCAGTGATAGCCGACCGGCTGACCGGATGCGCATCAACACGTGCAGCACCCGCACGTCTGCCCAGGTCAATTGCTCAACCGCGGCAAGCAGCGCCGAGGGGGGCACGTTGGTGGTGCGCCGATGGTGCTCGCGGAAGTGCCAGCGTGGCAGAAGCTCATCAAGGGACCCGTCGTGGACCATGCGTCAGGATGCCACTGGCGCCAGCGTCGTGTTCCTCCGTCAGCCCTCCCTCAGGCGTCGGGTTCGGTCAATGACAGCGTTTCGCAGCGGCGAGCGTGACCATGGCCGACCGGAGTGGCCAAGAGTGCTGGGCAGTACTGTCGGGGGGTGCCAGACGAACCGTCGCCCGGCGTGGCGCGGGTGCGTGCCGCAGAGGTGATCGCTGCGCTGTCGCTGGCCACGGACCTCGGCATCGGCGTGCCTCTTGAGCACGGCTTGCAGAGCACGCTGATTGCGATGCGACTGGGCGAGCGGCTGGGGGTCGACTCGGAGACCGCCCGCCAGACGTACTACACCTGCTTGTTGTTCTACGTCGGCTGCACTGCGGGTGCGGAGCTGGAGGCGGAGGTCTTCGGCGGTGACGATGCGCTTACAACGTACGGCACGCCGGTCAGGTTCGGCTCTCGTGGCGAAATGGTTGCAGGGATGCTGCGCGCCGTGGCTCCGCCGCGTGGGTCCGTGCGAGTGCGAGCTGTTCAACTCGCGCATGGGCTTCCGCGGCTCGCTCGGCAGTTCGAGCACCAGGTTGCGGGCGCGTGCGAGGTCGCGAGGATGCTGACCGACCGGCTCGGCCTGCCCGTCGCGGTAGGCGGACTCTTTGCCTATGTCGCCGAGCGCTGGGACGGCAAAGGCCTGCCCGGCCGTGCCGGACGCGATGAGATCCCGCTGGCGGTGCGGATCGTTCAGGTGGCTCGAGACGCCGCCTTCCAGCGCATGCTGGGCGGCGAGGCGCTCGCCGCACGGCTTATGCGCGAGCGGGCGGGTGGCGCGTTCGACCCAGTCATAGCCGAACGTGCTGCGGACGAAGCCGCGGAGATCCTCGCCCTGGATGCTGGCATCTCCGTTTGGGACAACGTGCTCGCCTGCGAGCCGTCTCCGCGCCTGACCCTTTCGGGCCCGGCGATCGACCGGGCCCTGGCAGCCATGGGGGACTTCGCCGACCTCGCTTCGTCGTACCTGGTGGGGCATGCCGCCGGCGTGTCGGAACTGGCCACGCGGGCCGCCGGTTGCTCCCGGTTCGGGCCAGCGGATGTGGCCATGATCCGCCGTGCAGCGCACATTCACGACATTGGAAGGGTCGCCGTACCTGTCCGGATCTGGAACAAAGCCACACCTCTAACCGCCGACGATTGGGAACGGGTGAGGCTACACGCGTATCACTCCGAGCGCGTCCTCTCCCGCTCTCCATTCCTCGCTGCGCTGTCTCCTGTGGCCACGTTCCACCACGAACGTCTCGACGGTTCGGGTTACCACCGGGGGACAACCGGCGCGGCGCTCACCCGCCCAGCGCGCCTTGTCGCGGCCGCGGACGCATATCACGCGATGACCGAGCCGCGGCCGCACCGTGCACCGTTGTCGGCTGATCGGGCCGCCGAGACCCTAACGCAGGAGGCGCGGGCCGGACGACTTGACGCTGACGCCGTCGCAGCAGTGCTTGAGGCCGCTGGACAAGCCATCCCACGGATCGAGCGGCCGGCAGGGCTGACCGACCGCGAGGCAGAAGTCCTCGGGCTGCTCGCCCGTGGGCTGCAGACGAAGCAGGTGGCAGCTGCGCTCGGGATCTCGGTCAAGACCGCCGACCGCCATATTCAAAATGCCTATGCGAAAGTCGGCGTGTCGACCCGCGCGGCCGTCACACTGTTCGCGATCGAACACGCACTCCTCGCATGGGGAGAACTTCCGATTTCGCGCTCGGCCGACCGCTCGTAACGTCCTCACTGACGAGTGAGGATTTCTGAGAGGGCGAAGGCGATGACCGTGAATTGTGAGCCAGAGCATGTCGAAACCATTGTTATCGGCGGCGGCCAGGCGGGACTCGTAGTCGGGTACCACCTGATGCGACGAGGTCTGCCATTCCTGATCCTCGACGCCAATGAGCGGATCGGCGATTCATGGAGGATGCGGTGGGACTCGCTGCGCCTCTTCAGCCCTCGTCGCTACTGCGGACTCGCTGGCCTTCGGTTTCCCGGCCCGCCTCGTTCATATCCCACCAAAGACGAGGTCGCCGACTACCTCGAGGCCTACGCGACGCGGTTCGAGCTCCCTGTGCGCAACGGCGTACGGGTGGATCGACTGGTACGAAATGGCGACAAGTTCACGGTGGCAGCGGGCGATCGGCGATTCGACGCCGACAATGTGGTCGTCGCCATGGCGACCCACCAAATGCCGTGGGTGCCACCATTCGCAAAGGAACTCCACCCCGGCGTTCTGCAGTTGCACGGCGCCGAGTACCGGAATCTCTCTCAACTCCAAAAAGGTGGCGTCCTGGTGGTCGGAGCAGGCAACTCGGGTGCCGAAATCGCCCTCGAGACCGCCAGCGGGCATGATACGTGGCTGGCAGGCAGTGACAACGGCAGGGTCCCGTTTCGCATTGACAGCGCCGCGGCACGGTGGATCTTCATCCCTTTGATGTTCCGGCTCATCGCGCACCACGTCCTGACCGTCAACACCCCGATCGGTCGAATGGAGCGCCCGAAAATCCTCTCCAGAGGCGCGCCGCTCGTTCGGGTCGAGCCCGAAGACCTCGTGGCCGCGGGAATCGAACGCGCTGCCGAGGTCACCGGCGTGCGCAAGGGGCACCCGTTGCTGGCCGACGGCAGGGTCCTCGAGGTAATGAACGTGGTCTGGTGCACGGGGTTCCGTTCCGACTACTCGTGGATCCACCTTCCCGTCCTCGGAGACACGGAGCCGATGCACCACCGCGGGATCGTGGCCGGCGAGCCAGGGCTGTACTTCGTCGGCCTGTTCTTCCTCTACGCCATGTCATCAGGGTTCCTGCGCGGTGTCAGCAGAGACGCAGAACATGTGGTCAAGCACATCGCGACCCGAACCCGAAGCGACCTTCCCCAGGCCCATCTGTCATCCCCGCCCGGTCGAGCCAGGTAGCCGACTGCCTGATCGTTTGCGCTCTTGCGCCGTCGGCATTGCGTCCTCGGCAGGAGTGCCAGAGGAGGGATTCGAACCCTCACACCCAAAGGGCACCGGCACCTAAAGCCGGCGTGTCTGCCATTCCACCACTCTGGCTCAGCCCACCAGTCTAGGGGCGAGTCAGATGCCCAGTTCGCGACGCAGCTTGGCCACGTGACCGGTGGCTTTGACGTTGTACTGCGCGATCTCGAGCTTGCCGTCCTCATCGACCACAAAAGTCGACCGGATGACCCCGTTGACCGGCTCGCTGCCG
>JBDUDR010000010.1:0-41068 GCA_040002845.1 Nocardioidaceae bacterium
GCAGCCTTCTGGGCAGCCTTCTGGGCAGCAGCCGTGGTCTCGATCTGCTCCGCGGCAGGGTTATCTTCAGACACTTCAGCCAACGCCTCACTGGGCAGCGCCTGGTGAGGCACTCGCTCCGTTGCCGCCCCCGCCAATGTGGCGCCTTCGCTCGCCACCACCTTCTTTGCCGGACCAGTTGTCATCGAGCCGACCCCCTTTGCAATCGATGACGGTGATCGAAGACCGATCGATGAGTGATACCGCCAAAGACGGTGCGGGCAGGATAGGCGTTCACCCCCAGTCGAAACAACTTGACGCGCGCGATCTGGGACGGAATCCGCTGTGGTCGAGCGCACGACGCGGCTCACTCACGGCCGCCAACCGGGTAATCCAGATGTCGGCATCCCGAATCGTCTGGCAGACTTGACCCACCGCAAGGCGTCGATGGGGCGAGTAGCTCCGCGCGGCGCTCCAACAGCGATCCGGGGACGGTGCGAGCCCGGAGGGAGAGCCCGGAGCGAAGATCACCCCGGAGCCGTCGGAAGAAACTGTCGCGTCACAGCGACGGGACTAGACCCGGCAGCGGTGCGAAAAGAGCGGGTCGCATGTCTTCGATGCGACTAAGAAGGGTGGTACCGCGGGAAAGGCCTGCCAGGTCCTTCTCGTCCCTTCGCCAGGCGTTCTGAGGTCTCCCTCGGACAGCTGACGAAAGGCCCGCCATGTCCACCCCGCCCAAGGAGTCCCGCGGCTACCGGCCAGTCTCCGCGCAGGTCGATCTTCCTGCGATGGAGCACGCGATCTTGGAGTTCTGGCGCGGGCACGACACATTCAACAAGTCGCTCGAGCAGACCGCGTCCGGGTCTCGCTGGACGTTCTACGAGGGGCCACCCACAGCCAACGGGTTGCCGGGCATTCATCACGTAGAGGCTCGGGTCTTCAAGGACGTCTTTCCGAGATTTCACACCATGCGGGGCCAACGGGTTGAGCGCAAGGCGGGCTGGGACTGTCATGGCCTCCCGGTCGAGCTGGCCGTGGAAAAGCAGCTTGGGTTCTCCGGAAAGGGTGAGATCGAGCGGTACGGGATCGCGGAGTTCAACGCGATGTGTCGTGAATCCGTGATGCGCAATGTCGGCGCAATAGCGGCCATGACTGACCGCATGGGCTTCTGGGTGGACACCGATCAGGCGTACCGAACCATGGACACCACCTATGTGGAGTCGGTCTGGTGGTCACTGAAGCAGATTCACTCTCGTGGCCTTCTGGTGGAGGACTATCGGGTCGCACCGTACTGCCCGCGCTGCGGCACCACCTTGTCCGAGCACGAGCTGGGACAAGAGGGCGGCTACGAGACCGTGGTCGATCCGTCGGTCTTCGTTCGCTTTCCCCTGACCTCGGGGCCGTACGCCGGACGGGCCGCACTCCTGGTCTGGACGACCACCCCGTGGACGCTGGTGTCCAACACCGCCGTCGCGGTGCATCCGCAGGTCGACTACGTAGCCACCACGAACGGCACGGAGACCCTGATCATCGCGGAGCCGCTGTTCGACGCCGTCTTGGGCGCCGGATGGACCGTGACGGCCCACCTGGGCGGTTCTGACATGGAGCGCTGGACCTATCAGCGACCCTTCGAGCTGGTTGCCTTCGACCAACCGGCGCATTATGTGGTGCTCGCGGACTACGTCCGCACCGAAGACGGCACCGGGCTCGTGCACCAGTCCCCTGCCTTCGGCGAGGACGACATGCGGGTGTGCCGCGAGTACGGCCTTCCGGTAGTCAGCTCGGTCGGTCCTGACGGGCGGTTCGAGGGGTCCATCCCGTTGGTCGGAGGGCAGTTCTTCAAGCACGCGGATGCCGACCTGGTCTCCGACCTCGCGGAGCGGGGCTTGCTGTTCCGTCACGTCGCGTACGAGCACTCCTATCCGCACTGCTGGCGTTGTCATACCCCGTTGATGTACTACGCGCAGCCCTCTTGGTACATCCGGACCACGGCGGTGAAGGCTGAGCTGCTCCGTGAGAACGACAAGACCAACTGGTTCCCAGACACCATCAAGCGGGGACGCTACGGCGACTGGCTCGAGAACAACGTGGACTGGGCCCTGTCGCGGAAGCGCTACTGGGGTACTCCCCTGCCCATCTGGCGGTGCGCCGAGGGTCACCAGACCTGCGTGGAGTCGAGAGCCGAGCTCGCGACGCTGGCCGGACAAGACCTGTCCGGACTCGATCTGCACCGCCCCTACGTCGACGAGATCCTCGTGACGTGTCCGAGCTGCGGGCAGACCGCTAGGCGGGTGCCCGAAGTGATCGACGCCTGGTACGACTCCGGTTCGATGCCGTTCGCACAGTGGGGATACCCGCACGTCGAGGGCTCGAAAACGAGATTCGATGCCGCTTATCCCGCCCAGTTCATCGCTGAGGCCATCGACCAGACCCGCGGCTGGTTCTACACCCTGATGGCGGTCGGGACACTGGTGTTCGATGCGTCGTCGTACGAGAACGTCCTCTGCCTCGGTCTCATCCTGGCCGAGGACGGCCGCAAGATGTCCAAGCACCTGGGCAACATCCTGGAGCCCATTCCGCTGATGGAGCAGCACGGCGCCGACGCGGTGCGCTGGTTCATGCTGGCCGGCGGTTCGCCCTGGGCGGAGCGCCGGGTGGGACACAACACCCTTCAGGAGGCCGTGCGAAAGGTGTTGCTGACCTACTGGAACACCGTCGCATTCCATGTGCTGTACGCCCGGGCAGCCGGCTGGTCGCCGGGCGACGGTGCTCCCGCCGTCCAGGACCGTCCCGTGCTCGATCGCTGGTTGGCGTCTGAAACTGCTCGGCTGACCATGAGGATGACCGAGTCCTTGGACTCCTTCGACAGTCAGCGGGCCGGCCAGCTTCTCAGCACGTTCATCGACGACCTCTCGAACTGGTACGTGCGCCGGTCACGGCGCCGGTTCTGGAACGGCGACCCCTCGGCGCTTGCGACGCTCCACGAGACCCTCGATGTCCTCACTCGTCTGATGGCCCCGATGACTCCCTTCATCACCGAGCAGGTATGGCAGGACGTGGTCCGGCCGACGGCCCCCGAGGGTCCTGAGTCCGTACACCTGTCCAGGTGGCCCGAGCCCGCCGTTACTCACGTTGACGACGAGCTGGCAGTGGAGGTCTCGTTGGCGCGGCGGATCACCGAGCTCGGGCGGGCGGCGCGCGCGGCCGCCAAGGTGCGCACGCGCCAGCCGTTGCGGCGCGCGCTGATCGCGAGTACGTCATGGCAACGCCTCGGCCAGGAGATTCGCGCCGAGATCTGCGAGGAGCTGAACGTCGGTTCGCTGTCGCCGTTGGCGGCGGCCGGCGCCGATCTGGTCGAGTACTCCGTGAAGCCGAGCTTCCGCGAACTCGGCAGGCGGTTCGGAGCAGCCACCCCCACGGTCGCCTCGGCGATCACCGACGCGGACCCCGGCGTGCTGGCTGCCAGCCTTGCTGATCGCGGCACGGCAACGGTCAATGTCGGCGGCGACCCGGTCGAGGTCACCGACGCCGAGGTGATGGTTTCCGAGCGGCCCCGAGTGGGCTGGTCGGTGGTCAACGACCAGGGCGAGACGGTGGCGCTCGACCTCGAGATAAGCCCGGAGCTGGCCCGGGCCGGGCTGGCTCGGGAGGTCGTCCGGCTCATCCAGGAGGCGCGCAAGCAGAGCGGCTTCGACGTGTCCGATCGGATCGACCTGCGCTGGGAGGTGGCGACCGCAGGAAACTCGACGTCGTCAGACCCGGAGGTGGCCACGGCGATAGCGGAGCACGAGCCGATGATCGCAGCCGAGGTGCTGGCCGGTTCGATGGCCGCGGGCGCACCGGACCACAGCGACGGCGACTGGTTTGCCTACACCGACAAGGGCTTGGGTGTGGCGTACTGGCTGCGGCGACGCTGAGCGAGCGTGAGCGGGCACCGCGCGACTGAGTCGAACGTCCTCAGGCCTCGTCCTCACCGAGCAGCGACTGAAGCCGCTTGGGCGTGGTGTCGCTGTTCGGTCCGCCCGTCAGCGCTGCGTTCGTCGCATGTGCTGTGTCGGTCTTGCCTTCGAGCGCCTGCAGCTGCTGCTCGAAGTACGCCTTGAGGCGGCTCCGGTATTCGCGCTCGAAGGCCCGCAGGTTCTCCACTTCGCGCTCGAGTCCGTTGCGCTGACGCTCGAGGTCTCCGAACAGCTGCGAGCGTCGAGCCGCCGTCTCGGCATCGAGCTTCTCAGAACGCGTGCGCGCATCGGACTCGAGGCGCTCGATCTTGGAGCGGGCTTCGGACTGGATGCGCTCTGCCTTCGTGCGCGCCTCTCCGATGATGCGGTCGGCATTGTCCTTGGCCTCGGCAACCAGCTCGTCAGCGTTCCGGGTGGCGATCTCGAGCAGCCGGGTGGCCGCGGTCGATGCCTCGCCGACGGTGCCCGGGACGTTGCCGCCCAGCGGGGAGCCGACGGTTTGGGGCGGCGCGGGAGCCGAGAGCTGGGGCGCCACGACCGGTTCGGGCGCCACGGGCTTGGGTGGCTCGACCTGCGCCTGCGCCGGCAGCGAGACGGGGGGAGCCGGGCTGGACTGGGCCGCCGTGAGCTTGGCGCGAAGGTCGTCGTTCTCCTTGGTGAGCCGCTCCAGCTCGGCCTCCACCTCATCCAAGAACTGGTCGACTTCGCCCATGTCGTAGCCCTCACGCAGTCGGACAGGCGTGAAGCGCTTGTTGCGGACGTCCTCGGGAGTCAGCGGCATGAGCTCACCTCATGGTCGGAAGACTGGCAGATACAGGTGTCCAACCGTACTCTGTTCCGGCGTCGTGGGGACAATCGGGACTCAAGACGAAAGCAACGTGGCCCGATTGATCTGCAGGGCCAGGTAGCAGACGATCAGTACGAGCATCAGGCTCAGGTCGAGGGCCACGCTGCCAAGCCGAAAGGGTGGAAGTACACGACGGATCGCACGGATGGGTGGATCTGTTGCGGTATAGACGCCTTCGAGCACGACCAGCGTTATGCTCGTGGGCTGCCAGGAGCGGGCAAACATCTGGACCCAGCCGACGACGAGACGAATCATGAGCAGTGCCAGGTAGAACCACAGCACGATTTCGATGACATAGCCGACCGCGTGCACGCTGCCGAGTCCGCCCCTCTTTACCTAGTGGGACACTCGGCCACGAACGGGCCGGGCATCAACTCTGGTTGAAGAAACCACCCTCGGCAATCCGTTGCTTGTCCTCGGCCGCGACTGACACATTGGGCGGGGAAAGCAGAAACACCCTGTTGGTGACGCGTTCGATCGTGCCCCGAACCGCGAAGACGAGGCCAGCCGCAAAGTCCACCAGACGTTTGGCGTCGTTGTCATCCATCTCCGAGAGGTTCATGATCACCGGAACCCCCTCGCGGAAGTTTTCTCCGATGGTGCGTGCCTCATTGTACGTACGCGGGTGGAGGGTCGTGATCCGGGACAGCTCAGCCGTCACGGGGACCGGCACGGGGCGTGGACGCCGCTCGGCAAGTTGTGACACCGTGCCCCGGTCGTCACGAACAGCCTGCACTGGCCGGGTTGGCTGGCTCTCGTAGTCGTCGTCGTAACCTTCGTAGTCGTCGTCGTATCTGTCGCTATCTTCGAGCAGGCCTAGATAGACACCCACCTTGCGCATCGCGCCGCTCATGATTGTCTGGACCTCCGGTATGCCAAGGGATCTGCCGTTGCCGACATTACCGGAGCAAAGGCCTCGCACCGAGCACCGCGCTACCGACGCGAACGTGTGTCGCGCCGTGAACAACAGCTGCTTCGAGGTCGCCGCTCATGCCTGCACTTATCCAGGTTGCCTCGCCATGTAGGCGCCGAAGCCGCTGCGACAGCTCAGACAGCCGCTCGAAGGCCCCGGTTGGGTCGACCCCCAGCGGAGCGACCGCCATCAGACCGCGAAGGGCCAGACCGCCGGCCGATGCGATCGAGTCGGCCAATCGGTCCAGATCGCCGGCCCCGGCCCCGCCCAGCCCACGACCGTCGCCGCCGTGCAGGTTCACCTGGATCAGGCAGTCGACGCGCCGACCGGCCCTCGCTGCGCCGTCGGCGAGCTTTCCGACCAGGGTCAGCCGGTCCACCGAGTGCACAACGGACGCGTAGCGGGCAACGGCCGCCGCCTTGTTGGACTGCAAGCGGCCCACGAAGTGCCACCTCAGGGCGAGATCCGCGCACTCCTGTTTCTTGACCACGGCCTCTTGGTGACGGCTCTCGCCGATGTCGTGCACACCAAGGGAGGCCAGCAGGCGCACATCGGAGGTCGGAAACGTCTTGGTGACGACGATCAACGTCACGTCATCGGGTGACCGGCTGGCGGACCGGGCGGCGTGGCCGATGCGGCGATGCACAGAGTGCAACTCGCGACGCAGCTCTTCAAGCCGGGTTTCGGTCATGGACGCAGCCGGATCAGGCCGCCCAGGCGGCCGCTGGCGCGACCGTCCCGACGGTAGGAGTACAGGTTGGGGTCCTCCAGCGTGCAGCGCGCCCGGTCGATGACCGCACAGCCGGCATCGAGCAGCTGCGCGCGCACCCCGGCCCCGACGTCGAGGGCGGGAGTACCCCAGGAGGTCTCGGCAAACGACTCCGGCACCAGGCCGACGACTTCGGCGCGCATGGTCGCCGGCACCTCGTAACACGACCCGCACACGTGCGGGCCGATCCAGGCGGTGATGTTGGTGGCTCCCAGCTCGCGCATCTGTTTGACGGCGGTCGGCACGACCCCGGCCGTCATCCCCACCCGACCCGAGTGAGCGCAGGCGATCACGCCGACGTCGGGATCCGCCATCAAGACCGGCACGCAGTCAGCGGCGCGTACGCACAAGACGACCTCTGTACATGTGGTGACCATGGCGTCGGCCCGGGGCCGAGGGTCGCCGGGTCCATCGATGACGGCAACCTGTGCGCTGTGGACCTGGTTCATCACCATGATCTGCGATGTGCTGGCGCCGATGGCACTCGCAACCAGCTCGAGATTGCGATCCACAGCGGACGGGCTGTCTCCGATTGAGCGACCAAGGTTGAGCGAAGCATACGGCGGAGTGCTGACACCGCCGTGTCGGTCGGTGAACGCGAGGTCCACCCGACCGGCACGGTCGGTCGAGGAGAACACCTACTTCAAGAAGTCTGGGACGTCCAGGCCGCCATCTGACGGGTCGAAGTCAACCGGCCGAGGTGGCGTGGCCGGTGTGGTCGCGAGGGGCCGCGACGACGAGTTGGCCGCGGCAGGCTCGACGGGGTCATCGAAAACTGGTCTGGACACTGTCGAGTCGGGGTCCGGGGACTGGGCGCCTGTCCTCGTGGCCCGCTGCGCCGGGGTCTCTCGGCGCAGGGCAGGCTGGCTCTGGTCGCGACGCTTTGGCATGCCGCCGTCGAAGCCGGCGGCGATGACGGTGACGCGCACCTCGTCACCCAGGGCATCGTCGATCACTGCGCCGAAGATGATGTTGGCCTCGGCGTGGGCGGCCTGTGAGACCAGGGCGGCTGCCTCGTTGATCTCGAACAACCCGAGATCTGAGCCTCCTGCTATCGACAAGAGCACGCCGTGTGCACCGTCTATGGAAGCCTCCAGCAACGGCGACGAGACGGCGATCTCGGCCGCCTCGACCGCGCGGTCCTCGCCGCGGGCCGAACCGATGCCCATCAGCGCCGAGCCGGCGTTGGACATCACCGACTTGACGTCGGCGAAGTCGAGGTTGATCAGTCCTGGGGTGGTAATCAGGTCGGTGATTCCGGAGACCCCTTGCAGGAGGACCTGGTCTGCCTGCTTGAACGCATCGAGAACGCTGACGCTGCGATCGCTGATCGACAGCAGACGGTCATTTGGGATGACGATGAGGGTGTCCACCTCCTCACGGAGCGCGGCGATGCCCTCCTCAGCCTGGTTGGCCCGGCGACGTCCCTCGAAGGCGAACGGACGGGTCACCACACCGATCGTCAACGCGCCGAGCGACCTGGCGATCCGCGCCACCACCGGTGCGCCTCCGGTCCCGGTGCCGCCACCCTCGCCTGCGGTGACGAAGACCATGTCGGCGCCCTTGAGAACCTCCTCGATCTCTTCCGCGTGGTCCTCGGAGGCTCGACCACCGACGTCGGGGTTTGCTCCGGCACCGAGTCCGCGCGTCAGCTCTCGACCGATGTCGAGCTTGACGTCGGCGTCACTCATGAGGAGTGCCTGTGCATCGGTGTTCACCGCGATGAACTCGACGCCCTTCAGGCCCACCTCGATCATCCGGTTCACGGCGTTGACACCGCCGCCGCCGATGCCGACGACCTTGATGACCGCGAGGTAGTTCTGTGGTGCTGCCACGACGCGCCCCTAGACTCGTTTTCGTCTCGTCCCGTCTCGGCATCTCCCTACCGGGTGAGCCGCACACGCGACGACTGGTGTTGTTGGTACGGCGGGGAAGACTTGCTGATCCGAACCCTCACCCTCTAGTAGAGGGTTATAGTTATGTCAACCTGGAACCTGTTTCAGGAACATACGCGATGGGTCGTGATGGGCCGAACCGACACGCCGCACCCGGCGGCGCCCTTGCGAATATCTGGAATATCTGGGTTGTCCAGTGGCTGGCAGGGGTTGCCTACCTGGTGATCGTCGGCTGGTCGGGAACGCTGACGTCGTACTGGGTTGCGTGGTGGCGCAGCAGTACGGCCAGGACCTGGGCCTTGCGGGAAGAGGCATCCGCGCTCCCCCACAGCACCTGGTCGCCACTGCGGAGCGCAAGGGTTATGGAGTCGATGCTGTCGGCCCGCACTTCGGTGACTCGCTGGGCGATCTCCGCCGGCAGGCTCGCCACCACCTCGGCGGCATCGTCGAGGGTGCCGGACACCGGATCGACGGCCAGCTTCGGCAAACCGTGTTGGCCGCCCTTGAGCTTGAACTCGGCTCCTGTCGCGTCGACGGCGCGGAACGCGCCGTCGACCTCGACCACGGCGACGGGCGTACGTTCAGTGACCGTGATGATGACCGAGTGGGGCCAGCTGCGCGCGAGGGTGGCCGAACGTACGGCGGGGATCTGCTCGATGCGGTCGGCGGCTGCGTCCAGGTCCAGTCGAGCCAACGCTGAACCGGCCGGCAAGGCCGCCGCCCGCTCGATCTGCTTGCTCGAGAGCCGATCGACGCCCGCGACCTCCACGGTCTGGAGTGCGAGCCAGTGCGAGTAGAGCAACATCCACACCGCCCCCAGGCCCAGCAGGATGACCGCCGCGACGATGAGCACCGGCCGGAGGGCCACCAGGCGTCGCGTCCGTTGCCTGCGAGCGAACCTCCCCCGGCTGTCAGCCATCGTCGGCACCTTCGGCGCTCAACACATCGAGGACCTCCGGACCGATCAGGGTGATGTCCCCGGCCCCCAACGTGAGCACCAGGTCGCCGCGAAGCGCCTTCCGGGCCAGGATCTCGGGTGTCCTGGACCACGAGGGCTCGAACGTCACGTGCTCGGGGGCGAGGGGCACGTGCGACGCGACCAGCCCGCCGTTGATGCCGGGTTCGGGCTCTTCTCGCGCGACGTAGACATCCATCAGCACGACCTCGTCCGCCGCGGACAGGGCTTGCCCCATCTCGGCGGCAAAGATCCGTGTTCGACTGACCATGTGCGGCTGGAAGCACACGATGAGCCGACCGGACCCGGCGATCGAGCGGGCCGCGGCCAGGTCGCCTGCGATCTCGGTGGGGTGATGCGCATAGCTGTCGTAGACACGGACCCCGGCGGCCGAGCCCTTGAACTCCATCCGTCGCCTGGTGCCCGTGAACTGTTCCAGCCCCTCACGCAGGTCCGCGAACGCGAATCCCAGCCGCAAGCCGGCCCCTAAAGCAGCCAGTGCATCGAGCACGTAGTGCCGGCCTGGAATACGGAGCCTGACCTCCCCCAGACGGCGGCCCCTTCGGACCACCACGAACGTGGATGTGGTCCCTTCGAACCTCACCGACTCGGCTCGCAGGTCAGCCTCAGGGGTGGACCCGACGGCAATCGTCGCCAGCCCACGCGACCGCGCGGTCACCAGGGCCGCTGCCGCGCCGGCATCGTCGACACAGGCCACCAGGAAGCCGTCGTCGTCGATCTGCCTGACGAACTGGTCGAACGCCTCGTGATAGGCCCGGGTCGTTCCGTAGTTGTCCAGGTGGTCCGACTCCACGTTCGTGACGACCGCACCGAACGGCGAGTAGACCAAGAACGCCCCGTCGCTCTCGTCGGCCTCGGCGATGAACAGTTCACCGCTGCCGTCATGGGCGTTCGATCCCGACTCGTTCAGCTCGCCGCCGATCGCGTAGGAGGGGTCGGCTCCGCAGTGTTGCAGGGCAACGGTCAACAGCGAGGTCGTGGTCGTCTTGCCGTGCGTGCCCGCGATTGCCACCACGACGCGACCTTGCATGACGGCTTCCAGGGCCGCGGAACGGGGCAACAGCAGCAGCCCGCGTTCACGTGCTGCCACCACCTCCGGGTTGGTCTCTCGTACCGCCGTGGACACGACCACAGTGTCGGCGTCCGCGACGTGCTTGGCATCGTGGCCGACCCAGCACGTCGCGCCGAGCGCGCGGAGCGCCTCGACCACGCGTGAGTCCTTGGCATCGCTGCCACTGACCGGTATCCCGCGCGCGAGCATGATCCGGGCGATGCCGGACAACCCGGCACCACCGATCCCGACGAAATGCACCCGCCCGAGCTGGTCGGCGGGAGGACGGTGATCCGGCACCGGCACGATCACGTGAGTCCTCCCGCCAGCTCCACGATCATGCGGGCCAGCCGCTGGTCGGCGTCCTTGTGGATCAGCGAGGAGGCGGCCGCCGACATCTGGGCAAGGTGGTTCGCGTCGTGTAGCAGGTCGGGCAAGGTCGCCCGGAGATAGTCGGAGGTCAACGCCGAGTCATCGACTAGGTAGGCACCTCCGGCGGCGACGACGGCGCGCGCATTGAACGCCTGCTCGCCATTGCCGATCGGCAACGGCACGAAGATGGCGGGTAGTCCCACCGCCGCCGCCTCGGTGACCGAGCTGGCTCCCGCGCGTGACACGGCGAGGTCGGCGGCCGCATAGGCGAGGTCCATCCTGTCGACGAACGGGACCACCACATAGGGCGGTCCGCCGGCCGGCAGTTCGACGTCGACGACACCGTGCGGACCGGCGATGTGGAGCACCTGAATGCCGGCTTCAGCCAGCGCGCCGGCGGCACCGGAGACTGCTTGGTTGAGCCGGCGGGCACCCTGGGAACCGCCGGTGACCAGCAAGGTCGGCAGGTCGGCCCGCAACCCGAACGACTGCCGCGCCGACTCTCGCACCCCGGCTCGGTCCAGTCCCGAGATGATCCGGCGGATCGGCAGGCCGACATACTCCGCCCTGGGGAGCGGTGTGTCAGGGAACGACGTAGCCACCCGCCGGGCAAGCCTCGCGCCTGCTTTGTTCGCAATGCCGGGCAAGGCGTTCTGCTCATGAATCACCAAGGGCACCTTGCGGCGTCTGGCCCCCAGATAGGCCGGCATCGAGACGTACCCGCCGAAGCCGGCGACAACGTCGGGCCGCACCCGGTCGAAGACGGCGAGCGTCGCCTTGACCGCGGACACGAGCCTGACGGGTACCGCGACGAGGTCGAACGAAGGCCCCCGCGGGAAAGGCACCGCCGGGATCAGCTCCAACGGGTATCCGGCGGCCGGGATCACCCGGACCTCCAGCCCACGGGCTGTGCCGAGCGCGGTGATCACCAGGTCATCGCTGAGGTCGCGCAACGCATCGGCCGTGGCGATCAGCGGCGATGTGTGACCTGCCGTGCCGCCGCCCGCGAGCAGAACCCGGAGCGTCACCCCTCAGCCCCGCTTCGATCCGCTCGACGCCGGCACTGTCGCTCGCCCGGTCCCGGCGGCGAAGAGGCGTGCGCGCCAGCTCTGCCGACGCTTCGCACGCAGCGCGGTCCGGGCACCGGGCTCGGTCTTGGCGAAGGCAAGGAGCAGTCCCAAGGAGATCAACGTGGGCAGCAGGGCAGATCCACCGTAGGACACCAACGGTAGTGGGATGCCGATCACGGGCAGCAGGCCGAGCACCATGCCGATGTTGACCATCGCCTGACCCAGCAGCCAGATCGTGATGCCTGCCGCGGCGTATCTCACGAACCGGTCCTTGGTGCGCAGGGCGATCCTGATGCCGGCGTACGCCAACGTGACGAACAACCCGAGCACGACGAGCGTCCCGAACAGTCCCAGCTCTTCACCTATCACCGCGAAGATGAAATCGGTGTGGGCGGCAGGCAGACCCGACCACTTCTCAGTGCTGGCGCCGATGCCCACCCCCCACCAGCCGCCTTGGGCCAGCGCGAAGAAACCGTGGGCAGGTTGCCATCCGGTGTGGTGATAGTCGCTGAACGGGTCGGTGAAGGTGAGCAGACGGTTCATCCGGTAGGACGCCGTGCTGGCCAAGAACATGGCAAGCCCGGCGACCGCCAGCGCCGCCCCGATGAACAGCCGGGCCGGTGCACCCACCACCCAGAGCATGCCGAGAATCACCGCAAACAGCACCAACGCAGTGCCCAGGTCTCCCTGACCGACAACCAAAGCGGCGACCAGACCGGTCACCGGCACCATCGGGATCAGGAGATGCTTCCACTCGGCCAAGAGCTTGTGCTTGCGGGCGTACAGATCCGCCGCCCACAACACGATGGCCAGCTTGGCGACCTCGGACGGCTGTAGGGTCAACGGGCCACCGAAGGAGATCCAGTTGCGGTTGCCGTTGACCTCGACACCGAAGCCGGGAACGTACGTGAGGCAGATCAACACGATTGAGACCAGCAGCGCCGGGTAGCTCATCCGGCGGATCCACGTGACCCGCATGGTGGAGGCAACCCACGCCAGCGGGATTCCCACCGCGACCCAGATGGCCTGCCTGGTGAAGATGTAGTAGGGGCTGCCGTCTTGCAGCTCTGAGGTCACACTCGACGCGCTCAGCACCATCACCAGGCCGAGCGCCAGCAGCAGCCCGGAGGTGCCGAGCACGAGATGGTAGGACGTCAGGGGTCGATCGAGGGTGCGCTTGGTCGCCGCCAGCCAGGCGGACTCCCCGGATGCCCGTCGCGGTTCCGGCCAGGTGGTCACGTCATCCCGCTCACAGCCGACCCAGTCGACGCACGGCCGCGGTGAACGCATCGCCCCGCGCACCGTAGTCGGTGAACATGTCCTTGGACGCGCAGCCGGGTGCGAGCAGCACCGTGTCGCCCACCTCGGCAGCGCGGGCAGCCTCGGCAACGACGCGGTCCATGACACGAGTCTCGGTGCCGGGGACCTCGATCACGCGGACATCCGGCGCGTGTCGCGCCAACGCATCCGCGATGACCGACCGATCCGTGCCCAGCAACACGACAGCCCGCAATCGGGATCGGATGGCCAGTACGAGCTCGTCGAATCTCGCCCCCTTGGCCTGACCTCCAGCGATCCACACGACCGGGTCGAAGGCCGTTGCGGAGGCCTGGGCAGCGTGCGGGTTGGTGGCCTTGGAGTCGTCCACGTACGTCACACCGTGGATCTCCGCGACCGTTGCGATGCGATGGTCCGCGACTTGGAAGGTCCGGAGCCCGTCGCGCACCGCCACCGGTGGCACTCCGTGCGCACGCGCCAGCGCTGCGGCCGCCAGCGCGTTCGCGACGTTGTGCGGAGCGTGCGGTTGCACGTCTGCCACGGTGCCGAGCTCGGCGGCGCTGGTCTGCCGGTCTGCCACGAAGGCCCGGTCAGCCAGCGCCCCGTCCACCCCGAGCATGCCGACGCCGGGCGTGCCCAGGGTGAAGCCGATTGCGCGGCAGCCCTCCTGGACGTCGGCATCGCGCACCAGCTGCTCGGTCAACGGGTCCTCCACGTTATAAACGCACGCGGTGCGGGTGCGCTGGTAGATGCGGCCCTTGGCCGTTGCATAGGCAGACTCGGACCCATGCCAGTCGAGGTGGTCGGGGGCCACGTTGAGAACTGCGGCGGCCTCTGCGGCCTGTGAGTACGTCCAGTACAGCTGAGCGCTCGAAAGCTCGACGGCGAGGACGTCGAAGGGCTCGGGGTCCATCACCGCTTGCACGATCGGTGTGCCGACGTTACCGGCGGCGATGCTGCGCAGACCTGCGGCGCGGAGCATGGAGTCGAGCATCCCGACCGTCGTGGTCTTGCCGTTCGTGCCGGTCAGGCACAGCCAGGCCGCGGCCCGCCCCGGATCACGCAACCGCCAGGCCAGCTCGACCTCCCCCCAGACGGGCAGTCCACCCGCCGTCGCCGTGGCCAGGATCGGCGACCGAGGAGTCAGGCCCGGCGAGGTGACGACCAGGTCGACGCCGTCGGGCGGCCGCCCGGTGGTCCCCGGTCCGAGCCGCACCTCCGCGCCCAGGATCTCGAGCAGCGTTCCCCTGTCGCGCGAGGCTTGGTCGTCGCTCTCCGCGACCACAACCACGCTGGCACCGACCTGGATCAACGAGTCCGCGGCCGCGAATCCGGAGGCACCGATGCCCACGACGGCCACCCGAAGGGCCGGCCAGTCGGAGTGTCGATCAGCGGCGGACAACCAGTCCGGCGACCGCGAGGTCATACGCCCGAGACCCATTCGGCGTAGAAGATGCCGAGGCCCGCGGCCGTGCAGATGCCGCAGATGATCCAGAACCGGATCACGATCGTCACCTCGGCCCAACCGAGCAGCTCGAAGTGGTGCTGCAGTGGAGCCATCCGGAACAGTCGTTTGCCGTGGGTCGCCTTGAAATAGCCCACCTGCATGATCACCGACAGCGTGATCATGACGAACAGCCCGCCGAGGACGAGCAGCAGCAGCTCGGTACGGCTCATGACGGCGAGACCCGCCAGAGCTCCACCGAGCGAGAGTGAACCGGTGTCCCCCATGATGATCTTGGCCGGGGCAGCGTTCCACCACAGGAAGCCGAAGCAGGCACCGGTGAGGGCGGCGGCGACCACAGCGAGGTCCAGCGGGTCGCGGACCTCATAGCACTTGGGGCCGGGCGTGAGGAAGCACGACTGGTTGTTCTGCCAGATCCCGACCAGGGTGTATGCCCCGAAGACCATCATCGACGCTCCGGTGGCCAGGCCATCGAGCCCGTCGGTGAGGTTCACGCCGTTGCTCATGCCAGCGATCATGATGAAGACCCAGATGACCACCAGCACCGCCGGCAGGCGCCAGCCGTGCATGTCTCGGATGAACGAGATGGCCGGCGAGATCGGGGCCTGGCCCCGCGCGTCCTTGAACTGCAGCGCCAACAAGCCGAATCCGATGGCGATGAGCGTTTGGCCGGCGAACTTGGCCTTGCTCCGCAGGCCGAGGTTCCGCTGCTTGGAGATCTTGATGTAGTCGTCGACGAGACCGACCAACCCCAGGCTCGCGAACAGGGACAGCAGCAACACTGCCGACGCGGAGGGCATCTCCCAGGTGAACAGGTGGGCTCCGAGGTAGGCGATCACCACCGAGATCATGATCACGAGCCCACCCATGGTCGGCGTGCCGCGTTTGGTGTGGTGCGATGTCGGGCCGTCGTCGCGGATCGGCTGGCCGTACCCCTTGGCGACGAGGATGCGGATGGCAAGGCGCGTCCCGAGGAGCGTGCCGATGAGTCCGAGGCCTCCTGCAAGCAGGATCGCCCTCATCGCGCGCCCTCCTCCGTCTGGGGTGCATCCTCGGGGTTTGCGACCCCGCCGGCGGTGGCCGAGTCTGCCAGCAGCTGCTCAGCCACGTATTCCAAACCCGCCGCTCGAGATGCCTTCACCAAGACGACGTCGCCGGCGCGCAGCCGGCCGCTCAGGTGTCGAACCGCCTGCTCGACATCCCTGACGAGCACCGACTCCCCTTGCCATCCGGATTTCTGCGATGCCCCCAGATGCAGTGGCTTGGCTTCCTCCCCCACCACCAGCAGCCTTGACACGTTGTAGGCCGCAACCAACCGTCCGAGCGTCTCGTGCTCCTGGCGGGAGGCAGTGCCGAGCTCGCACATCTCCCCCAGCACTGCCCAGGTCCGGGTTCCGTCGCCTCGACCCTGACCGATCGCCACCAACGACTCGAGAGCTGCTCGCATCGAGTCAGGGTTGGCGTTGTAGGCGTCGTTGATGACGATGACACCGTCTGCGCGCTCGTGCACTTCCATCCGCCAGCGCGATCGTTGAGACACGCTGGGCAGGACTGCGGCGATGGCCTCCAGGCTGAGGCCGCAGGCCAGTGCCGCCCCGGCCGCCGCGGCGGCGTTCGCGGCCTGGTGTGCCCCGATCAGGGGCAGCGACACCTGGCGATCGTCGCCGCCGTGAACCAAGCGGAACCGCGGCCGACCCGAGCCGTCGACCACGAGATCCCGGACCTGGACATCGGCGGTCTGCGACTCTCCGAAGGTCAGTACCCGGGCGGACGTCCTGGCAGACATCGCGGACACGCGCGGATCTGTCGCGTTGAGCACTGCTGTCCCGTCCCCGGGCAGGGCTTCGACGAGCTCAGCCTTGGCCAGCGCGATCTGGTCCCGCGAACCGAACTCGCCAAGGTGAGCGACGCCGACGTTCAGCACGACCGCGACGTCAGGAGGGGTGATCCGGCACAGATGCGAGATGTGTCCCGGCCCCCTAGAACCCATCTCGACCACCAGGTAACGGGTCTGTGCGGTCGCCTGCAACGCCGTGAGCGGGACGCCTATCTCGTTGTTGAACGAACCTTGAGCGGCCACCGTCGGACCAGCAGACTCCAGGATCTGCGCCATCAGGTCCTTGGTGCTGGTCTTTCCCTGCGACCCGGTGACGGCCACGATCCGAAGGTCAGGCAACCGCTCCATCACGACCCGGGTAAGCCGCCCGAGAGCCGCCACGGTGTCTTCGACGACCACGGCGCGCCGACCCACCCGTCGAGCCGCCAGCACTGCCACCGCACCGCCGTCCATCGCGGCCCCGGCGAAGTCGTGTCCGTCGACATGCTCGCCTGGGAGGGCGACGAACACCCCTCCGCGGATCACGCGCCGCGAGTCGACGAACGCCGCGGCCGTCACCATGGTCTCCGGGTCGCCGTCACGGACCCTGCCATGTGTCACCTCGGCGACCTCCGCCAAGGACATCTCGATCATCGTCACTGCTCCCCGCCGTGGCCCGCCAGCGCGTCGCGTACGACCTGGCGATCGTCGAACGGGTGCACCGTGCCGGCAATCTCCTGACCCTGTTCATGACCCTTGCCCGCGATGAGGACGCTGTCGCCGGACTCGGCCACGGAGAGTGCGTAGGCGATGGCCGCGCGCCGGTCACCGATCTCGCGTACGGAGGCGCGGTCGCCGACCGGGAGCTGTTCCGCGCCCGCACGTACCTCGGCCCGGATGGTGCCCGGGTCCTCCCAGCGGGGGTTGTCATCGGTGATCACCAGCAGATCGGCCAGCCGGGCCGCGACCTCACCCATCAGCTGCCGTTTGCCGCGGTCTCTGTCGCCGCCGGCGCCGAGCACCACGATCAGCCTGCCACGGGTGACCGGTCGCAACGCCTCCAGCGCCGCCCGAACCGCGTCGGGCTTGTGCGCGTAGTCCACCACCACCGACGCGGCTCCGTTGGTCGGGATGCGCTCCATCCGTCCCTCGACCCCCGCGTGTCGCGAGATGCCGGCCACTAAGGGTTCGAGGTCCAGGCCGCATTCGGCGAGCCCGGCCAGCGCAGCCAACGCGTTGGCCACGTTGAACCTCCCGGGAAGCTGCACCTGCGCCGCATGAGTAGTGCCGGCGGGGGTCACCACGGTGAAGTCGGCCCCGTTCTCGCGAAGCTTCACGTCGACCGTGCGCCAGTCGGCGTCGGCTCCAGAGGGAGAGAACGTACGCACCGGAAGCGTGGTCTGGTCCCGCAGGCGGCGGCCGTGCTGGTCGTCGACGTTGAGCAGCGCCCGCCGAGCCCGCTCGGGGGTGAACAGACTGGCCTTGGCCGCGAAATAGTCGTCCATGCTCGGATGAAAGTCCAGATGGTCGCGACCGAGGTTCGTGAACACTGCCAGGTCGAACACGACTCCGTCGACCCGCCCCTGGACCAGGGCGTGGCTGGACACCTCCATGGCGCAGAACTCGACGCCCTGCTCACGCATCACCGCGAAGAGCGCGTGCAGCGCAGGGGCCTCCGGGGTCGTCAGCTTGCTCGACGTCGGGTGCCCTGCGATGACGGTTCCATTGGTGCCCACTCGCGCATTGACCTTTCCGGCACGAGTCAGCCCGGCCTCCATCAGGGAGGTCACCGTCGTCTTGCCGTGCGTACCGGTCACTCCGATCGTCGTCATCTGCGAGGCCGGGGCGCCGTAGACAAACGCCGCGAGCGTACCCAGGGTCTGGCGCGGTTGCTCGACCAGCAGCACCGGCACCCTCACCGCGCCCAGCAACTGCGCACCGGCGGCATCTGTGAGGATGGCCACGGCCCCGGCACGGGCGGCCTCTGCGGCGAAACGCGCACCATGGGTCCGCGATCCGGGCAGGGCCGCGTAGAGGTCGCCGGGGCTGACCAAGGTCGAGCTCAACGTGACTCCGCGGACCTGCACATCACCGGCCGCGTCATCGAGCCCGCCGACACCCAACCGGGCGGCGATGTCGGCCAACCGAGTCGGCGAGACGTTCACGGGCTGTGACGGCACCGGGGTTGGACTGGCGTCTGCGGACACGGCGAGAGGCTACCTGCGTTCACCACGTCAGTGGCAGTTTGGGGGCCGATGTCCCGGTCGGTGCAACGCCATACTTCTGCAGTGTGTACGACATGATGTCGTGGAAGACCGGACCACCGGCTGATCCTCCGCCGCTGCCGTCCCGGGGATTCTGGATCACGACGTATGCCAGGAACCTGGGGTTGTCCGCCGGGGCGAACCCGACGAAGGAGATGGTGAACCCCCGGTAGCAACCGCAGGTGGGATCCACTCGCTGAGCGGTTCCGGTCTTTCCCGCCACCCGGTAGCCGGCGATCGCGGCGGTTGGCGCCAAGCCGTCCGGGCCGGTGACCATCTCCATCATGTGCGTCACCTCCCGAGCCGCCCGTTTGCTGATCACCCGATGCCGCTCGGGAGCCTTGGTCCCGGTGACGTCACCGTCGGCGTCGATGGTTCCGGACACCAGGGTGGGTGACACGCGCACCCCGCCGTTGGCGATGGTCGAGACGGCCGCAGCCATCTGGACGGCGGTCACCGACAGCCCCTGGCCGAAGGCGATCGTGTCGCGGTTGATCGGGAGCCAGGTCCGGGCCGGAGTCAGCAGCCCAGCACTCTCGCCGTCCAACCCGATGCCCGTGGGTTCACCCAACCCGAACGATTGCAGGTAATGGTGCAGCATCGCCGCGGGCATCCGCTCGGAAGACAGCACGGTGCCGATGTTGGAGGACACGGCCAACACACCGGCGGTCGTCAGTCGCTCTGTCCCGTGCGCGAACCAGTCGTGGATCGTGTCGGAACCCACATGAAGCTCCGGGGGAACGGTCACCTTCGTGTGCGGGGTGACATATCCGGCATCGATGAGCGATCCGAAGGTCAGCACCTTCTCGACGGAACCGGGTTCATACATGTCTTGCACCGCCCGGCTGCCCAGCAGCTCATGTCCCCCCGCGGACGGGTCGGCCGAGTCCACACTTGGCGCGTCCGCGACGGCCAGCAGTTGCCCGGTCCGGGTGTCGAGGACGACTGCTGCCCCGGAGTACCCGCCGGTCTGGTCCACTGCGGTCGCCAGCCGCCGCTGCACGTACCACTGGAGATCTCTGTCGATGGTGAGCTGCAGCCCGGTGCCTGGATGTGGTTGCACGACGCTCGAGCTCGCCAGTGGGATCCTGGCGCCCTCCGGCCCCGTCTCATAGGTCTCCGAGCCGTCCACGCCGGCCAGCTCATGGTCGTAGGCGTACTCCAGGCCCGCCAGTCCCGACCCGTCAGTGCCGACGAAGCCGATCAGGTTGCCCGCGACGTCGCGACCCGGGTAGTCCCGAATGGGGTCGCGATAGTCGAAGACGCCTGCCAGGCCTCGCTTTTCCAGCTCGGCCATGATCGAGCCTGCCTTCCCGGGCGGCAACCGCCTGGCCAGGTAGGCGAACCGGCTGTCGGGGGTTCGCAACGTGTTGACCAGGTCGATGTAGTCCAAACCGAGGCGCTGGTGGAGCACGGCCGCGATCTCGGTGGCCTGGTCGGCGGTCATCGATGGGTCGGCCACCAGCATGGAGCCCTGCACCGTCTCGGCCAGCGGCTGACCGAAGCGATCGGTGATGACACCGCGATCGGCCTGCAAGGTGATCGTGGTGGCCCCGTCAGCGGCGGCCATCGGGGCGTACGCAGCCGCGTCGATGCCCTGAAGCTGCACCAGCCTGGCGGCGAAGATCGAAAGCACGAAGGCGGCTACCAAGAAGGTCGATCGCAGGCGAATCGTGGACCCTCCCAGCCGGGCTCGGCGAGGGTTGCGACGCCGGGCCGGCCGGCCGTATTCCCGGTTCACTGGCTGGCCTGCTGGTTGCTCTGGTGGTTGTCCTGGTGGCCCGCCTGCTGGCTGGTGTGGTGGCCCTGCTGGTTGGTGTGCTGAACTCCTGGGTTCGCGGGCGCGTCCGGGACCCCGTGACCGGTGGGAACGGTGAGCTGCGGACCGGTGCCCGCCGTTGCCGGCCGGGGGTCGCCCAACACAGATCCGTCACCGAGATCGATGAACGCGGGGTTGGTGTTGGGCACCATGCCCAGGCTCTGCGCCTCGCGCGCAAGTCGTTGCGGGTCCCGCAGCGCGGCGACCTTGAGCCGCAGATCCTCCTGCTTGGTAGCCAAGCCGTTCTGCTGGCCCTGCAGCGATGCCTCGTAGAAGGCACCCTGCTGCAGAGATGTGTTGAGCACCAGCAACCCCACCAGGCCACCGCCGAGTACAAACAGCACCAACACCACGAACGGCACCTTCGGGGTGCGCCGGACGGCGCGAGGAACCAGCGTCAACCGACCGGTCCGGCCGGAATTCGTGACCCGGCGAGGGGATCGGGCCTTTGCCTGGCTCAGCAGGGAGCTCACGCGACCTCCCGGATGCGCTCCGCGGCCCGCAGCCGAACGGATGCGGCTCTGGGATTGGCCGCGATCTCCTGCACGCTGGCGCGCTCCGCTCCGCGAACCAGCGCACGAAGCTCGGGTTCTCGGTCCGCCGGCACCACCGGCAGATCCTCCGGGACATTGGGCCGGGCGCGAGCCCTGATGGCCTGCTTGGCCAGCCGGTCCTCCAAGGAGTGATAGGACAGGATCACCATCCGCCCGCCGACGGCCAGGCGGTCGATGGCGGCGGGTAGTGCTCGCCTCAGCACGGCGAGCTCGTCGTTGACCTCGATGCGCAGGGCCTGGAACGTGCGCTTGGCCGGGTGCCCGCCGGATCGCCTGGCCGGAGCAGGGATCGAGTCGCGGATCAGCTCGACGAGTCGGGCGCTGGTCTCAAACGGCGCCCGAGCGCGCTCCCGCACTATCGAGTCGGCGATCCGCCGCGCGAAACGTTCCTCGCCGTACGCCCGGAGGATCCTTGCCAGGTCCTTCGCAGAGTAGGAGTTGAGGATGTCGGCCGCCGTCTGGCCGGTGGCCGAGTCCATCCGCATGTCGAGCGGCGCGTCCTCGGCATACGCGAAGCCCCGGATGCGCACATCGATCTGTAGCGAGGAGACGCCGAGGTCGAACAGCACCCCGTCCACCGGTCCGTACCCGAGCCCCGAGAGCACCTCGCCGAGCCGGTCGAAGACCGCATGCACTACGGTCACTCGCTCGGCGAAGTCCTGCAGCCGGGTCCGAGCCATCGACAGCGCCTCGGCGTCGCGGTCCAGCCCCACGACGTGGGCCTCGGGACAACGCCGCAGCAACGCCTCGGCATGGCCACCGAGACCGAGGGTCGCGTCCACCAGGACCGATCCCGGGCGAACCAGGGCCGGGGCGAACAGGGCAACAACCCGGTCCACCAGCACCGGTATGTGGCGGGCGGTGGACATCTCGGCCTCAACCAGCCAACCGCGTCAGTGCGCTCAAGACCAGCGCCATCGCTACCGAGACGGTTGCCGATGCGGCTGCTGAGAACACGACAACGCCGAGCCCATCCCGCAGGTCCTCGCGGAGGCGCCTGGCCGGACGTTCGCAGTCGTCTGGGCGCACCGGTGTTCGGCTGACGTTCATCTCGACCCCTCGTGAGCCCCGGACACCCGGAGCTTGTCGTGACTGCGTGTTGGCTGGTGCTGGCTGGCCGGTTGACCCTCGTGCGGCCAGGTCTCCGCCCGCTAGCCGAGGCGCTTGGTCTGGCACCGGGGAAGGTGTGTCAGAACGTGCGAGACAGCGGACGGGAGACCTCGTCGCACGAGGTCGGCAGTGTCATAAGCAGTGTCATAAGCAGAGTCAGATAACCCCCGGAAGCACCTCCTCGCTGAGATCGGAGAACGCGGCTTCCTGCTGGTTCGAGTAGTCGGTCCAGGACTGTGCGTCCCAGATCTCCAGCCGATTCATGGCGCCGATCACGATGCAGTCCCGGCTCAGTCCGGCGTACCCCCGCAGCAAGGGCGGAATAGTGACGCGCCCCTGCTTGTCGGGTGTCTCGTCGGAGGCCCCGGCGAACATCATGCGCATGAAGTCCCGGACCCGCTTGTTGGTCACCGGTGTTTGAGCCATCTGCCCGGTGAGGTTGACGAACTCGGCCATCGGCCACACGTAGAGGCAACGCTCCTGTCCTCTCGTGATCACCAGACCCTCCAGGAGCTCGTCGCGGAACTTGGCCGGCAGGAAGAGCCGGCCCTTGTCGTCCAGCCGAGGGGCGTGGGTGCCGAGGAACATCGACGGCTCACCACCTCTCGTCCTCCATTGCGCGCCACTGTACCCCACTATCCACCACCGTAAACCAGATTGTGCGCATGTTGCGAGACATTTCGTGGGCAGCGGTATGGGCGGTCGGTCCTAGGGACCCAGGTCAGGGCAGTCGCGTCGACATGTGGTGCGGAGTGGAGCGAGATCGCGAGTGGACGGGAGTCTGCGCACGGCAAGGACCAGTCCTGTCATGAAGCGGCACCAAGGACTGCCCTGCCGCGGTCGAGCGTCGGCGCCGTTCCCGCGTTAGCATCGATAGGGCTGAACGTCATCACATCGTTATGCGATCGACGCCCCCAGCGGCCTCGGCGGTTGTCACGATCTCCTAGCACGGTCGGCACTTCGGTCGGGGAGGGTGGCGCCCGCCACGAAGGGGGCGGCGCTCAGTCATGACCGGCGTGAAGGGTCCCGCCCAGCGCGGGGGGTCACGAAAGGTCGCAGATCGCGACCTTCGGGGACTGGAGGAAACGTGACAACCGAAGCCACACTCGGCACCGGCGGTGCGGCCGAACCCGCCACTGACCTGGCGACGTTGGCAGATGTGTCCGAGCGGGTGACGACCGCCGTCGAGCGGGTCATCGAGGGCAAGCCCGAAGTCGTTCGCACTGCCTTCACAGTGCTGCTCGCCGAGGGCCACCTGTTGATCGAGGACGTTCCCGGTGTGGGAAAGACGATGCTCGCGAAGGCGTTGGCCAGATCCATCGACTGCACCGTCCGGCGGATCCAGTTCACCCCCGACCTGCTGCCCTCGGACGTGACGGGCGTGTCCGTCTACAACCAGGAGACTCGTGCGTTCGAGTTCCGGCCGGGTGGAGTGTTCGCAAACATCGTCGTCGGGGACGAGATCAACCGTGCGTCACCCAAGACGCAATCGGCCCTCCTGGAGAGCATGGAAGAGGCTCAGGTCACCGTCGACGGCACGACATACGAGCTTTCGTCACCGTTCATGGTGATAGCCACCCAGAACCCGATCGAGATGGAGGGCACGTACCCCCTTCCCGAGGCTCAGCGCGACCGGTTCATGGCCAGGGTCTCGATGGGTTACCCGGTGGCCAGCGCCGAGATCGCGATGATCGATATCCATGCCAGGTCCAACCCACTGGACGACCTCGAGCCGGTGACGGACGCCGGCGAGATTATGAAGATGGTCGGCGTGGTCAAGTCGGTCTACGTGTCCGGCGCCGTGCAGCAGTACGCCGTGGCGCTGGCCGCCGCGACCCGGCAGACCTCCGAGCTGCGGCTGGGAGCCTCCCCGCGCGCCACCCTCCACCTGATCCGCGCAGCTCGGGCCCGGGCGGCCCTCGACAGCCGTGACTTCGTGCTCCCCGATGACGTAGAGGCCCTGGTCCAGCCCGTCCTCGCCCACCGCCTGCTGCCGGCCACCGAGGCCCAGATCAGCGGGCGTTCGCTCGGTCAGATCCTTGGCGACATCGTGCGCAACGTACCCATGCCACAGGTGCGCGCCGCGGTCGAGAGCTGAGCGAGCCTGACCATGAGGGAGTCACTCGGGGCATTGACCACCAGGGGCCGCGCTTTCCTGGCCTCAGGTGTGACGACGATCGTCTGCGCGATCCTGCTCGGGCAGGCGGACCTCGTGCGGGTCGGCGTACTCCTCACGGCCTTGCCGTTGGTAACCGTCGCGATGGTCGCCCGGGCCCGCTACCACCTCGTGTGCACGCGTTCGGTTCATCCGGCACGGGTCCCCACGGGCAGTGCATCCACCGTCACGCTGCGGCTGCAGAACGCCGGTCGGGTGCCGACGGGCGTGCTCATGCTGGAAGACCAAGTTCCTTACGTCCTTGGCAGTCGGCCTCGTTTTCTGGTCGACCAGATGGGGTCGCACTGGCACAACGAGGTCTCGTACACGGTGCGCTCCGACGTACGCGGGAGATATCAGCTCGGGCCGCTCAGCATTCGAGTCAGCGACCCGTTCAGGCTCATCGAGCTGACCCGCTCGTTCCAGACCACGACTCCCCTGACCGTGATTCCTGCCACCCATCACCTGGGATCGAGCGGCCTGAGCGGCGAATGGTCGGGGACCGGTGAGAACCGACCCCGCGCGTTCGCGGCCGCCGGCACCGAGGATGTCACCATTCGCGAATACCGCGAGGGCGACGACCTCCGCCGCGTCCACTGGCCGAGCTCGGCGCGCACCGGCGAACTGATGGTTCGCCGCGAGGAACAACCGTGGCAGAGCCGATGCACGATCCTGCTCGACACCCGCAAGTCGGCCCATCGCGGGTCTGGGCCTGCCTCCTCATTCGAGTGGGCCGTGAGTGCGACAGCCTCGATCGGCGTACATCTGGCGCAGCGTGGCTTCAACCTGCGGCTGGCCACCGACAAGGCGCGGACCGAAGAGGCCTCTGTCTGGCACGACTCGGGCGCGGGCGTGTCGGGCGAGACTGACGTGCTGCTGGACCAGCTCGCGGTTGCGAGGGCGTCGGAGTCGCGCACCCTCGACCTCGGCGATACCTCAGAGCACGGTCAGCCTGAGATGGTCGTCGCGGTCCTTGGTCTGCTCGAACCCGAGGACGTGGCGGCCCTGACGCGGCTGCGGGGTCGAAACGGCACCGGCTTGGCGATCTTGCTGGACGCGAGCCTGTGGACCCATGACCGGTCCGACACCGTCGACGCAACCCGGCGTACCCGCGGAGCCGCCAACGCACTGCAGCAGCATGGCTGGCACGTCACGGTGGCAGGTCCCTCCACCAAGATCGCGACCGCCTGGAAACTGGTCACCCTGCCGACCACGGTCCGGTCTGCGGGCCTGCCGTACGCCACCGAGACCGTTCTCGAGCCGACCGGGACCTCCGGGTCGACCGTGACTAGCGGGGGGCGCGTGGCGGTGCTGCGGGAAACGGGGTACGCCCCATGAGCCTGCGGCTGACCGGTCAGGTACGCATCACGTTCATGGCCGCCCTAGCGACCTGGCTGGCCGCCTGGTGCCTGGGGCCCCTTGTCGACAACAAGCAGTTCGTGCTGACGTCGATCCCGTTGATCGCGTTGATAGCGGCGATCGGCGCCACACTGCGTGCCCTACGCACTCCGTGGCAGGTGATCCCGCTGGTCCAGGTGCTTGTGGTCGCCGAGCTGACGGTCGTCTTCTACGCCCACGCCCAGGCGGGCTTGGGCGTGCTGCCCAACGCAGATGTAGTGACCCGACTGTCCGACCTGTTCTCGCGCGGTGTGGACATCTCGAACCGGTACGGCCCCCCGGTGCCGACAACGCATGGGATCTCGCTGATCTTGACGATCTCCATTGCGGCGGTCGCCATCTGCGTCGACGTGCTGGCGGTGTCGCTTGGTCGCGCCCCGCTGGCCGGACTTCCGCTGCTCGCGGTCTACACCGTCCCGGTGGCCACGGTCGAACACGGCGTCTCCGCCTTCGTGTTCATCCCTGGTGCAGCCGGGTTCCTGGCCCTGCTCGCGGCCGATGAACGCGAACACGTCAGCCGGTGGGGGAAGCAGATTGCCAGGTCCGGTCACTTGTGGAATGACCGAGATCGAGATCGGGTCGACACCAACTCTCTTGCCCAAGCGGGTCGGCGGGTCGGGTTCGCGGCCGTTGCGCTCGCCGTGGTTGTGCCGGTGCTGTTGCCGTCCCTTCCCTCCAGGCTGATCCATCACAACTCCGGCCTGGGCAACGGCGAAGGGCCGCTCAACATCACCAACCCGATTCTCGACATGCGCCGCAATCTCGTGCGCCCGGCGGACGTCGACGAGGTGGTCGTACGCACCGACGACCCGGATCCCGGCTACCTCCGACTGACTGCGCTCGACGAGTTCAACGGCTCGACGTGGGCGCCGTCGCAGCGAGACTTCCCACTGGCCAACGCCGTCCAAGGTGGAATGCCACCTCCAACCGGACAGGCGCCGGATGTCCGCACCAAGCCACTGGTGTACAGCCTGCAGGTCTCGGAGAACTTCCAGTCATCCTGGCTACCGGCGCCCTACCCGACCACGTCGATCAGCGTGGTGGGCGACTGGAGATACGACGTCGACAACCTCGACGTGGTCAGCGCCAACCCAGACCTGACCACCGCGGGACTGAATTACTCTCTGCTGGCGGAGCAGGTGAAGCCGACAACGGCACAGCTGGAGGCGGCCGGACAAGCGCCGACCGTGATCCGCGAGAAATACACCGCCGTCCCGCTGGGGCTCCCCCCCGTCATCGCCAGCACCGCGGCGGACGTCACCCTCGAGGCAACGACGAGCTTCGAGAAGGCGGTTGCCCTGCAGGACTGGTTCCGCGACCCGGTCAACGGCTTCACATACAGCACGCGACGGGTGGCGGGCAACGGCATCGACACCATCGTGAGCTTCCTGACGAACAACCGCAGTGGCTACTGCGAGCAGTACGCCGCCTCGATGGCCCTGATGGCACGGACCCTCGGGATCCCGGCCCGGGTGGCCGTGGGCTTCCTCAGCCCGCAACTGGACCAGGGCAGCTCGAACACCTACGTCTACAGCTCCCACGACCTGCACGCCTGGCCGGAGCTCTACTTCAGCGGCGTCGGCTGGACGCGTTTCGAGCCCACCCCCCGCGCCGGGACCACGACGCCGTCCTACACCAACGGAGTTGGGACCAACCCGGGCGGGAACGGCGGGACGGGGCCGACGTCGACACCGAGCAGCGTCGAGAAGGTCAACAAGGCAACACCGGACGCCAACTCGTCGTCGGCCAGTCGCGGCCGCTCCGGCGTCGCCGGCTCGGCGGCTTGGGTATGGATCACGACGGCGCTGATCCTGCTCCTCGCGCTGCTCGGCCCATGGGTGGTCAGGCAGGCGATCCGGACACACCGCTGGGCAACTGCAACCACGGCGCAGGCTGCGGCCGAGGCCGCGTGGGACGACCTGCGCGACTACGCACGCGACTACGCCGTCACGTGGCCCACGACACTGACCCCACGCGGCACCGGTAGGTCGATGCTGTCGGCGCTGGGTCACGACTCTCGGGCCGCCGCCTCCTTGAGGCCGCTGGTCAGCTTGGTGGAGCGGGCACGGTATGCACGTTCGGTGGAGACCGACGACCAGGTACGCCAGCACGTCGAGACACTCGCCACCGTGATGCGCGACAGAGCACCGCGTCGGCGCCGACTTATGGCACTGCTGTGGCCGGCGTCGCTGCTGGCGAGCGCCTCGCGGGAGTGGGAGCGCATCCGGAGCGACCTGGAGGCGGATCGGGTAACCGGGATCGACACTGAGCCCACCGACCAACCAGTGATCTCACCCACCTGACCGGTGTCGAGCCGATGGACGGACGGCGTCGACTCAGAAGCCGGAGTCGCGACGACGGCGCCAGCGCGCCTCCATGCGGTCCATGAACCGTTGTGAGCTACCCGAACCAGAGCGACGGATCGGCGTCACGTTCGCGGGTCTTTTGGAGGTCATCTCCTCCGGTTCGGACCCCTTCCGCCAGTACGTCAGCGCAACGTAGGCCGAGGCCAGCATCACCACGAAACCGCCGACGCTGACCAGGGTCACGGGGACGATCACACCGATCATGAGCAATGCCAGTCCGAGGATGAAACCCAGAACGCCCGCGAGCGCACGTCGCCGGTTGCGCGAGAGCAGACGAGAGCCGCTCAGGGTCGACGCGAACTTCGGGTCGTCGGCAGCCAGCGCCCGTTCCATCTGCTCGAGCAGACGCTGTTCCTCGTCGGAGAGCGGCACGTTCGGTCCTCCAACTTCACTGGTGACGCGAGAGGTTTCCGCTTTCAGTCTAAGCAGGCGCGCCCGGTTGCGAAACCCGACTTGGATCAATCGTGTCGAATTCGGGGACGCAGGGGGTGCATCGTGGTCAAATAGTGACCTTCATCTGGCAACCCGGGACAGACACTTCGCGTCTTAGGTATGAGCAGGGGGCCTGCAAACAACGTACGAAGGGAAAGACGCGCATGCGCGCACACATATCGGGGATGGCATCTCGGCGGACGCTTCGGCGCCTGTCCGGGCTGCTGATCACAGCGCTGATGGCCGTCGTGGCGACCGTGGGCGTGTCTTCCCCACCTGCCACCGCCGCTGGTCACCACCACCACCACTGGAATATGCAGCAGCGGTTCGCCCGCGAGGTCACCAAATACGGCGACACCGATGCCGACGCCTACAACATCCATCACGTGTACGAGCTGCAGTACCGGCTGACCTGGGCCAAGGTCTATGACGGGCCCGTCACGGGTCATTTCGGCCCGCTGACCAGGGGTGCGGTCAAGCGGTTCCAGAAGAAGGTGCACCTCAAAGTGACCGGGGTGGCGAACCATCGGACCTGGCATGAGCTGATCAAACGGACGGTCCGCGCCCGCGGGTTGATCCCCCACATCTGCGAGAAGCGGGGATGGCACGCTTGCTACGACCGCAAGCGGCACCAGCTGACGTTGTGGCACAACGGGTGGATCCACAACTCTTGGCTGGGACGCAGCGGAGACCTGGGCGTGGAGACCCGCCTCGGCAACTTCACGGTGTACTACCGCGACAAAGACCACGTGTCGTCGCTGTATGACCTGCCCATGCCGTATTCGCAGTTCTTCTCAGGGGGTCAGGCGCTGCATGGCTCGGTCTTGATGGTCGATCCGTGGGTGGACCACAGCCACGGCTGTATCAACATGTACATCAAGGACGCCCGGCAGCTGTGGAGTCTGACCTCGCAGGTAAAGCTGTACGTCACGGTCTACGGCGCCTGGGACTGACCGTCTGCTCGACGGTGGCTCAGCAGGGTCGGCTCGTCAGGGTCGGCTCAGTCGGCTCATCCGGGTCGACTCATGTCCAGCAGGGTCGCCGGGGTGACGGCGGCCCGGCCGAAGCGCATGACCGCCTGGTCAACGGCACGGTCGGCGTATGACCAGCCGTGCTCGCGTTCGCCGAACATCATCTGCCGTGTCGCCTTGGCGGCGTCAATGAGTCCCTCGAGCCGGACGCCGACCAAGCGGATCCGGGCGCGCTCGAGCCCGAGCGCGAGATAGAGGTCGCTGGCTGTCTGGTAGATCTCGGCGGTCACGTCGGTGGCGTCGCGCAGGGTGCGGGATCGGGTGATCGTGGTGAAGTCGGCGAATCGGATCTTCACCGTGACCGTGCGACCGGCGACCTGTGCTGCACGTACCCTGCCTGCGACCTTGGCAGACAGCCGCAGCAGCTCCTTGACCACGACCGCCGGGTCATCGGTGTCGCGGGAGAACGTCTCGTCGGCGCCGATTGACCGCTCGGGCTCTTCGGGCCCCCGGCACGGCACCACTATCCGGTCGTCGGTCCCCCAAGCCAGGTCGTGCAGATGGGCACCGAGGGCGGGTCCGAGCGCGCGTCGCAGGATCGGCAGCGGGGTGTGAGCCAGGTCGCCAACGGTGTTGAGCCCGAGCCGCCGCAACGTGGTGGCCGTCTTGTCGCCTACCCCCCACAGCTCTGCTACGTCGAGCGGATGCAAGAACGCAGTCTCTTCCCCGGCCGGAACCACGACAACACCGTCGGGTTTGGCCTGTCTGGAGGCCAGCTTGGCCACGTGCTTGGTAGCGGCGACCCCGACCGAGCAGGTGATGGACTGCTCATCACAGATCCGCGCCCGCAGCTGGTCGGCGATCTGGGCCGGCGAGCCGAGTCTGCGTCTGGCACCCGACACGTCGAGGAATGCCTCGTCGAGGGAAAGCACCTCGACCACGGGGGTGATCGTCCGGAACACTTCCAGGACGGCTGCCGACACCCCACTGAGTGCCTCGAAGTCGGGCGGAAGCACCGTGGCCCGGGGGCACAACCGACGGGCTCGGGTCATCGGCATCGCCGAGCGAACTCCAGCCGCGCGGGCTTGGTAGCTCGCGGACAGGACCACGCCGCGGTGCTGCCCACCCACGATGACCGGCTGCCCGGCCAGGTCGGGCCGATCCCGGACCGCCACCGAGGCGTAGAAGGCGTCCATGTCGACGTGCAACACGTCGCAACCGACGTCGCTGGGGCTCTCCGAGCCAGCACCGGGGCGCATCATCGCCACCGGCCGAGATCAGTCCCGGATCGCGACCACGTGCAGCTGAGTCGCGATCGCGCGGAACTCCGGACGTTCCGCTGTTGCCCGCTCCAAAGCCAGCAACGACTCAGCGGCGCCTGGCTCGGCATCCACCAGCGCGCTGGGCACGAGGTCGGTGAACGTACGGATGCCATGGACCGTCTGCGGCCGAAATCCTGCCGTCTCCAGCATCGAGACGATCTCGGCCTCGGTGAACCGGCGGGGCACGGGGTCTCCGGCACCCCATCGTCCTGCCGGATCGACGAGCAGGTGCTGTGCATCCACCAGATGCCCAGCCAGCGCACGAGCGAGCACGGCAGCGTGACGCTGGGTCGCCAGGACACTGAATGCAGCGGCTGGTCGCAGCACCGTGCGCAGGGTAGCGATGGCCTGCGGCGGGTCGTCGATGACTTCCAGCACTCCATGACACAGGGCCAGGTCGGCACTGGACTCCGCGACCACATCGAGCAGGCCGGCCGCATCGCCCAGCACACCTCGCACCCGGTCACGCACACCATGCTCGGCAGCCCGGCGCTCCAACGAGGCGAGGGCGTCTGGACTGGGGTCGACCACCGTGACATGGTGCCCCAGCTGCGCGATGCGGACAGCTGACCCACCGGTGCCACCACCGAGATCAATGACCTCGACCGGCCTCCCGGCCTTGGCGGCTTGGACCTCGAGTGCTGCCAGCAGGGCATCCCACACCACGGCGGTGCGGATGGCGCTGCGGCGATGGTCGGCCACGCAAGTCCCCTTCCGCCAGGCAGGATGCCCGGCCACCACCCTAATGAACCGGTCGACGTCATCTCCCCGAACTTCCCGGACTGGAGTGCCACAGCTTGCGGGGGGCGGTCTTGGTGTCCTCGCCTGCCGGCTTGATGTCGGAGTAGGGAGACTGTTTGTAGCCGCTGGGATGCACCAGCACCCGACGCCGGCCCATCCCACCCGCTGTCATGCCATTGCTGGCTGCTTCGGTGGCCGACCCGGCACCACGGTGCGGCTCGAACGACGAAGGGCCAGCCATCACCGGGCGGGTGGACCTGCTCTCCGCGGCATGGTGTACGGCTACCTCACCGACCGCTGCGAAGCCTTCGGGAACCTGGTCGAGCACGGATTGGACTCCGGACATGCCGTGGGCTTTCCAGACCTCGAACAGCATCGGCAGCTCCCAGCAGCCGGTCGCGCGCAGCGAGACCCCACGGGGACCCGTACGGCGCAGCTCACCGCGCACCACCAGCAACCAGGAGTGAAACAAGGTGGCTGCGTAGGGACCTTGTGCGTCTTCGAAGAAGGTCGCATCGACCGGTCCGGTGCCGTCGTCAAGGGTCAAGAAGATCACTCGCCGTCCGGACCGGATGGGCGGAGTCTGAGTGGCCACCTTGACTCCTGCTACCAGCAGCTCTGCACGGCTTCGACGGGTGAGCATCTCCTTGGATCTGGTCACCGACAACGCGTCGAGCAGCGGGGAGTAGAAGTCGACCACATGACGGCTCACGTCGAGCCCGAGGATCTCCAGCTCGGCGCGTACCCGTTCACCGTCAGACATGTCAGGCAACCCGGTGGCCTCGGTCTCCCCGGGCTCATCACCGAGCTCGAACGCCAGCTGCACCGCCGTGACAGGTGCCGCCGGCCTGGTCGCCCTGGATTGCGCGGCGGCCCTCACACGGGCATCGAACCCGCCACCCGCCCGCTCCCCGGGATCGCTCCTGCTCCAGCTGCGGTTGGCCTTGGTGGCGACGTCATCTGGTGCCGGCTTGGGACCCCGTCCGCGCGGTGCCGCCGCCCGCTGGGCACGGTCGGTAGCCCGGCTCCACCTGTCGAGCTCGGCGACCTGGAGCAACAGGTCACGGCGGGTGACCTTGCCCCGGCGACGCACCGGGAGTGAGGAACCGATGCCGTACAGAGAGTCCAGCGCACCGGCCAGCACCAGGCGTTCGGCGACCGGCCGTGACGGTCGGGCTCGGTGCCACACGTCGGTCAGCGAGTGGTAGGGACGCCCGGCGATGATGCGGGCGACCTCGGCGTCGGAGATGCCCTTCACCTCTGCCAGCGACAACCGGATGCCGTAACCGCGGGGGTCGTGACCGAGGACCTCCGGCGGCTCGTCGTGGATGCCGACCCGCTCGACGCGGTAACAGTCGCCGGAGTCGTTGACGTCGAGGGGGAGGATCGCAATGCCGAACTGCCGGGCATCGTCAAGGATGAGCCGTTTGGGGTACATCCCAGGGTCGTGGGTGAGCACCCCGGCCAGGAAGGCCGCCGGGTGGTGCGCCTTCAGCCAGGCCGACTGATAGGTGGGCAGCGCAAACGCGGCCGCATGTGCCTTGCAGAACCCGAACGAGGCGAAAGCCTTGAGCACCTCCCAGATCTGCTGGGTGGTGCGCCGGGAGTAGCCGCGGCCGAGCGCACGCGGGAAGAACCAGATCTTGACGTCGTGTTGTCCTTCGGGGTCACCGAGTGCCCGCCTGGCTTCGTCGGCTCTGGCGAGGTTGCACCCGGCGACCTGAGCGATCATCTCGACCACCTGCTCGTGAAACACCACGACTCCGCAGGTCGGCCCCAAGATGGGTTCGAGATCTGGATGCAGGTAGCTGGGCGACGACCAACCCTGTCGTGCCCGCAGGAACGGGACCACCATGTCGCTCTTGACCGGCCCCGGGCGGAACAACGAGATGTCGATGATGATGTCCTCGAATGTCTCCGGCGCGAACTTGCCGACCAGCTCACGCTGGCCCGGTGACTCGATCTGGAAACAGCCGAGGGTCTTGGTGCTCTGGATCAGGGCGAACGTCGCGGGGTCGTCCAGCCGGACCTGGCTGTGGTCGTCGAGGTCTACCGCTACGTCATCGACCCTGGCGATCTCGGAAGTCGCGTGTGCCATCGCGGACTGCATGCGGATGCCGAGAACATCGAGCTTGAGCAGTCCGAGATCTTCGACGTCGTCCTTGTCGAACTGGCTCATCGGAAATCCGGCGTAGCTGGCCTCGACAGGGGTGCGGTCGAGCAGGGTGGTGTCGGAGAGCAGCACTCCACAGGGGTGGACAGCGACGTGCCGGGGAAGTCCGTCGAGCTTCTCGACCAGCCGGAACAGCAGGCCGAAGGCGGAGGGGCCGTGTTCCTGCCACAGTCCGGAGGCTCGCAGCTCGGGCAGCTCGCGAAGGGCATTGCGCGCATCGCGGGCCCGGATGTGCGGGAACGCTTTGGCGACCGCATCGATCTCCCCCGGCGGCATGCCGAGCGCAGACCCGACGTCGCGGATGGCATGGCGTACGCGGTAGGTGTCCATCATCGACACGCAAGCGCACCGGTCGCCGCCGAACTTCTCCAGGATCTGCTCGTAGACCTCGATGCGACGGGCCGACTCCACATCGATGTCGATATCGGGCAGTGCCTGCCGCAGCGGCGACAAGAACCGCTCCATCAGCAACCGGTGGCGCAAGGGTTCGACACCGGAGATGCCGAGGAGGTAGTTGACCAGGCTGCCGGCGCCGGAACCGCGAGCCGCGCATCGCACCTGCATCCCGCGGATCAGGTCGCACACGTCACCAACCGTCAAGAAGTAGGACGCGTAGCCGAGATGTTCGATGATCCGCAGCTCCTCATCGAGCCTGCCCTGGATCTTCTGGTTGGCCCAGCTGCCGTAACGCCTGCCGATGCCCGCCTCGCACCTCGACCTCAAGACGGCGTCTGCCGAGGCGCCCTCAACGGTGAACTCGGGAAAGTGCACCTCGCCCAGGCCGAGGTCACGTCGTGGATCTACCGCACACCGATCGGCCACCGTGCGAGTGCGGGCGAGCATCCGTTGCCCCTCGCGACCGGCGAGCCCGGCGAACCGACAGATCTCGTCAGCGACATCGGCCATCTCCTTTCCGGACTTCAAGAACCCTTCGGCATTGCCACGATCGACGTGACGCGGGTCGAGGGGGACGAGCCGGCGCACGGCGTCGAGGACGTCAACGGTCGGTGCATCGAGGCGGTCGGCATAGCGGACGGCGTTGGTGAGCAGGACGTCGAACCCGGCGAGTCCGGCGACTCGGGTCATCCGGGCGGCGTGTGCGGTCGTACCGGGGCCACTGCCGGCAAGCCGGTGGGACACCACCTCCACCATCAGGTCGGCCCGGTCGATCACGTCGCGCCAACGCAGGAGCACCTGCGCAGCCAGATCGTCGCGCCGGACGGTGGCGGCTCGGCCGATCTCTGACTCAGGACCCAGCATGACCAGCACGTCGCGCCCGGCAACGTGCTCTCCCAGCAACTCCAGCGTGGTCACCGGGTCACCCCGCTCGCCACGCAGATGAGTAGCCGACACCAGCCGGCACAGCGCGGCCCACCCCCGCCGGCTGCCGGCCAGCAACGTGACCCTGGGAAGTCTCGGGTCGCGGAAGCTGCCGCCCCGGGTCGGCGTGGCCCTGGTTGACAGACGAGCTGTCGTCGTGCCTCCGGGGATGCCGCCGAGCCCGGTCGGCAGGACTCCGGACGGCTCTATGGCCAGGTCAGCACCGAGGATCGGACGGACATCAGCGAGCATGCACGCCTTGGCGAACCGGACCGCGCCGTAGAGCCCGTTGCGATCGGTGAGCGCGAGGGTGTCCATGCCGTGCTCGGCGGCGCGCTCGACCAGGGACCGGGGATGCGAGGCGCCGTAGCGCAGGGAGTATCCCGAGGCGACGTGGAGGTGCACGAACGGGTCGATCGACTCAGGCATCTGCTGACCACCCGACGCTGGCCGGGGTTGCGCCCGGAAGCACACCGACGGCGCTTTCGACCAGGTGAAGGAAGCGTTCGGAGTCACGCAACAGGTCATCGGCCTCGCGTTCGGTGACGGCTCTGGACAAACCCGCCTCCGCCGCTGCGCGTTTGGTGGCCCCGGCGGCGAAGAAGGTGGCCCACTCGGTGAACTCGGGAGCCACCTGGGTCAGCAGCGCCCAGGCATTGCGTTGCCTACGCCGTGGCGAGGGGCGAGTGCGTACGGCCAGTACGGCAGCGGTTGCCCGCAGCGCGGCCACATGCGCTCGGGAGTAGCGCTCACCCGCACTCACGGCAACAGCGGCCTCGTCCAGGGCTACCCGGGCCCTGACCAGCGATGTCAACGCAGGGGCGGGCACCGGCATGGCTTGCGAAATCACGATGCCCTCCTGTCGTGGTTGGTCAGTCGTGTGCACGGGCGAGCTGCCAATGCCCGACGGTCCAGTCGAAACTCAGGTCGAAGACGCCCCGGTTGCCTTCCATCCGCCGTTTGTCCCCCCGCCCGGGCGGTTCCTCCCCCCCGGTGTCATCGGGCTGGTCATCGGCCCCGTTGCCCTCGAGCCGGTCGCCAACTCGGCCACGTGAGGCACCGACCCTCCACACCTCACGCTCAGCGATTAGGTCAGGGTCTTCCGCCGGTGCCTGCACCCACCAGGCCCCCGTCTCCATCCAGTGGGCGATGATCTCGTGCACCACCCACAGCCGGCCGCGCCACACGAACTGCGCCGGGGCCTCGACGCCGTTGACCAGTCCTCGGCGGACCTCCACGGGGTCGTCGTAAAGCCGCATGACCAAACTCCCTCGAGCATCCGGGCCCAGCAACTGGCCCACGTCTGCTGATGCTGCTGGGGCCGCCCGACGGAGGTGGGGGTCGAGGTCACCCCCGCCGGAGCGGAACCCGCACCGAGCGCGATCCACGAAAATCACCTCGGCTGCGGTGTCGTACAGGGTCAAATCACCATCCCAGAGACTCGAACATCTGTTCGACACTCTCAAGAGTAAACCCCGCCGTCGACAGATTCGTCAACACCTGGGTACGGTCGCCTAGTGACTGACCAGCCACCTCCCCCGACGCGTCTCGATCCTCCGTACGTCGCCGAAGAACGGCAGATGTTCGACGCATGGCTGGACTACCATCGCGAAACCTTGCTGTGGAAGTGCCATGGGCTGACCGGCGAGCAGCTCAAGATCCGTTCGGCACCGCCTTCCACACTCTCCCTCCTCGGTCTGGTCCGTCACATGGCGGAAGTAGAACGCGGCTGGTTTCGAGACTTCGCGGGTGATGACACGACCGAGATCTACTGCACGGAAGATGAGCCCGAGGCCGACTTCGACGCCGTCGAGAATGCCGATGCCGCCGCCGACCTGGCGACCCTGCGAGCAGAGACCGCCGCCTGTCGCGCCCTGGTCGCCGGCCACGACCTGGACGAGAGCCAGACCGACTCGCGGGGGCGCACGATCAGCCTGCGCTGGATCTATATCCACATGATCGAGGAGTACGCCCGCCACAACGGCCATGCTGATCTGTTGCGAGAATTGATCGACGGCGCGACGGGGGACTGAGGTGCTCTCCGGGGAAAGCATGAGCAGCCATGACGTACATCCGCAGATCCAGAAGATCGCAGCTGCACTGGCCGAGCACGGGGCACATGGATCGGTGCGTGTCCTGGCCGACTCGGTGCGGACCGCCGCGCAGGCTGCCGCGGCACTCGACTGCGAGGTAGGGGCGATCGCCAACAGCCTGATCTTCGACGCCGACGGCGCACCTCTGCTCATCCTCACCTCCGGAGCCCATCGGGTCGACACGGACTACATCTGCAGAACCCACGCGATCGCCCTGCTGCGGCGCGCCGACCCCACGTTCGTCCGGCGACACACGGGCCAGGCGATTGGTGGCGTCGCACCGATCGGACATCCATCTCCGGTCCGTACACTCGTGGACCGCTGGCTCGACGACCACACCACCGTGTGGGCATCCGCCGGACATCCACAGGCGGTGTTCTCGACGACGTACACCCAACTGCTCGAGCTCACCAGAGGAACACCAACGGAGGTCGAGGAGACCCCTCGGCTCGACGATTGATGAGGCACCGAGACGATGGCACCGCCAGCACAGCCTGAGTCTCCTGAGAAGGTCACCTATCGGGATCTGTTCGGGGACAGGGAGTTCGCCTCCTTGTGGATCGGCGACGTGTTGTCGCGCGGCGGGAGCCAGATCGGCCAGTTCGCGATCGCCGCGCTCGTCTATGACCGCACCGGATCGCCGGCGCTGACTGCTACCGCGTTTGCCGTCAGCTACTTACCTCACCTGCTCGGTGGTGCCGTGCTGGCAACTCTCGCCGACCGGTGGCCGCGTCGCGAGACGCTGGTCGTGACCGACGTGATCAGGGCAATGCTCATCATGTTGATCCTGATCCCTGGCATGCCCGTGGGCGGTGTCTTCGCCGTGATCTTCACGGTGGAGCTGGTCAAGATCCCCTTCGGGGCCGCCCGGTTGGCCATCCTCGCGGACATCCTGCATGGTCAACGGTTCGCGGTCGGCAACGGCCTGGTGGCGGCAACGCAGCAGGTCTTGATGGTTGTCGGGTTCGCCGGCGGCGGATTCCTGGTGAGTGTCGTCGGACCCCGGCCGGCGATAGCCATCGACGCGGTCACCTATCTGGTGTCCGCCGCAATCATCCGGACCTTCGTCCGGCAGCGCCCGGCCCCCGTCATTCCCGAGGGCGAGTCACCCTCCGTGTGGAGCCAGACCGTCGAGGGGCTCTCGATCGTGCGCCGGATTCCCGGGATGTCCGCAAACTTCCTACTCTTGATGGTCGGCCCGGCCTCCTTTAGCGTGCTGACCGCACTCGCCGTTCCCTATGCACATGTCCTCGGTGGCGGAGACAGGCTCGCAGGCGTGATGATGGCCTCCGGCCCTCTTGGTGCCGCGATAGGCATGGCATGCACCGGGCGGCTCGACGCCGATCGGCGAGGCCGCCTCATCGCGCCGAGCATCCTTGCAATGGGGATTCTCTTGGCTTTTGCCGGTGTCGCCGGCGGCGCCGCGCTCGCGGTTGCGTTCTTCTTCCTGATCGGGCTGATGCTCGGGTACATCACCACCGTCCAGGCAGCCATAGCGGCCACTACTCCGACCCACGCCCGAGGGCGGATCTTCGGTCTCGGCAATACCGTGATGCAGCTGAGCCAGGGGGTCTCCGTCGCCTTGACCGCACTCTTTACCGAGTTCTTCACCGTCGGTCACGCATTCGTAGTCACCGGGGCCCTCACCACTGCCAGCGCCTCGCTCGTCATCCTCCGTCGTCGCGAGCACAGAGCCCGTCACCCGTCCCAGTCTCGCTGAACCCCAGCCCGTACGAGACTTCACGTCGTCTGTCGAGAGACGCCCTAGGCTGACCGCGTGGACCTACTGCCCTTGGTATTCACCAGCGGGTGGGCCAGCGGCATCAACGCGTACGCCGTTGTCTTGGTGATGGGCCTGTGCGGGCGGTTCGCCGGGGTCGACGGCGTGCCGGCCGGCCTGACCCACACCGATGTGCTGGTTGCCGCTGCAGTCATGTACGCGATCGAGTTCGTCACCGACAAGATCCCCTATGTCGACTCTGGGTGGGATGTCATCTCCACCGTGATCCGCCCCTCGGTCGGGGCCATCATCGGACTGCTTGTCGCAGGCGACGCCAGCAATCTGCATCAGGCCTGGTACGCCGTCGCCGGTGGGGGCTCGGCATTGGCGTCGCACCTGGTGAAAGCCGGGCTACGGCTGGCGGTGAACGCTTCGCCGGAGCCAGTCACCAATGTCACAGTCAGCCTCGGCGAGGACCTGACGGTCGCTGGAGTCATCACGCTTGCGCTGTGGCACCCATGGATCGCGCTGGGCATCGCGACGGTGCTGTTTGTGGCAGGCGTGACCCTGGTTCTCGTCCTGCTGCGCTGGGTCCGCCGTGGTCTGCGTGGCTGGGGCGCCAGGCGCACCACGCCCGCCGGTAGCTGACCGGCGAGACGCCGGTTTGTCGGCAGATTGGTCGGCGTGTCGACGACGAGTTGGCGTCTCGGTAGGTCCAGTCGGCGCCGCCTCTAGGCTGCGGTCATGCCCGAGATCGATGTCGAGGCGTTGCGCGCGCACCTGATGGAGCCGCTGCGCGGTCGCAAGGTGATTCTCGCTTACCGATACCTAGCTTCGATTCGGCCGGCCCTCGCGCTCCTCGACTCGCTTGGTTGTCCCAAGCCCATGGTCATTGCGCGCGGCATCGGGACCGGTGAGCTGCCAGAACCCGATGCCGCCATCGTCCACATGATGGAGATGCCGACCGGCTCCATGACCGAGGAGGTCCGTTCCCAGGAGCGGCTGACCCTGGCGCCTCCGACTGAGGTGCTCGCGGCGGTTCATGCGTACGACCCGGATCACATAGCGGTTTGGTGGCTGGGGGCCATCGGCATGAACGTCCCGGTCGACGGGAGACCCGTGTACGGGGGTCGACGGCCGGAATGGGCTGCGTTGGAGAACAAGACAACCGTCGACGAGATCTGGGACGAGGTCGGAGCTCCCCGTGCCTCATCCGAGGTCGTGCGGGTCGGTCCAGACCTGTCGTCAGTCACACGCCGACTCGACACGGGCGATGGGGCGGTGTGGGCCGGGGACACCCGGGACGGTACAAACGGCGGTGGCGACTACGTCCGCTGGGTCCGGGATCCTGCGGACGCGCGGACAGCCCTGGAGTTCTTCTCAGCTCACTGCGACCGCGTACGGGTCATGCCGTTTCTGGAGGGCATCCCTTGCAGCGTTCATGGGCTCGTACTGCCAGACGGGGTCGTGCCGCTACGGCCCATGGAGCTCGTCACGTTGCGGTCGGTGGAGCAGAGCAGGTTTCTGTTCGGCGGTGTGTCGACCTGGTGGGATCCGCCCGAATCGGATCGCAAGCAGATGCGAGAACTCGCCAGAAAGGTCGGGACGCTGCTGCGAGACAGACACGGCTTCCACGGAGGGTTCGGCATCGACGGTGTACTCACACGAGAGGGCTTCCGCCCCACCGAGCTCAACTCGCGGTTCTCCGGCGGACTGACCGTGATCTCCAAAGGGATCCCCGAGCTGCCCTTGGAGATGCTCCAGGTCAACCTGGTGGCCGGCCGCGAGCTTGGAGTGAGCGCTGCCGACCTCGAGCCGCTGCTCCTCAAGTCCGCAGACCGGAACCGGGTCGGCCGCGCAGCGGCGATAACCGAAGCCGTACGACCGCACGAGTCCACGACGGTACCTGTGACGTCCAAGAACGGCGAGCTGTCGGAGGCGCCCGATCAAGGTGCCCGACTGGGTGAGATCGTCATGGGTCCGACTTCGGCCGGTGCACTCATCCAGCTCGTTCCGGATGCCGGCACACTCACGCCCGGTATGCGGATGGCCCCGCTCAACGCCGCCGTCATGCGATTCGCCGATCGGCATTGGGGTACGACCTTCGGACCTGTCCAGATCGCCCCGGACGTACGGCCCGGCAAGCCGCCTCCGTGAACCTCGCCGGCGACGTGAGCGTGGGGGAATCAGACGGCGAGGGTCCGGCGCGAGAGACTGCTGTCGCCGTATCAGTCGCCCAG
>JBDUDR010000011.1:0-39318 GCA_040002845.1 Nocardioidaceae bacterium
CCGGTTCGCCCGCAAGAACTACTTCTACCCCGACATGCCGAAGAACTTCCAGACCTCGCAGTACGACGAGCCGATCGCTTACGACGGCTGGACCGATGTGCTGTCCGGCGGTGACCTCGTTCGCATCCGCATCGAGCGCGCACACATGGAGGAGGACACCGGCAAGTCCTTGCACGTGGGAGGGGCCACCGGGCGCATCCACGGCGCAGACCACTCGCTGGTCGACTACAACCGTGCCGGCATCCCGTTGATCGAGATCGTCACCAAACCGATAGCGGGAACGGGCGCCAACGCGCCTGACGTCGCCAGGGCATACGTCGCTCATCTGCGTGAACTGCTGCGCGCGCTGGACATCTCTGACGTCCGGATGGAGCAGGGATCGCTGCGCTGCGACGTCAACCTGTCACTGCGACCTTCGCCGGACGACGCCTACGGCACCCGTACAGAGACCAAGAACGTCAACTCGCTGCGCTCTGTCGAGCGGGCCGTCCGGTTCGAGATTCAGCGACAAGCTGCCGTGTTGCTGGAGGGTGGCAGGGTCATCCAGGAGACACGGCACTGGCACGAGGACACCGGGAGCACGACCTCTGGGCGCAGCAAGGAGGAGGCGGAGGACTACCGCTACTTCCCGGAGCCCGATCTGGTGCCGATCGCGCCATCGGCGGAATGGGTCGAGCAGCTGAGGGCGACACTGCCCGAACCTCCGGCGGAGAGGCGCGCGAGGCTTCAGCAGGCGTGGCGGTTCTCCGATCTGGAGATGCGCGACGTGGTCGGCGCGGGTGCGGTAGCAGTCGTCGAGGCGACGATCAACGCTGGGGCATCTCCTGCTGCGGCCAAGAAGTGGTGGCTAACCGAGCTGGCCCGACGGGCCAACCAGCAGGCCGTCGAGCTGGTCGATCTGCCCATCACCCCTGCCCAGGTGGCTAAGATCCAGCAGTTGGTCGACTCCGGGCAGATCAACGACAAGCTGGCGCGGGAGGTCTTCGACGGCGTCCTGGCCGGTGACGGTTCGCCAGAACAGGTCGTCGCCGCCAGGGGCCTTGCCGTGGTTTCGGACGACGATGCGCTGGGCGCCGCGGTCGACCGGGCTATCGGGGCCAACCCCGACGTCGCGGACAAAGTCCGCGCCGGGAAGGTCTCCGCCGCCGGAGCACTGATCGGCGCGGTGATGAAGGAGCTCCGCGGTCAGGCGGACGCGGCCCGGGTGCGCGAACTCGTGCTCGAGCGACTCGCGGAGCAGCCGTAGCGTCGTGTCTGGTCGTTCGGAGGTGAACCGGGAGGCATCGTGACAAAGGTGTGGCTGCCGTTCGACCCGGAGCTCATCGGCGGTGTCCCTGACGGCATGGAGGTCGAGCTCTTCGACGCCAGGGGTGAGCTGCCTGACTCGGCGGGCGAGGTCGAGTTCTACGTCCCCGACTACCGGTTCGATCCCAGGGTGGTCGAGGTGATACCGGCGTTGACAGGTCTGCGCGTTGTGCAGACCCTGACCGCGGGAGTGGACCATGTGCGTCCGCATGTGCCCGACGGCGTCGTCCTGTGCAACGCGCGCGGCGTACACGATGCGTCCACAGCTGAGCTGGCCGTCGCCTTGACATTGGCGGCGCTCCGGCGGATCCCCGATTTCGTGCGTGACGCCGAACAGGGTCGGTGGGCCTTCGACGTCCATGAGTCCCTTGCGGACAAGATCGTCCTGATCGTGGGATATGGCAGCATCGGGGCCGCCGTCGAACGACGGCTGACCGGGTTCGAATGCGAAGTACTGCGCATCGCACGGTCGGCGAGGGACGGTGTGGCGGCCCTCGATGCTTTGCCCGATCTGCTGCCGCGGGTCGACGTGGTCATCCTGACCGTTCCGATGACGCCGGGAACCACCGCGATGGTCGACGCGGGATTCTTGGCCCTGATGCACGACGACGCGCTGTTGGTCAACGTGGCTCGCGGTCCCGTGGTCGACACCGAAGCGCTCGTCGCCGAGGTCTCATCGGGCCGGCTGCAGGCGGCGCTCGACGTGACCGAGCCCGAACCACTGCCAGCGGATCACCCGTTGTGGAGGAACCCGCGAGTGCTGATCTCTCCGCACGTCGGCGGCGCGTCCAGTGCGTTCTGGCCGCGGGCCCATCGTCTCGTACGCGACCAGTTACGGCGGTACGCCGCCGGTGAACCGCTCCTCAACCAGATCCGTGCGGAGTACTAGCGGTAAGCCTGCGACCTGAATTGACAATGGTTGAGTCCTGAGCCTTAATTGGAGAAATTCAAGCCTGCAGGCTTGTCCCGGCTGGTCGATTCTCTCGAAATGGGGGTGCCGCGGTGTTCGTGCTCACCGTCGACCAACACCGCAGTCGCTCGCACCCCGACGGCGTTCCCGCCGCCCTCGAGACACTCAACAAGCGAGGCACCGACGACGGCCTGTCCCGCGAGTTCGAGCGAACGGCCGGTGACGAGATCCAGGGTGTCATGTCCAGCCCACAGGCCGTGGTGGATGTCGTCCTCACGCTGGTGCGCTCAGGCACCTGGAACATCGGCATCGGCATCGGCGCCGCGAGCGAGCCGTTGCCCCGCAGCACTCGTGCCGGGCACGGCGAGGTATTCGTGCGAGCCCGGGCCGGTGTCGAGCGGGCGAAGAACGCACCTCAGCGGCTGTGGGTAGTTGGCGCCGAAGACCCGCGCGCCGAACGTGCTGGTAGTGCGCTGATGTTGCTGGCGGCAGTGGTGCGAAGGCGCAGCACCTTGGGTTGGGAGGCGGTGGACATGCTCCGGTCCGGCTGCTCGCAGGCCGAGGCGGCCGAGCGCCTCGGCGTGTCCCCTGCCGCCATCAGCTACCGGTTGCAGGCGGCTGGCTGGGCGGAGGAGGAGCGGGGACGCGACCTCGCGGCCGCACTGCTGGCGGAAGCGGATACGGGAGGCGCCTCGTGATCGTCTTGCTGTTGCTCCTGCTGGGTGTCGCCGTGGGCATGCTCGCCTGGCTGTTCGCGGCCCACCAGAGAGTGGAGATGACCACCGCCGGAGCCTCGCTGGGCTGCCTGCTCGGCGCTGGGTTGTGGCAGTTGTTCGTGCACCGAGAGGTCCACCATCACGCCCTCCTGGTCTCGTTGCCGCTGGCCGCTGCGCTGCTCGCCATGGTGGGAGGGGGACCGGCCACGGCGGTCGTGCTGCGCTGGGTGGACCGCGAGCAGGCCGCATCGGCGGGCGAACCTCAGCCGCAGACCCTCGAGGAGGCGGCCGCGCATCTGCGCGGCGGTGCCTGGATCGGCGCCTTCGAGCGCCTGGCCGTGGCCGCATCACTGCTGCTGGGGTGGCCGGAGGGGATTGCGGTGGCCCTGGCGATCAAGGCACTCGGCAGGTACCCGGAGCTGAAGTCGCCCGGCGGGGCCGCCGCGGAACGCTTCATCATCGGCACGTTCACGTCGGTTCTGTGGGCCGCCGGCTGCGCGGGTGTGGCGGTGCTGACCGTCAACTCCCGCGGATAACCGCCCCCGACCGCTTCGCGATCCGACACTTATTCCGCGCGATCCGACACTTATTTCGCGCCGAACACGGTTCGGAGACCCACTCATGCGTCTTCGAGCCGTCGACGCAGTTCGCTGACCATCGCTCGTTCGGAGGCGTAGTAGTCCAGCCCCCAGTCGGCGACCATGGCCGGGAACCGGACTGCTGGCTCATCGCCGAGGGAGTCGCGCACGGCCTGCAGTTCGATCCGTCGTCGGGCCAGGGCCCGGAGATATTCGTCGAGCATGGCTCGTCGTACGCCGGGATCGATGAGGTGTCCCATGAGCAGGCGCAGCGCGATCGGATGCTTCAGGGTCGGAAACTCAGCTGGCGGCCGCGCCAGCCACTGGCGCAGTGCTGTCGAGCCGGCATCGGTGAGGTGGTAGCGCCGGATTGTCCGGCGCCCACGGGCTTGGGTGCTCACCGTCACGAGGGCCAGTTCCTCGAGCCGGGTCAGCTCCGAGTAGACCTGACTCATGGCCGGCGACACCCAGTAGAAGCGAAGTGTCTTGTCGGCGCGCTGCTTCAGCTCGTAGCCTGTCAGCCCGTCACCGAAGGCGAGCAGCCCGAGCAATGCGTACGAGGTGGTTGCCAGCTCTTGACTCATCGGCACAAGCGTACTATTCCTGTTAGGAACATTTCCGAGCTGATGCTCATGGAGGAAGCCGTGATCGACGCAGTCGCGTTCGTATCCATCAGCGTCGCGGACCAGGACCGCGCGAAGAAGTTCTACACCGAGCAACTGGGGTTCGAGCTGACGCTCGACGTCTCGATGGGGGATCCGGCCGGCCCCCGCTGGATCGAGGTACGGCCGCCGGGCGCACGTACCCGAATCGTCCTGTACCACGACCCCGAGGGCGCAGGGTCGTTCGGCCCGTGCGTGTTCGACACCGATGACATCACTGCCACCGCGGCGGACCTCAAGGCCAAGGGCGTCGAGATTCTCGAGGAGCCGCGGGTCGCCGAATGGGGATCGTGGTGGGCTCGTTTCCGCGACAGCGAGGGCAACGAGTTCGGGCTCGGACAACAGGATGGTGCGCAATGACGGATCTCCTGTTGATGATCGGCACCCGCAAGGGTCTATGGATCGGGCGATCCGATGAGCGGCGAAGCACCTGGTCGCTGGACGGACCGCACTTCTTGATGAATGCGGTCTACTCATGCGCGATCGACACTCGCGGCGGGTCGCCGCGGCTGCTTGCAGGCGCGATGAGCTCGCACTACGGGCCGCAGGTCTTTTGGTCCGATGATCTCGGGAAGACGTGGAACGAGACCCCCAACGGTGGGATCAGGTTTCCTGAGGACACCGGTTCCGCGCTCGAACAGATCTGGCAGTTGACGCCCGGACCGGTCGACGAACCCGATGTCGTCTACGCCGGCACCCAGCCATCCGCCCTGTTCCGATCCGATGACCATGGAGAGTCGTTCTCCATGGTCAGATCGCTCTGGGACCATCCGCACCGCACGGAGTGGGGCGCGGGATTTGGGGGGCAAGCCATCCACACGGTCATTCCGCACCCCGACGAGCACGAGAAGATAACTGTCGCCATGTCGACCGGAGGCGTCTACCAGACCGACGACGGCGGAGCCTCGTGGAATCCAGCCAACAAGGGGGTCAAGGCCTATTTCATGCCTGACCCGTGGCCGGAGTTCGGCCAGTGCGTGCACAAGGTCGCGGGGCACCCGACCACCCCCGATCGGATGTTCCTGCAGAACCACCACGGTGTCTACCGCAGCGACGATGGCGGCGCGTCATGGCAGTCGATCGCCGACGGTCTCCCCAGTGATTTCGGGTTCCCGGTCGTCGTGGATCCGAACGAGCCCGACACCGTCTACCTGTTCCCGCTGGTCGCCGACGGCGAGCGCATCCCCCCGGACGGCAAGTGCCGAGTGTGGCGTTCACGTGACGCAGGCGAGACGTGGCAGGCCCTTGGTGAGGGGTTGCCGGCCGGCGGCTTCTATGCCGCGGTGATGCGCGACGCTCTCTGCGCAGACGGCGGCGATCCCGCCGGCATCTACTTCGGTGCCCGGGATGGCAGCGTCTTCGCGAGCGCCGACCAGGGTGACCATTGGCAGCAGGTCGCCGTGCACCTGCCGGACGTGACGTGCGTGCGGGCTGCGTTCATCGGGTAAGGCGCCGCCCGATCTGCCGGTACCGACCACCGGCTGACCGCCGGGTCGTAGAGTGACGCACCATGTCTGAGATGCCTTCTGGGGTGGATATCAAACCCCGCAGCCGAGCCGTCACCGATGGACTGGAGAGCACCGCGGCACGGGCGATGCTGCGGGCCGTAGGTCTCAGCGACGAGGACTTCCCGAAACCGCAGATCGGGGTGGCCTCATCGTGGAACGAGATCACACCGTGCAACCTGTCGCTTGCTCGGCTCGCGGAGGCGGTCAAACAAGGTGTGCATGCCGGCGGCGGTTACCCACTGGAGTTCGGGACCATCTCGGTTTCGGACGGCATCGCCATGGGTCACGAGGGCATGCATTTCTCGCTCGTGTCGCGCGAGGTGATCGCCGACTCCGTGGAGACCGTCATGCAGGCCGAGCGGCTGGACGGGGCCGTGTTGCTCGCCGGCTGCGACAAGAGCCTGCCCGGCATGCTCATGGCTGCGGCCCGGTTGGACCTGGCCAGCATCATGTTGTACGCCGGATCGATCATGCCGGGTCGCATCGGGGACAAGGACGTCACGATCGTGGACGCCTTCGAGGCGGTCGGTGCCTGCCTGAAGGGCCTGATCACTCGGGAGGAAGTGGACCGCATCGAGCGGGCGATCTGTCCTGGAGAGGGCGCGTGCGGCGGCATGTTCACCGCCAACACGATGGCCTCGGTCGCCGAGGCGCTGGGTATGTCGCTCCCAGGCTCGGCGGCTCCACCGGCGGTGGACCGGCGGCGGGACGGCTTCGCCCACAAGTCTGGCGAAGCCGTTGTCGAGATGCTCCGGCGCGGGATCACCGCCCGCCAGATCATGACCAGGGAGGCGTTCGAGAACGCGATCGCGGTGGTGATGGCGCTGGGTGGCTCGACGAACGCCGTGCTCCATCTGCTGGCGATCGCGAACGAGGCGGAGGTCGACTTGGACCTCGACGACTTCAACCGGGTGGGCGACTCCGTGCCACATCTTGGCAACCTCAAGCCCTTCGGCCAGTTCGTGATGAACGATGTCGACCGCATCGGCGGCATCCCAGTGGTGATGAAGGCGCTGCTGGATGCCGGCTTGCTCAACGGTGATTGCCTGACGGTCACTGGCAGGACGATGGCGCAGAACCTGGCCGACATCGCCCCGCCCGATCCGGACGGCAAGATCATCCGTGAGATGTCGGATCCCATCCACAAGACCGGTGGCCTGACCATCCTGCGAGGGTCACTGGCTCCTCAGGGCGCGGTGGTCAAGAGCGCCGGCTTCGACGATGTGGTCTTCGAGGGCATCGCTCGGGTCTTCGACGGTGAGGGTGCGGCGCTCGTGGCGCTCGCTGACGGAACCATTGCCGCCGGTGACGCGGTCGTGATCCGGTACGAGGGACCCAAGGGAGGACCTGGGATGCGCGAGATGCTGGCGATCACCGGTGGCATCAAAGGAGCCGGGCTCGGCAAGGACCTGATGCTGCTGACCGACGGCAGGTTCTCGGGCGGGACGACTGGTTTGTGTGTCGGACATGTGGCCCCCGAGGCAGCAGATGGCGGTCCGATCGCTCTGGTCCGAGACGGTGACCGCATCAGGCTCGACATGGATCGACGGACCCTCGACGTGCTGGTCGACGGGGCAGAGCTCGACGCGCGCAGTCGGCATTGGGAGCCTCGCCGGCAGCCCTACGAGCGGGGGGTCTTGTCCAAGTATGTCAAGCTTGTCGGATCCGCCGCTCAGGGGGCCGTCTGCGCCTGAGGGCAGCCGTCGGAATATGGACGGTTTGTCCGCATGGCGAGACGAGCAGGGGGCAAGGCTTGACGATCCGCAGCCGGTGGGCGACGGTTGGCCGGTGCGCTCGATTCTCCTCGTACGTCACTGACGCGTCGGACAGCGGCCAACCGGCCCACCCGCCCAACGCGTCCCCCTCGATTGCCTTCCGGCCGAGGGGTTTTTTGTTGCCACTGACCGCGAGAACAGGGAAGGCCGAGATGAACGAGCAGGTGACGGGGGCGCAGGCCCTGATCCGCGCCTTGGAGTGCGCCGGAGTGGACACCGTGTTCGGGATCCCCGGCGGCGCGATCCTGCCGGCGTACGACCCGCTGCTCGACTCGACCCAGATCCGCCACATCCTGGTACGCCACGAGCAGGGCGCGGGCCACGCCGCCGAAGGGTATGCCGTGGCCAGCGGAAAGGTCGGAGTCTGCATGGCGACGTCGGGCCCAGGGGCCACCAACCTGGTCACGCCCATCGCGGACGCCTACATGGACTCGGTGCCGATCGTGGCAGTCACGGGTCAGGTGCCCAGTGGTGCGATCGGGTCCGACGCGTTTCAAGAGGCCGACATCCGCGGCATCACGATGCCGATCACCAAGCACAACTATCTGGTCACCGAGATGGCGGACATCCCGCGCACCATCGCCGAGGCGTTCCACATCGCTTCGACGGGACGACCCGGACCCGTCCTGGTGGACGTGGCCAAGGACGCCATGCAGGCGACCGGGACTTTCTCGTGGCCGACGGAAATCAACCTGCTGGGCTACCGACCGGTGACCCGACCGCACGGCAAGCAGGTCCGCGAGGCGGCGCGCCTCATCCTGGAAGCCCACCGGCCGGTGCTCTATGTCGGTGGCGGGGTCATTCGTTCCGGGGCGTCCCGGGAGCTGCGCGTGCTCGCCGAGATGAGTGGCATCCCGGTCGTCACCACGTTGATGGCGCGTGGCGCGTTCCCCGACAGCCATCCACAGCACCTCGGCATGCCCGGCATGCACGGCGCGGTAGCCGCCGTTGCTGCACTGCAGCGCAGCGACCTGATCGTCTCCCTCGGCGCCCGGTTCGACGACCGGGTGACCGGCAAGCTGGACTCGTTCGCACCCGAAGCCAAGGTGGTCCACGCGGACATCGACCCGGCAGAAATCGGTAAGAACCGTCAGGTCGACGTACCGATCGTGGGTGACTGCCGAGAGGTCATCGCCGACCTCATCGTTGCCCTCCAGGCCGAGTACGACACCGGCAATCGCGGTGACTACCAAGGTTGGATCGCGCTCAACGAGGCGCTCAAGACGCGCTACCCGCTCGGCTACGACAGACCCGCCGACGGGTCAGTTGCACCGCAGTACGTCATCGAGCGACTTGGCAGCATCGTCGGTAGCGACTCGATCTATGTGGCCGGCGTCGGTCAGCACCAGATGTGGGCGTCCCAGTACATCCGGTACGAACATCCCAACACCTGGATCAACAGCGGAGGGCTGGGCACCATGGGGTTCGCGGTGCCGGCTGCCATGGGAGCCAAGGTGGCCAAGCCGGACAAGACCGTGTGGGCCATCGACGGCGACGGGTGCTTCCAGATGACCAACCAGGAACTGGCCACCTGCGCGCTCGAGGACATCCCGGTGAAGATCGCGGTGATCAACAACTCCAGCCTCGGGATGGTTCGCCAGTGGCAGTCGCTGTTCTACGCCGGCCGCTACTCCAACACCGACCTGCACTCGGCCCGCATCCCCGACTTCGCCAAGCTGGCCGAGGCAATGGGGTGCGTCGGCCTTCGCTGCGAGGACCCGGGCGACGTGGACGCGTCGATCGGCAAGGCGATGGAGATCAACGACACTCCCGTGGTGATCGACTTCGTCGTCAGCCCAGACGCGATGGTCTGGCCGATGGTGCCCGCCGGTATGAGCAACGATGCCATCCAGATCGCGCGCGACCTGGCCCCGGAGTTCGAGAAGGACGACCTGTGACGAACACGCACACGCTTTCAGTCCTGGTCGAGAACACCCCGGGCGCCCTCGCACGCATCGCCGGGCTGTTCTCACGCCGGGGCTTCAACATTCACTCGCTGGCGGTGGGCCCCACAGAGCATGAGACGGTCTCGCGGATCACGATCGTGGTCAATGTCGACGATCAACCGCTCGAGCAGGTGACCAAGCAGCTCAACAAGCTGGTCAACGTGCTCAAGGTGGTCGAGCTCGACCCGGCTGTGGCCGTCGAGCGTGAGCTGATGCTGGTCAAGGTGAAGGCCGATGTCGGCTCTCGGGGCCAGGTGTTGGAGACTGTCCAACTGTTCCGCGCCAAGGTGGTCGATGTCGCGACCGACGCCGTGACCATCGAGGTGACGGGCAATGCCGACAAGCTGGAGGCATTCCTCCGGGTCCTGGAGCCGTTCGGGATCCGCGAGCTCGTCCAGTCGGGCATCATCGCCATCGGTCGTGGCGGGCGATCCATTACCGACCGGGCGCTGCGCGCGGTGAGCCACCCGGCCTGAGTTCGCTTCACCGCAGGCTCGACGGGCGTAACAGCTGGAACTGACGAAGGAGATCCCCAGTGGCAGAGATGTACTACGACGACGACGCGGACCTGAGCGTCGTCCAGCGACGCAATGTGGCGGTGCTCGGTTACGGCAGTCAGGGCCACGCGCACGCCCTGTCCCTGCGTGACTCCGGCGTCGATGTACGGGTCGGGCTGCCGCTGGAGTCACACAGCCGGCCAAGGGCCGAGGCAGAGGGACTCCGTGTGACGACCCCGTACGAGGCCTGCGAGGAGGCGGACTTGGTCGTCGTGCTGGCCCCCGACCCGGTGCAGCGTTCGCTGTACAAGGAGGCCATCGAGCCCAACCTGGTCGACGGCGACGCACTGTTCTTCGGCCACGGCTTCAACATTCGGTTCGGCTACATCAAACCGCCGGAGGGGGTCGACGTCTGCATGGTCGCACCCAAGGGACCTGGCCACCTGGTCCGACGAGAGTTCTCCGAGGGTCGCGGTGTCCCGGTGCTGGTCGCGGTCGAGCAGGACGCCACTGGGAAGGCTTGGGAGCTGACGCTGTCATACGCCAGGGCCATCGGCGGCACCCGCGCCGGTGCCATCAAGACGACGTTCACCGAGGAGACCGAGACCGACCTGTTCGGGGAGCAAGCCGTCCTGTGCGGCGGGGCATCATCCCTGATCCAGGCCGGGTACGAGACGCTCGTGGAGGCCGGCTACCAGCCGGAGGTTGCGTACTTCGAGTGCCTGCACGAGCTCAAGCTGATCGTCGACCTGATGTATGAAGGCGGCATCGCCAAGCAGCGCTGGTCGGTGTCCGACACGGCGGAGTACGGCGACTACACGTCTGGTCCTCGGATCATTGACGCCGGCGTGAAGGCCCGCATGAAGCAGGTGCTTGCCGAGATCCAGGACGGCACCTGGGCGTCCGGGTTCATTGCGGACCAGGACAATGGCGCTGTGAAGTTCCGTGCGTACCGCGAGGCGGCCCAGCAGCATCCGATCGAGCAGACCGGACGGCAGCTGCGAAAGCTGATGGCCTGGGTGAAGTCGCACGACGACGATTACACCGAGGGGTCCGCGGCCCGCTGACCCACCCGCCGTCGTAGATCCGACGAACCCGGCGCCACGTAGGCTGATCTCGACGTCCCAACTCGATGTTGCGGCCGATGCCCCGCGGCCGCGTGGGGACTCGGAGGGGAGTGGCAGGTGGATCGGTGCCCTCGCTGTGGTGCAGCTGTCCTTCCCCAGGCTCCCCAGTGTCCGAGGTGTGGTCTTCGTCGGGCCGGACCCCCGCTCGTCCCGCCGGCACCCCGGTCGCCACGCATCGCCACGGTGGTGCTGGTGGTGCTGTGCATCGTGTTGAGCTCCGCGATCGCGGTCGGTGGGGGTCTTTGGTACTTCAACGCAGGTCCCTTCGCCGATGACGGGTCGCAGAGCGGGCCATCGCCGGCGGTGACCACGGTCGTCACCATCGCCCCGTCGCCGACGGGCACGGCGCCAGACTTCGCGACCGTCTACGCCAGAGTGCGGAGCGGTGTCGGGCTGATCGTGGCCACCACCTGCCAGGGTATCTACAGCGGCTCCGGATTCCTGCTCGACAGCCAGACGATGGCGACCGCCGCCCATGTCATCTCGGGCGCGACGTCCGTCTCGGTGGAATTCGGAGGCAAGCGGCAACCCGCGGAGGTGGTCGGGGTGGACCCCTCGATCGACGTCGCAGTGTTGTCCCTGGACGCCGCCGTCGAAGGTCACGTGTTCCAGCTGGCCGACGAGGACCCGCAGCCTGGCACTCATGTGGCAGCCATCGGCTTTCCCCTCGATGAGCCGAAGTCCCTCACCGAGGGGACCGTGTCCGGGCTCGGTCGCGACATCGCGACGGAGTCGGGCGAGTTCCACGGCCTGATGCAGACCGACACCGCCATCAACCCGGGAAACTCGGGGGGACCCCTGGTCGACATCGAGGGACGAGTCGTGGGATTGGCAGACGCCATCCGGACCGACGCCCAGGGCATCGGCTTCGCCGTACCCCCGTCGCTTGCAGCACCCGCGCTGGTCGACGGTATCGGGCTCGAACAACCGAAGACCCCGTCGTGTGCTGCTCCGGTGAAGACCGGCGTGCGGCAGACATTGCTGGCGTACTTTGCAGCCATCAACAGCGGCGACTACGAGGCGGCAATGCGCCAGCTCAGCGGCGACTACCGGTCGGAGAACTTCTCCAAACCGAAGCTGTGGTACGACGCCTACGCGACCTCGCACGACGACCGGCTGAGCATCGAGTCGGTGTCCGGCCCGTTGGCACGACCGCAGGTGTGGGCAAGGTTCCGGAGTCACCAGGACCCGGGCTACGGTCCGGCCGGCGCCAGGTCGGCGACCTGCCTTTTGTGGTCTGTCGACTATGTGATGGTTGACCTGGGTCAGCGTTGGGTCATCGACTCGGCGTCCGGTCACTCCGAACCGCCCTACCGGAGATGTTGACATCCCATGACGTCGCCGTCCACGAGCAGGGCTGACGCCGAAGCAGGTGGGCTAGACTCCAGCCTCTGGCACAGCGTCGTGCTCTGTGAGTCCGCGACCATCATCCGGTCAGTCACCATCCACGACATCAGCTGAGGATCTCCATTGTGAGCAAGCCCGTCGTACTCATTGCCGAAGAGCTGTCGCCCGCCACCGTCGAGGCACTGGGACCGGATTTCGAGATCCGGCATTGCAACGGAGCTGACCGGTCCGAGCTGCTTTCTGCGATAACTGATGTGGATGCGATCTTGGTACGCAGCGCTACGAAGGTGGACGCAGACGCGCTCGCCGCCGCCAGCCTCCTCAAGATCATCGCCCGAGCGGGGGTGGGACTGGACAACATCGACGTCCGGGCAGCAACTCAGGCCGGTGTGATGGTCGTCAACGCACCCACGTCCAACATCGTCAGCGCTGCCGAGCTCGCGGTGGGTCTGATGCTCGCGGCCGCCCGCCACATCGTCCCAGCCAGCGCCGCCTTGAAGAACGGTGAGTGGAAGCGCAGCAAGTACACCGGCATCGAGGTGTATGAGAAGACCCTCGGGATCGTCGGCCTGGGACGAGTGGGCGTCTTGGTGGCACAGCGGCTGACCGCCTTCGGGATGTCGGTGATCGCCTACGACCCGTACGTCCAGGCGGGCCGGGCGGCGCAGATGGGCGTACGACTGGTCAGCCTCGACGAGCTGCTGGCCGAAAGCGACTTCATCTCTGTCCACCTGCCGAAGACACCCGAGACGATCGGCCTGATCGCGGACGAGCAGCTGCGCAAGGTCAAACCGCACCTGATCCTGATCAATGCGGCCCGCGGCGGGATCGTCGACGAGCACGCGCTCTCCGTCGCCTTGAAGGAGGGCCGGATCGCCGGTGCAGGGGTGGATGTCTTCGCCTCCGAGCCGTGCACGGACTCTCCCCTCTTCGAGTTCGAGAACGTCGTGGCGACTCCTCATCTCGGCGCGTCGACCGACGAGGCCCAGGAGAAGGCTGGCATCGCGGTTGCGAAGTCGGTGCGCCTTGCACTGGCCGGCGAGCTGGTACCTGACGCGGTCAATGTGCAGGGCGGCGTCATCGCCGAGGACGTCCGCCCTGGCATCCCGCTCACCGAGACGCTGGGACGCATCTTCACCGCCCTTGCCGGGGGGGTCGCCCAGCAGTTCGACGTCGAGATCCGTGGCGAGATCACCCATCAGGACGTCAAGGTGCTCGAGCTCGCAGCGCTCAAGGGAGTCTTCACCGATGTCGCCGAGGAGCCCGTGTCCTACGTCAACGCGCCACTGCTCGCCGCGGAGCGGGGTGTCTCCGTCCGGCTGGTGACCTTCGAGGACAGCCCCGACCATCGCAACCTGGTGACGCTGCGCGGCACGATGGCCGACGGCGACCAGGTGTCGGTCTCTGGCACGTTGGTCGGCATCAACCAGCGCCAGCGACTCGTCGAGGTGCTCGGCTACGACCTGGAGATCGAGCCCGACGACCACCTGGCATTCTTCCTGTACGAAGACCGGCCGGGCGTGGTCGGGACGGTCGGGCGGATCCTGGGTGAAGCCGATGTCAACATCGCCGGTATGCAGGTCAGCCGCGACCACAAGGGCGGGCATGCGCTGGTCGCCATGACCGTGGACTCACCCATCCCGCAACCCGTGGTCGACGAGATCTCCGTGGCCATCGATGCCGCGATCGTGCGCACGGTGGACCTCAGCGCCTGACCGGCGCCTGTCCCTAACGCCTGCTCGCGAGCACCACAGCGGCGTCGCTGGCGACCATCACCTCGACCGACGTGAAGCGATCATCGGACAGCCAGCCCTGTCTGATGGTGTCCACCCGTCCCTGGAAGATCGGTGGCCACGAGGTGCAGGGGGTGAAGTCGTCGAGCACCACGACCCCACCCGGCTCCATCAGTTCAGCGACCACGTCGATGCCGCTGCGCTTCGGTTCCCGCACGTCGATGAACAGCAGCGAGAAGGGGGCGTACCTCTCCAAGTCGCTCCAGTCCGCCTGCAGGACGGTGACCTTCTCATCGCCGGTAAACAGCTCGGCGACGGCCGCGGCGAGCTCCGGGTCGAGCTCGGCTGTGACGACCCGCCCATCGTCGCGCAGTCCGCTGCGCAGCCAGGCCGATCCAACCCCGCAGCCGGTCCCGCACTCGGCGAGCGTCCCTCGCCGAGAGGCAGCCAACGCAGCCAGCAGCCGCCCCGTCTCGTTGCGGCACGACCGGACGAACCCTTGCCTCCGTGAGAGGTCGAACGCCTGGACGACCACCGGGGGAAGCTCGAGCGGTGCACTCATTCTGCAGAGTCTGGCACGTTGAGCAGCCGGCATGACCGGCGAGATGTCTCAGCAACTGAGACAGGGTGTCCATAAACACTGACAGGCGAGCCTTGCGCGGCGTACGCTCCCCAGATCATGCGGCGTTACGCACTCATCCTTGGTTGCCACGGCAGGGCCTCTTAGGCCGACACCCTGCCGTGGAGTGACGCATTGGCCGCCTCCGCAGCAGGACAGCGAAGTCGAATCGCACACCACGCGATCCTTCCACGAGCAACTCGACCCATGCGAGACCCGCAGATCTCGTTGATCTCCTCCGTTGCGGACACCACTTCCGTCTTGTCCATCGCACGTTGTCAACCGCAAGGAGATCCATAATGTACGACATGTATCCCGACTGGGGCCCAAGCCAGCATCGCGACACCGAGGCGCAGCAAGCCGTTCAAGCGGCCATCGACATGCGCGACAACGGTGGGCAGCGACCTGACGACAACTAGCCCTTCGCTCGCTGAGGCTCTGTCAATGACGCGAACGGTCCGACTCGCCGTGATCGGCGGTGACGGCATCGGTCCCGAGGTCACGGCAGAGGCGCTGAAGGTCCTTGACGTCATCGGACCCGCACATGGCCTGGCGTTCCTGCCCACGACCTACGATCTCGGCGCCGAGCGCTATCTTGCGACCGGCGATGTGCTGCCGGACACCGTACTGAAGGAGATCCGGCAACACGACGCGATCATGTTGGGCGCCGTTGGCGGTCGGCCGGGTGATCGGGCGTTGCCGGCCGGGCTGTTGGAGCGCGGCCTGCTGCTGCGGCTGCGGTTCGAGCTGGATCAGTACGTCAACCTGCGGCCGGCGCGCCTTTTCCCCAACACGGTGGGCCCGCTGCGCGACCCCGGTCAGGTGGACTTCGTCGTCGTCCGCGAGGGCACCGAGGGCCCTTATCTGGGCAACGGGGGCCTGGTCCGGGTAGGGACTCCGGCCGAGATCGCCACCGAGGTGAGCATCAACACGGCGTTCGGCGTCGAGCGGGTAGTCCGCCACGCGTTCGCCAGGGCAACCCGGCGCCCCCGCCGCAAGCTGACCTGGGTCCACAAGACCAACGTGTTGGTGCACGCGGGCCAAACCTGGTCACGCATCGTGGCCGAGGCGGCCGAGGATTTCTCCGAGGTGGAGCTGGACTATCTGCACATCGACGCGGCCACCATCTTCATGACCACCGACCCATCGCGGTTCGATGTGATCGTCACTGACAACCTGTTCGGCGACATCATCACCGACCTGGCAGCGGCCGTGACCGGCGGGATCGGGCTGGCCGCCAGCGCCAACATTAATCCGGAGCGTGCGAACCCCAGCATGTTCGAGCCCGTGCATGGTTCCGCGCCCGACATCGCCGGTCTCGGCATAGCAGACCCGACGGCGGCCATCCTCTCCACGGCGCTGCTGCTCGACCACCTCGGGGAAGCCCACGCCGCCGCCGCCGTCGAGTCCGCGGTCGCCGACGACCTCGCCGATCGCCGTGACGCTCTCCGCAAGACCTCGGAGGTTGGTGACGCAATCGCACAGCGGCTGTCGTAGCTCGTGATGCACGGTGAGGACACACCGGCTGAGCAGCCGTAAGGCATACGTCGCCGCTATTCAGCAGCGTCCTAACCCTGTTCCGGGACCGCGTGATCAACAACCTCGAGGGGCGTGTCGCGGGAGCTGCACTGTCTTGGCAAGACTGGGTCGTAGGCATCCAGGAAGTGCTCATACATGTGTAGGTAGAGGTCACGGCGCCCAGCCTTGATCCTGTCCCAATCAACAGAGCCCACGACGCGGACAAGCAGATCGAGACTCACTCGGAAGTCGACGGCAACGTCGGCGGTGAGCAGTTGCAGCGCACCGCGCATGAGCGATTGATCGGCCGAGCCCAGGCGGGCACCCAGCTCGTGCAGGGGATCACCCAGCTCGAGTTTCTCACCCCGCGCGACGAGAAGAGCGAACGTGACTGCCTGGGCGTAGCCGCCGGCAAAGACCTCGTCAGAGACATCGGGAAAGAACAGCTCACGCCAGTCTCGTGCAAGCGCGCTGAATGTCTGCTCCTGATCCGCGATGCCCTCCGCTACCTGTGCCCGATCCACACCAAGCTGGTCGAGTATCTCCCCGCGAAGCAGCCGAGCAAGTGGGGCAACGGCACGGACCAACGTCAACACGGATGTGATCGGAGCTGGGCGCCACCGAAGGAAACTGGTGACCAGGTCTTCAAACTCGGTCGGCGCGACCAACGACCTTCCGGCGCGATCAAGAGGTCCGCCAGTCATATGGACGGGTCCGGCAACGTGATCTCGGTAGCGCCAAAGCTGCCACTCGGTCCCGTTCGTGTGGATCACGTTGGGTAGGTCCCGCTGCCGCTCCCACCGTGTCCGGGTGAGCCCGGTGAGCCTGCTGGGATCGAGTGAAAGGCCGGGACTCTTCACGTCGATATATCCCGTAATCGCCCCATTGACCGCGACGGCGTGGTCGGTGCGTACTGCCCGGGACATGTCACGAACCTCGTCATAAGGTACGGCCCGTAGGTTGAGGTGCTGCCCCGCGGACCTGATGAGTGCCTCGACGGGAGCCCGGATGGCGTCTTCGCGATCGCCCGGACCCGCGACCTTGGTCTTGCAGTCAAGACCGAAGTCGGCCACTGCTTGGGACAACCAGGTCACCGGTCATTTCTATCTGGATGTGGCTCATTCCGCGGGAGATTCAGCAGGTCTGCGCCGGGGTGACTCAGGGGTCGGATAACTTTGCCCCCATGACCGCTCTGCTTGCCATTCGACACGAGCCGAACCCCAGTCCCGCTAGCCGCGAGCACGTCGCCGCCGTACTCAGCAACCCCGGCTTCGGCCGATTCTTCTCAGACCACATGTTCGTCGCGTACTGGACTCCTGAGGATGAGTGGCACGACGCGCGCGTCACCGCCTACGGCACCATCTCGCTCGATCCGGCAACTGCCGTTCTGCACTATGCGCAGGAGATCTTCGAGGGGCTCAAGGCCTACCGCCACGCCGACGGGTCGGTGTGGACGTTCCGGCCGGAGGTCAATGCCGCGCGGTTCCAGCGTTCCGCCCGCCGGCTGGCATTGCCCAGCCTCCCGGCAGACGACTTTGTGTCGGCCATCGACGCATTGGTGCGAGCCGACCTGGCCTGGGTGCCCGGCGAGGGCGAAAAGAGCCTCTACATCCGCCCGTTCATGTTTGCGTCGGAGGTGTTCCTCGGCGTACGACCTGCCTGCCATGTGACATTCTCGGTGATTGCGTCACCGGCTGGGGCGTATTTCCCAGGCGGTGTCCGGCCGGTGTCGATCTGGCTCAGCGAGGAGTTCACCAGGGCGGCTCGGGGAGGAACGGGCGCGGCCAAGTGTGGCGGTAACTACGCGGCCAGCCTGCTGCCACAGCGGGAGGCGTCGGCCAACGGATGCGACCAGGTCGTGTTCCTGGATGCTGTGGAGAGCCACTGGGTCGAGGAGCTTGGCGGCATGAACATCTACTTCGTGTACGCCGACGGCTCCTTCGTGACCCCGGAGCTCACCGGCTCGATCCTGGAGGGCGTCACGCGAGACTCCATCCTGACCCTGGCCGCGACTGCGGGCTACAAGGTCGAGGAACGCAAGGTGGACATCGACGAGTGGCGCGACGGCGTGGTCAGCGGTGAGATCAGCGAGGTCTTCGCCTGCGGTACGGCGGCCGTCATCACGCCCGTCGGTTCGCTGAAGTGGCGCGGCGGCGAGGTGTCGATGGGCGAGCAGACAGGTTCGGTCACCATGCAGATCAGGGACTCGCTGCTCGACATCCAGTACGGCCGCGCCGAGGACACCCACGGCTGGCTGCACAGGGTGGCTTGACAGCCGGGGGCCCCACCTACTCTGGTGACGTGACCGAGCCGCCCCATACAGGGGCACGTCAGGTGGGCCCCTACCGGTTGCTGTCCCGGATCGGCGAGGGCGGGATGGGGGTTGTCTACCTGGCCCAGAAGGACGATGGGCCTCGAGTGGCCCTGAAGCAGCTGCGCTCCCATATGGTCGGGGACGACGAAGGGAGAGCACGACTCGCCCGCGAGGTGACGTCGCTGCGGCGAGTCCGCAGCCCGCGGGTGGCGGAGGTCATCGACGCCGATCCCTGGGGCGATGTGCCCTACGTCGTCACCAGGTATGTGCCGGGTCTCTCGCTGCATCAACAGCTCAAGCAGAAAGGCCCGGTCCAGGCCGCTGATCTGCGCATCCTCGCGCGCGGGCTGGCGGAGGCGCTGCAGGCCGTGCACGACGTCGATGTGTTGCACCGCGACGTCAAGCCGTCCAACGTTCTCCTGGAGGGCCGGGATCCGGTCCTCATCGACTTCGGGCTGGCCCGCCTGATCGATGACTCGCATCTGACGATCACGGGCTGGCTGCTGGGCACCCCGGGATATCTGGCGCCAGAGATCGTGTACGGCGAGGAAGCCACCTCGGCAGCGGACCTGCACTCCTGGGCCGCGACCGTGGTGTTCGCCGCCACCGGGCGCGCACCGTACGGCACTGGCCCGGCAGTTGCCGTGATGGACCGAGTCCGCAGGGGCGAATACGACCTCACGGGGCTGCCGGCAGACCTGCTCCCCGTAGTCAGAGCATGCCTCGATCCCGACCCATCGGGCAGGCCGACCGCTGGCCAGGTGCAGGGTTGGCTGGACACTGACGCCGAGCCCGAGCGCACTCGAGTAACGCCGGTGGCGGGGCGCGCGCAGGGTGCGGCCGACCAGCCACTGCGATGGCCGATGTCCCAGACCGAGCTTGCCGTCCCCCCGGCGGGCAAGGTCCAGGCACTTCGCCGGGCGGCCCTCTGTGTTGGACTGGCCACCGCCGGCTCGGCGGCGGCCGCGCTGGCACCTCTGATCGCCGCCGGGATGATCGTGCTGTGGGTGCTGGTCGCGACCACGTTCTCCAGGGTTGACCAGGCACGGGCGAGGCGGGTCGCACGGTACGGCGAGCGGCGCGGTGAGCCAGCCATCACGGCCCTATCAGCCCCGTGGCACGTGATCACGTCGATGCCGACCGCGGTCATGGGGTGTTCCCTCGCCCTGGCCTCAGGAGGAGCGACTGCGTTTGCGTTGGCGGGGTTCACCGATGTCAGCTGGCGGTGGCCGAGCCTGGCGCTCGGCGGCCTGGTCGCGGTGGTCGTCGCGGCGTGTGGCCCGTTCGCGCGACGACCTCGCGAGATCGTTCGCCGCTGGACTCTGGAGATCTCCCGGCGACGGACTGGATGGGTTCAGGTAGGCGCGGCCGTCGGATGTGCGGCGGCGACAAGCGTCGCGGTGCTTGCGTACGGCACGATCTGGGCGCCCATCGACCACCCTCCGCGTCGCGTTGATCTGCCGCTGGTGGACAAAACGGTCTGGTTCCCGGTGGTGGACGGTCAGGGGTGACCCGGGCGGCGAGCCGCCGAGAAGACCGTCGACACCACGTGAGCCGGCCAGTCGGCCAGCTCTCCGGCATAGTCCTCTGGAGGTACGACGGTGAGGAAGGTGTCAACCTGCGCGTCGACGGCCGGATCGAGGTCGACGCTGAACATGGCGCCGACGTCCAGACCCGGGTCGCTGGAGTCCCGAGCCTGGTCGGAGTACGCCAATGCCACGTCTCGCAGTGTCAGCCGATGCTCTCGGGGTACCTCACGGAACGCGATCAGGGGCGAGGCGTCGACCGCCTGCCACTGCTCCCGAAGCAGGACGTGTGCGATGCCTGACAGCACGGCGACGCAGCCGCCCGTCAGCTGCTCGGGAACTCCGAACACCTGGAGCTCGGGAAGCCCGAACCGGGTCAGCCCCTTCGTGGTCGCCCAGACGGCGCCGGGACGATCGGGGTCGGGTGAGCTCGGCACGCGTACCCAGTCGACGAGTCGGAAGCTGTCGATCGCCTCCTCGAGGTTGGCGGGCTCAGACGACTCGAGCGCGGCCGGCGAGCGTAGGTCGATGACGACGCCGTCATGGTCGAGAGCGATCCGCCTCGCGAGGTTGCGAGCCACCAGTTCGTGAACCGGCGGCCAGGAGGCGTCGCTGGTCGCCTGCACCATGGTGATGGTGGCTGCACGTGCGATCTTGTCCGCGACCTCCGAGGTCGTACCCATCGCCCGAAGCAGCCCAACCGGCGGCAGCGGTGCGCTCTCCGCAGGGTAGGACTCGACGCTGACGTGGGCATCCAGCGAGCCGAGCTCACTGTCCTCACCGGGCGGGAGCTCGGTCGCCACTGCATACACCGCGAGCAGGTGTTCGGGGACGGGTAGGACAACCGGCTCGGGCACAATCTGAACCCTACGCGGTCCAGATGACGAGAACCGCCCCCCAGAACCCTCGACGGGTGTGACACACTCGGCGGGTGCCAAAGCACAGCCTCATCATTATGTGCTAGCGCGCCTCACCTGTTGGCGCGCTGACCTCTCGTTCGCGACGGGGGGTCTTTTTGTTTCCCGCAGACTCCGACCCAAGGGATGACTCGTGACCAGTCAAGGCCAGCACAGTCCGGGCGCTGACTTCCACGTTTACGACACGACGCTGCGAGACGGTGCCCAGCAGGAGGGGCTGAACCTCTCCGTCGACAACAAGCTGGCGATTGCCCGCCACCTGGACGATCTCGGAGTGGGCTACATCGAGGGCGGCTGGCCGGGTGCGAATCCCAAGGACACCGACTTTTTCGCGCGGGCGCGCACCGAGTTGAACCTGTCCAACGCGACGCTGGCCGCGTTCGGCGCGACCAGGCGGCCCGGAGTGGCGGCCGCCGACGACCCGTTGGTCGCCGCGCTGCGAGAATCAGGCGCCCCGGTGGTGACGCTGGTGGCCAAGGCGCATGACAAGCATGTGGTGCTGGCGCTGCGGACGTCCCTGCAAGAGAACCTCGCGATGATCCGCAGCACGGTGGAGCATCTGTGCGGCCACGACATCCGGGTCTTCCTGGATGCGGAGCATTTCTTCGACGGCTACCGCGACAATCGCGAGTACGCGCTCGAGGTCGTGGGAACCGCCATGGAGGCGGGCGTAGAGCTGGTGGCGTTGTGTGACACCAACGGGGGACTGCTGCCCAACGAGATCTCCGATGTCGTCCATGACGTGCGATCCGCAACATCGGCGCGGTTAGGCATCCACTGCCACAACGACACGGGCTGCGCGGTCGCGAACAGCCTGGCCGCCGTGGTCGCCGGCGCGACCCATGTCCAGGGGACGGTCAACGGGTACGGCGAACGAACCGGGAACGCCGATCTCGTCTCCGTGGTGGCCAACCTGGAGCTCAAGCTGGGCCGCCACGTGCTCCCCGAAGGGCGGCTGCAGGACGCGACGCGGATCGCACATGCGGTTGCCGAGGTCACCAACGTGCCCCCCATCTCGCGTCAGCCGTACGTCGGCGTGTCTGCCTTCGCGCACAAGGCCGGTCTGCACGCGTCGGCGATCAAGGTCGATCCGGACCTGTACCAGCACGCCGATCCACGTGCCGTGGGCAACGACATGCGGCTGCTGGTGTCGGAGATGGCGGGTCGCGCGTCGATCGAGCTGAAGGGACGAGAGCTCGGGTACGACCTGACCGGCGACCCGGGGTTGTTGGGCCGGCTGGTCGACAGGGTGAAGTCGATGGAGTCGGCCGGATACACCTTCGAGGCTGCCGACGCGTCCTTCGAGCTGCTGCTGGCCGAGGAGCTCGACGGTGTGCGGCCGTCGTACTTCGAGGTCGAGTCGTGGCGCGTGATCACCGAGTCGAGAACCGACGGCGAGGCGGTTTCGGAGGCGACCGTGAAGCTCCGGGCGGGTGGTGAGCGGCAGGTCGTGACCGGCGAGGGCAACGGACCTGTCAATGCGCTCGACCAGGCGTTGCGGACCGCGATCGGCAAGGCTTTCCCGGAGGTTGCGAAGTTCAACCTGATCGACTATCGAGTTCGGATCCTTGAACAGGGACATGGGACCGACGCGGTGATCAGAGTGTTGATCGAGACCTCCGACGGAGCTGCCACCTGGGTGACCGTGGGGGTCGGTCACAACATCGTCGAGGCGTCGTGGGAGGCGCTGCGTGACGCCGTGACGTACGGCCTGCGGCGGGTCGGCGTCCACCCCTAACCCTTCCCGCGATCACGATCGGAGAGGATGATGCTGGTGGGTAGGCTCACCGGCGTGCGAATCGCCAGGTTCACGACCGGAACCGACCCGGCCTTCGGCGTGGTCGACGGCCCGGATGAGCACCTGTTCGTCGCCGGTGTCGCCGGCGATCCGCTGTATCAGGCCGTCGAGCTCACGGGCGAGCGATTCGACCTGGATGACGTGCGTCTGCTGGCGCCGGTGATCCCGCGCAGCAAGGTCGTCTGCATCGGCAGAAACTATGCCGACCACGCCAGCGAGCTGGGACATGAAGTGCCGGCCGAGCCGCTGATCTTCATCAAGCCGAACACGTCTGTCATCGGTCCCCGGGAGCCGGTCGTCTACCCGCGCCAGACCAGCGATCTGCAGTACGAAGGGGAGCTGGCAGTGGTGATCGGGCGGATCTGCAAGGACGTTCCGGTCGAAAGGACCGCCGAGGTCATCTTCGGCTTCACCATCGGCAACGACGTCACGGCACGCGATCTGCAGCACAAGGATGTCCAGTTCACCCGGTCGAAGTCGTTCGACACGTTCTGTCCGCTGGGGCCGTGGATCGAGACCGAGCTCGACCCGAGTGATCTTGGCGTCACCACGACCCTCGGCACTCAGGTCAGGCAGGCAGGTCGGACGAGTCAGATGATCTTCGATGTGCCGGCGATCGTCGCGTACATCACGTCTGTGATGACCCTGCTGCCCGGCGATGTGATCCTGACAGGCACACCCGCTGGGGTGGGGCCGATGCGGGTCGGCGATGACGTCACCGTGACCATCGAGGGCATCGGCAGCCTCACCAATCCGGTGGTGTCGCGTGACTGAGGCCGGACGTCTCGTACGAACCCGGTTCTGCCCGTCACCCACCGGCAACCTGCACGTCGGAAACGTGCGAACCGCATTGTTCAGCTGGGCATTCGCCCGGCATCACGGCGGGACCTTCGTGTTCCGCGTGGAGGACACAGACGCTGCCCGCGACAGCGAGGAGTCGTACGCCGGGCTGCTCGAGTCGCTGCGTTGGTTGGGGCTCGGGTGGGACGAGGGCCCCGAAGTGGGCGGCGACTATGGTCCATATCGCCAGTCGTTGCGATTTGACCTGTACGCCGACGTGGCCGCCCAGCTGCATGAGAGCGGGCGGGCCTATCGCTGTTACTGCACCCAGGAGGAGCTGGAGGAGCGGCGCCAGATCGCTCGCGAGCAGGGTAGGCCCAGTGGGTACGACGGGCACTGCCGTGATCTGACCCTCGAACAGATCGCGACCTACGAAGCCGAGGGCCGCAAGCCCGTTCTGCGCTTCCGGATGCCCGGCACGCCGATAGCGTTCACTGACCTGGTGCGCGGCGAGATCGTCTTCGAACCCGAGCACGTAGCCGACTACGTGATTGTGCGGGCCAGCGGGCATCCCCTCTACACGCTGACCAACCCTGTCGATGACGCGATGATGCGGATCTCCCATGTCCTGCGCGGCGAGGATCTGCTGTCGTCTACGCCGCGTCAGATCCCGATGCACCAGGCCCTGGGCCAGGTGGGCATCGGCCGTGGAGAGGTGCCGTCCTTCGGCCATCTGCCCTTCGTGGTCGGCCCGGGAAACCGCAAGCTGTCCAAGCGCGATCCCGGCGGCGGGCTCGCGTCGTATCGAGAGCGCGGATTTCTGCCGGAAGGTCTGCTGAACTACCTGGCTCTCCTGGGGTGGTCCATCGGCGGAGACCGTGAGATCTTCACACTGCAGGAGATGGCGGACGCATTCGACATCTCCCGCGTCAACCCGAACGCCGCGCAGTTCGACCTGAAGAAGTGCGAGGCGATCAACGGGATTCGGGTACGAAGCCTGGCCGTCGACGATCTCGCGCGGCGGCTGGAGCCGTACCTCCAACGCGCCGGCGTTCTCCCTGCTGAGGCCAGCCGCGAACAGCGGGAGCTCTTGGTTGCGGCGACGCCGCTCGTGCAGGAGCGGATCACGGTGCTCAGTGAGGCGGTCGGCATGCTGTCATTTCTGTTCGTCGACGACGCTCGTTTCCGCATCGACCCGGATCTGCGCGCCACCATGCTCGATGACCAGGGGCTTACGGCTGTCCGAGCCGCGCTCGACGCGTTGGAGCCGCTGAAGTCCTGGGACACTGCGTCGATCGAGGCCGCGCTCAGAGCCGCCCTGGTCGACGGCCTCGGGCTCAAGCCGCGCAACGCGTTTGGGCCGGTGCGGGTGGCGGTCACCGGCAAGAAGGTCTCACCACCGTTGTTCGAGTCGATGGAACTGCTCGGCCGCGAACGGTCCATACACCGCCTGTCAGGCATTCTTGGTTAGGTGAGGGGAGCTTGACTAGCCCCGATCGGTACGTACCACCGCCGAAGCCCCTGATCTGGCATCCGCACGCTGAGCCGGAGCCATACCACCGCGTGCTCCGGGTACGTGACTACCGACCCTGGCGGCCGATGGTCGGTCTGTTGGTCCTGGTGGTGCTGGCCCTGGGGCTGCTGCCGATCCTTGCCTTGGCGGTGCCTGTGGGGTGGGCGATCGCGGACGGTCATCAGACGACGTACTACCTCGACCACCTGAGTGACAAGACGGTCACCACTCCCGTGCTTGCGTACACCAACGTCGTCCTGGGCGGGCTCGCTGTCGCGGCCTGGACGACGATCCGCACTGTGCATCGAATGCGCCCACGCTGGTTGTCCTCGGTGGTCCCTGGACTGCGCTGGCGCTGGCTCGGGTTGTGCGCCGGGCTAGCGCTCGGCATCCTCCTCGTCCAGGCGCTGGCGGCCGTGGTCCTTTCCAACGACTCCACGGCGGCCGACGCTGCCTCCTCGACCCGCTCGCAGGTGACCCTGGCCTTCGTCGTTCTCCTGACCACGCCCTTGCAGGCGGCCGGCGAGGAGTATTTCTTCCGCGGCTATGTCAACCAGGCGATCGGAGCGTACTGCCGCAGTCCGTTGCCGCCGATGGTTCTGTCGTCTGTGCTGTTCGCCCTCGCACACGGCACTCAGAACGCTCCGCTGTTCGTCGACCGGCTCTCGTTCGGGCTGGTGGCGGCCTTCGTTGTGTGGCGTACCGGGGGACTGGAGGCAGGCATCGCGTGGCACGTCGTCAACAACCTCGTGGTGCTGTTGTACGCCGTCGCGAGCCACACCATGTCGTCGACGCTGCTGATCTCACAGGTCAGCTGGGGTGCGGCCGTGCTCGACGTAGCCGTGCTGCTCGTCTTCGCGGCAGCCGTCATCAAACTGGCGCAACGCCGGCAGTTGCAGCGTCTCACCACCGCGCCGCCGGCCGGGGCCCTCGCGTAGCCTGCGCGTCGATCGTTTTGGTGGGGTCAGGCGCGCTCGGGTATTCTCGTGCGTCGGCTCTGCGGCAGGATTAGCGATGCGCGGCACCGATGGGGTATGGGGTAATTGGCAGCCCGACTGATTCTGGTTCAGTTAGTCTAGGTTCGAGTCCTAGTACCCCAGCGATTGGTCCCCACGGGGGGTTCCGGTAGGGTCCAGTCCGCTTCTTGGCCCCGTTGTGTAGTGGCCTAGCACGCCGCCCTCTCAAGGCGGTAGCGCGGGTTCGAATCCCGTCGGGGCTACATCTGCCGGGCGCTGACACCCTCGGGGGCACACGGTGATCTGTCAGGAGTCCGGCGACGGGTCGAACCCACGGGTTCGCCCAGGTACGGATTCCACACCAAGATACTTCCTCCGATGGTCGCAAACACGTACTTGGCGAGGAGAGGTCACCCGAAAGGCGTACCCGGGCGAGCAGGACCGGGACTGACTCGATGAAAGACGATGCATCGCGGTCGTTAGGGCAACCCAAATGCATCATCTTCGGCTGGGCACGACCCCCCGGGCCGGGTGAGCAGGTCTCGGCGGCCCCGGGCCCCAGGCCTGTCTGAACTGCGGAAATGCGTTCGGAGCCCTTGGCTTTCGTCTGGGTCAGTCGGGCCAGGCCGCAGAGAGGCCGCACGGTGTCGGCCAAATCCGTTGACGCGGCCCCTAAGTTGGCGACATGCGTTCTCCCGGTGTGCCGTTCCTCCTGCTGTGTGGCGCGTCCGGCGTTGGCAAGTCTGCCGTAGGTTTCGAGATCTTCGACCGGGTCAGGTCAGAAGGATTGATGACAGCGCGGGTGGACCTAGACGACGTTGGCATGTGTTACCCGCTCCGGGACGGCGACCCCGAGAACCACCTCCTGAAAGCACGCAACCTCGCGGTGATGTGGCGTAACTTCGAGGCCGTCGGCGCTCGATGCCTGGTCGCCTCGGGGACTGTCGAAAATCGCGACGTCCTCGCCGCTTACAAAGACGCGATTCCCGCAGCTGCCTTCACACTTTGTCGCCTTCGCGTCGGGCGCCAGGAACAGCGGGACCGGATCCTTCAGCGTGGTCACTTTCTCGGGGTGGGAGGCAACGCTGCCGTGACATCGATGACGCCGGACCGTCTGGACAGACTTGCTCATGAGGCAGCACGGGAGGCCGACGAGCTGGACCGCAACGACATCGCAGACTTCTGCATCGACACAGACGGCCTAGATGTCCCCACAGTCGCCCGGCTCGTGGTTGCGCAGGCCGGTGGCTGGCCGCACAAACATCGGGTCACTCGCCCAACGCGGGCACGTCCGCACTCCGCTGCAAGCCTGGGTCAGCAGGGCTTCGGCGGGCGGCACAGCCATGTCCGATTCCCGCTAGAACTCGTCGGTGGCGGGTCCTAGGCTGGGTCTCGTGAACGACCTGCTGCTTGACACCGACCGGTGCTATCGCGCAACGCGCAGCCGCGACCGGCGATTCGACGGTGTGTTCTATCTGGCGGTGAAGACGACCGGGATCTACTGCCGCCCGAGTTGCCCCGCGATGACACCGCGTCGGCACAATGTGCGGTTCTACCCGACGGCAGCGGCTGCCCACGACGCGGGCTTCCGAGCCTGCCGACGCTGTCTGCCGGACGCCACGCCGGGATCCCCCGAGTGGGACGTGCGGGCGGACGTGGCCGGTCGCGCGATGCGGTTGATCTCGGACGGCTTGGTGGAGCGCGAGGGAGTGTCCGGGTTGGCCCGGCGGCTGGGGTACGGCTCGCGCCACGTGAACCGGGTGCTGTCGGCGGAGCTGGGCGCCGGTCCGCTGGCGCTGGCTCGCGCGCGACGAGCCCAGACGGCCAGGGTGCTGATCGAGACGACTCAGGTCTCGATGGCAGACATCGCTTTCGCCGCCGGATTCGCCAGCATCCGGCAGTTCAACGACACGATCCGCAAGGTCTACGCGTGCACTCCGCGTGAGCTGAGAGCGACCGCCTCTAAGCGACCCACAGCGCCGTCCCCACCGGGTCAGCTCGAGATTCGGCTGCCGATGCGCCGACCGTTCAACGCGGGGGCGTTGTTCAGGTTCCTGGACCCGCGTTCGATCGCTGGGCTCGAGTCAGCATCAGGCGAGACCTACCGTCGCGTGCTCACGCTGCCGCACGGGCCTGCCGTCGTGGAGCTTCGCCCCGCACGTGACTACATCCGTTGCGGTCTGAGGCTGACCGACCTGCGCGACCTCGGACCCGCCGTCGAACGATGCAGGCGGCTCTTCGACCTCGATGCCGATCCGGTGGCCGTAGATGAGTCGCTCCAAGCCGACCAGGCGCTGCGCCCGCTGGTCCGTGCCAACGCAGGGGTTCGCGTGCCGGGACACGTTGACGGGTTCGAGCTGGCCGCGCGGGCGATCGTCGGTCAACAGGTGTCTGTGGTCGGAGCGCGCACAACCTTGGGACGCCTGCTCTCACGCTTCGGGGAGCCGCTCGGGTTCGACGACGATGACTTGACCCATGCCTTTCCCGAGCCCGGCGCACTCGCCGAGGCGGACCCGACAGGTCTCGGGATGCCCACCTCCCGGGGCCGGGCCCTGACCCGTCTCGCGACGGCGGTTGCCCGAGACGAGGTTGCGCTCGACCGCGGCGCGGACCGCGGCGAGGTGACCGCCGCCCTGCTGGCCTTCCCGGGAATCGGACCGTGGACCGCCGACTACATCGCGATGCGAGCGCTCGGTGATCCGGACGTCTTCATGTCGAGTGACCTCGGGGTGCACCACGCCATGCAACATCTCGGGCTGCCTGCCGACCGGGCTGGAGCCGATACGTACGCGCACCGCTGGCGACCCTGGCGGTCATACGCGCAGATGTATCTCTGGAACGACCTCATCGAACGGAGCAACAGCATATGAGTCAGAAGTGGACAACCATGGACAGCCCCCTCGGCGAGCTGCTGATCCGGTCCCGCGACGGGGCGATCACGGCTATCGAGTTCAGCCCCTTCGCCGTACCTGCCGACGGGCACGACGATGCAGAACCCGTGTTGCAGGCGGCCCGAGACCAGCTCCAGGGCTACTTCGACGGAACGCGCACCGAGTTCGACCTGCCGATGGAGGCGTCGGGAACCGAGTTCCAGCGCAGGGTTTGGCAGGCGCTGCGCACGATCCCGTACGGCAAGACCACGTCGTACGGCGAGGTCGCGGCCTCGCTGGGACTGAAGCCGGGGGCATCGCGCGCGGTCGGCACCGCCAATGGGGCGAATCCGATTCCCATCATGGTGCCGTGTCACCGGGTGATCGGAGCCGACGGGAGCCTCACCGGATATGGCGGTGGTCTGGATCGCAAACAGATCCTGCTGAGGCTCGAGACGCCGGCGCTGTTCTGACGCCCAGGCGCGGACGGGTCATTCGGCGGCGCGGCGCAGTGACTCGCTGAGTCGCTCGGCAGCAGCAGCCACGGCAGGTGCGTGCATCCGACCGGGCTGCCGGGTCAGGCGTTCGAGCGGGCCAGACACCGAGACGGCGGCGATGACCTTGCCCGACGGCGATCTCACCGGCGCCGACACAGACGCAACGCCGGGCTCTCGTTCACCGACCGACTGCGCCCAGCCGCGTCTGCGGATGCTGGACAAGGCCGCGGCGGAGAAGACGGCATTCTGCAGGCCGCGGTGCAGCCGCTCCGGCTCTTCCCAGGCCAGCAGGATCTGCGCTGCCGAACCAGCGGCCATGGTCAGCTGACTTCCGACCGGGATGGTGTCCCGCAGACCCGATGGGCGTTCGGCGGCGGCTACGCAGATGCGCTGGTCGCCCTGGCGCCGGAAGAGCTGCGCCGACTCCCCGGTGATGTCCCGCAGGCGAGCAAGCACCGGGCCGGCGGAGGCCAGCAGCCGATCTTCACCGGCGGCCGCGGACAGCTCGCCGAGCCGCGGACCGAGAATGAAGCGACCTTGCAGGTCGCGGGCCACCAGACGATGGTGTTCGAGCGCCACGGCCAGCCGGTGAGCGGTGGGCCTCGCCAGCCCTGTCGACTGGACGAGGCCCGCAAGGGTGGCCGGACCAGCTTCGAGAGCGGACAGTACGAGGGCGGCCTTGTCAAGGACACCCACTCCGCTAGAGTCGTCCATGCCGTGATACTGCCGTCTCGCATAGTGATATGCAAGGTCGGCTCGAAATTGGCTGAGAAACCGAGGCGACACCATGGGTGAAACCCTTGCTGAGAAGGTCTGGGACCAGCACGTCGTGCGGTCTGCGCCAGGCGAACCCGACCTGCTTTTCATCGACCTTCACCTCGTACACGAGGTGACGTCTCCGCAGGCGTTCGATGGACTGCGGCTCGCGGGCAGAGCGGTGCGTCGTCCCGATCTCACGCTGGCTACCGAGGACCACAACATCCCGACCCTTGATGTCGACAAGCCGATCGCCGACCCGGTCTCCCGTACCCAGGTCGAGGCGCTGCGACGCAACTGCGCGGAGTTCGGCGTCAGGTTGCATTCCCTGGGGGACGTCGAGCAGGGCATCGTGCACGTCGTCGGACCGCAGCTAGGCCTGACCCAGCCGGGGATGACGATCGTCTGTGGGGACTCCCACACCTCTACGCACGGCGCGTTCGGAGCACTGGCGTTCGGCATCGGCACCAGCGAGGTCGAGCACGTGCTGGCGACCCAGACTCTTCCCCAGCCCAGGGCGAAGACGATGGCCGTCACCGTGAGCGGCGAGCTCCCAGCTGGCGTGACGGCCAAGGATCTGGTGCTCTCTCTGATCGCCCGGGTCGGCACCGGCGGCGGGCAGGGCTATGTGGTCGAGTACCGCGGCGAAGCGATTCGGGCGTTGTCGATGGAGGCCCGGATGACGGTTTGCAACATGTCCATCGAGTGGGGCGCCAAGGCCGGTCTGATCGCGCCCGACGAGACAACCTTCGCGTATCTCAAGGGCCGTCCGCACGTCCCCGACGGCGACGACTGGGATGCTGCCGTCGAGCGGTGGCGTGGCCTCGTTTCGGATCAGGATGCAGCATTCGACAACGAGGTCGTCCTCGATGCCGCGGCCACGACCCCGTTCGTGACGTGGGGGACGAACCCCGGTCAGGGCGTGGGACTCGGCGACGTCGTACCCCATCCCGACAGCTTCGGCGACGAGCAAGCCAGGAACGCCGCCGCGAGAGCGCTCGCGTACATGGACCTACGGCCCGGAACCCCGATGACGGACATCGCGATCGACACAGTGTTCGTCGGCTCGTGCACGAACGGGCGGATCGAGGACCTGCGAGCCGCAGCCGACGTGGTCCGGGGACGACATGTCGCGGACTCGACCCGGATGTTGGTCGTGCCCGGCTCCACCAGGGTGCGGTTGCAGGCGGAGGATGAGGGGCTCGACGTCGTGTTCAAGGAGGCGGGCGCAGAGTGGCGAGGCGCTGGCTGCTCGATGTGCCTGGGCATGAACCCAGACCAACTGTCGCCGGGAGAGCGCAGTGCATCGACCTCCAACCGGAACTTCGAGGGGCGGCAGGGCAAGGGCGGACGAACCCATCTGGTTTCCCCCTTGGTGGCAGCTGCGACCGCTATCACCGGTCGCTTGACCGCGCCCGCCGACCTTCCGCCGAGCGGCTGAGGAGACACCATCGTGGATGCGTTCGCCGTGCATACAGGGACGGCCCTGCCGTTACGGCGTAGCAATGTCGACACCGACCAGATCATTCCCGCCGAGTATCTCAAGCGAGTGAGCCGGAGCGGGTTTGAGGACGGGCTGTTCGCCGACTGGCGTACCGATCCCGAGTTCGTTCTCAACCAGCCGGGCTACGCCGGGGCGTCAGTGCTTGTCTCCGGCCCCGACTTCGGGACCGGATCCTCACGGGAGCATGCTGTGTGGGCATTGCTGGACTCCGGCTTCAAGGTCGTTCTCGCGTCCCGGTTCGGCGACATCTTTCGCGCCAACTCCGGCAAGGCGGGTCTGCTCGCCGCTGAGGTCGACGAGTCCGTCGTCGGCAGGTTGTGGGCGCTGGTGGAGGCGGACCCATCGATCGAGGTCACTGTTGACCTGCGCTCGCGCGAGGTCCGTGCCTCCGACCTGACTGCCCCATTCACCATCGACGACTACACACGATGGCGGTTGCTGGAGGGCCTGGACGACATCGACATCACCATGTCGTACGACGACGCGATCGTCGCGTACGAGAACTCCCGCCCGGTCTGGAGACCGACCACCGTTTGATTCGCCGACCGACTCGCCGAACCCTTCCCGCCTAGGAGGGATCGGCGACTCGCAGCCGCGCGCCCGGACAAGCTTCACTCAATCGCGCCAGGGGATCACGGGGGATCACTGGGGATCACGGGTCGTGATCTTGAAGTTATCTATCCGCATTCCGAAAGATCACGCAACGTGTCCGAGAGATCACTAAGGTACGAGACACACCGTATTGCGTGACTTGCGGTATTTATGCGATGTGTGGCCTTTCTCTACCGTTCCTGGGGTGTCGAGCGTGGCTCGACGTCGAGTTCACGAAAGGGAAGCAAGTGAACAAGAGTCAACTGATTGAAGCGCTGGCTGGCCGGTTCGGCGGCAACAAGCGAGCCGCGGCACACGCGCTGGCGGCCGTCGTCGACACGATCACCCGTGAAGTAGCGCGTGGCGAGAAGGTTGCCATCACGGGCTTCGGGGCGTTCGAGAAGCAGGTCCGAGAAGCGCGGATGGTGCGCAACCCGAAGACCGGTGAACGCAAGCGCGCAAAGAAGACCGCGGTTCCCAAGTTCCGCGCGGGCGCCGACCTCAAAGCGGTGGTCTCCGGCGCCAAGAAGCCACCCAAGCTCATCGAGACCGCGGCACCGAGGGCAGCCAAGGCGACCGCCTCGAAGAACGCAGCGGCAAAGAAGTCAACCAAGAAGTCAGCTGTCAGGAAGTCGGCGGCACGGAAGGCTCCGCCGAACAAGACCGCAAGACGCAGCGTGGTCAAGTCGGTCGCCCGCAAGTCCACCGCAAGGAACGCGGCCGCTCGCGGCAACACAACGCGCGGCTAGCGCGGTGGACCAGCCCACCTGACCAGGCCAGCCCGCGCGGTCAAGGCAGCGTGAGGATCTGCAGGGTGGTGACCACGTCACCGGTTTGCTCGACACGCACGCGTTGACCCGTGCGCAGGAGCCGGAGGCCGCTGGCAGCGAACGCTTCTGGAGCGACGTCCAGCTCCACGCCGTCGTCCAGCAGGACCTTGATGGTTGCCGTAGCTGGGTCGTATACGGAGACGGTTGCCTGCACGCGTTCACGCTAGCGGGTTCAGCTCACCGAGCACGACTCTCGTCCTCGGTCCGACACCCAATCGCAGGGCGTCGGACAGGTCGGCCTCGGTGTCCACGTCGCGGCGCAGACTAGGCACCGCGAGGGTGATCTCGGTCGCGCCGGACCGCAGGTGCGCAGCTCGCGACCCGGCACCGAACTCGGGTGCCAGCGCCACGTGAGCTCGGTCCTCGGCAAGCGTCGTGGCCAGCAAGGTCGTACCCACCCCAGCCGTGTCGCTGACGAAGCTCCGGCCCTGTTGCGCACACTCGACCAGCGCGGCGGTCAGGTCGTGGGCACGCAGCGCGGGTAGGTCGGCCGTCACAGCCGCGACGGGAGAGCCAGGGCGGCGAGCGCGCAGGTGATCGAACCCGAAACGGATCGCCGCATTGAGGCCGGCGGCCGGGACATCAGGGACGACATGGATGCCCGTCTCTGCGAGTACTGCCGCGATCTGGCTGTCGTCGGTGACTACGAGCACCGTCGCGACCTCGGGGCTGTGCAACGCTGCGGCAACCGTGTCTAGCAACATGGCCCGGGTGAGCTCGGATCGCCGCGGTCCGGCGTACGCGGCAAGCCTCGACTTGCCGAGCTCGGTCGGCTTGAGCGGGACCACCAGGTCCCACCGGGCATGGTTGGTCGGCAACATCGTCGTCGATCTTGCCAGGCTGCTCGACACCGCGACGGCGGGGCAGACAGACTAGGCGCCACATGTGCGGACGCCGGTGGGATGGGAGTTCGGGTGGGCAACGAGAAGCGCGGACTGGCGTTCGCGACGTGCGTCTCGCTGCTCCGTCCCCCGTTGATGCTTCTGACGAAGCGCGACTGGAACGGTGCCTCCAACATCCCGTCGGACGAGGGCTGCGTCGTCGTCAGCAACCACATCTCACATTTCGACCCTCTGACGTTTGCACACTTCGTGTATGACGCGGGCCGGGTGCCCAGGTTCTTGGCCAAGGCGGCAGTGCTCGAGCTGCCGGTGGTAGGCAGGCTGATCCGGGCGACCGGGCAGATCCCGGTCTACCGGCTCACAATCGATGCGTCGAAGGCGTTCCGCGCGGCGGTCGAAGCCATCGAACGCGGGGAGTGTGTTGTCGTCTATCCAGAGGGGACGATCAGCCGGGATCCGGGTTTGTGGCCGATGACCGGAAAGACGGGTGCGGCGCGCATTGCGCTGGCGACCGGCTGTCCCGTGATCCCGACAGCGCAGTGGGGGGCTCAGTGCGTCCTGGCGCCGTACGCCAAGGTCCCCCATCTCCTTCCCCGCAAGACGATGCACGTGAGCGCCGGTCTTCCCGTCGACCTCGCGGATCTGCAGGGTCGACCGGCCACAATCGACGTGCTGACGCTCGCGACCCAGCGGATCATGGATGCCGTCACCGAGCTACTCGCCGAGATCAGGCATGAGGAGCCGCCGTCAATCCGCTACGACCCGCGTGGCTACGGCGCCCCCGTGATCGGCAATCCCCACAAGCCCGGCAGACACGAGCCTCGGGCATGACGCGGGTCGCCGTGCTGGGGGCGGGCTCTTGGGGTACGGCCTTCTCGATGGTGCTGGCCGACGCGGGCAACTCGGTGACCATCTGGGGTCGCCGCGAGTCGGTCTGCGCGTCGATCAACCAGGATCATGAGAACACCGACTACCTCCCTGGCGTACGACTGCCCGATCCGGTGAGGGCAAGCCACGACCCGCAGTCGGTCCTGGACGGCGTCGACGTGGTGGTGATCGCGGTTCCGTCGCAGTCGCTACGCGAAAACCTCGAGAGGTGGGCTCCCTACCTCGCCCCGGATGCTTTGCTCATCAGCTTGATGAAGGGGATCGAGCTCGGCACCACCAAACGCATGAGTGAGGTGATCGCCGAGGTGAGTGGGTCGTCGGCTGACCGCATCGCCGTGCTCACAGGGCCGAACCTCGCCAAGGAGATCGCTCAGCGCCAACCAGCCGCAAGCGTCGTGGCTTGCGCTGACGTCGGTCAGGCAGAACGTTTCCAGGAGATCTGTCATGGCCCGAGCTTCCGGCCCTACACGAACACAGATGTGCTGGGCTGCGAGCTCGCCGGTGCGACCAAGAACGTCATCGCACTGGGAGTCGGGATGGCCGCCGGCCTGGGCTTCGGGGACAACGCTCGAGCGTCCGTCATAACCCGGGGGTTGGCCGAAACCTCTCGGTTGGGGGTCAATCTGGGGGCCGATCCCTATACGTTCGCCGGGTTGGCCGGACTCGGTGACTTGGTTGCGACGTGTTCGTCTCCGCTCTCGCGCAACCGCACATTCGGTGAGCAGCTGGGTCTGGGTCTGAGCGTGGAGCACGTAGCCGCTGCCACCCGTCAGGTCGCGGAGGGCGTCAAGTCATGTCAGTCGATCCTGGCGCTGGCGACAGCGCATGACGTCGACATGCCGATCGTCGAGCACGTCGCCGCGGTCGTCCGGGGAGAGCTGAAGCCGGTCGATATGGTGCGCCGCCTGATCTCACGAGCCGCCAAGTCGGAGCGCGGCTAGTCGAGTGCGGTCGGCACAAGTGAGTCCAGTGCGCCGGCCAGGTCGTCCCACAGATCCTCGACGTCCTCGATCCCCACGCTGAGCCTGACCAGGTTCTCGGGGATGGTCACCGGCTCGGACTGCCAGCGCCGCCTGCGCTCGAACGTCGACTCCACGCCCCCAAGGCTGGTCGCGTGCACCCAGAGTCGGGTGGATCTCACGAGCAGGTCTGCGGCCAGCGGCCCGCCTGCCACCTCGATCGCGACGACTCCGCCGAATCCGGGATAGCGCGTCCGCTCGATACCCGGATGGGTCGCGAGTCGAGCCGCCAACTCGGTCGCGTTTGCCTGCGCTCGCTCGACACGCAGCTGAAGAGTACGCATGCCGCGAAGCGCCAGCCAGGTCTCGAACGCTCCCGGAACGGCGCCGATGCTCCGCCTTCTGCCGTCCAGCGCCTGGTGGATCTGGGTGTTCCGAGTCACTGTGGCGCCGAGCAGGAGGTCGGAATGTCCGGAGAGATATTTGGTCGCCGAATGCACGACCACGTCCGCGCCGAGGTTCAGGGGCTGCTGGAGAAGGGGAGTCGCGAAGGTGTTGTCGACGACGAGGTTGGCCCGGACCTGATGGGCGCCCGTCGCGATCGCCGGGATGTCGGCTACCTCGAGGGCGGGGTTGGTAGGGGACTCCAGCCACACCAGCGCGGCGTCATCACAGGTCGCCGCCAGGACGGCGTCAGTGTCGGCGACGTCGACCAACCGGACCTGGATGAGACCCCGCTGCTCGAGCTGAGCCAGCTGGTGCAGCGTTCCGAGGTACGCATGCCGCGGCGCGATCACGAGCTCGCCAGGAGCGACCAGATCAAGCACGGAGGCGACCGCGGCGAGACCTGAAGCGAAGGCCAGGGCGGCACCCCCTTCGAGCTCGCCCAGCACCTCCTCGAACGACTCCCAGGTGGGGTTTCCGTACCTGCCGTATTCCAGCTCGCCGCCGGCCACGTATGTCGAGGCCATCGTGATCGGCGAGTTGAGCGGCGCATCCGGCACCCGCTCGGGTCGACCCGCCTTGACGGCGATGGTGGCTGGTCGGAGGCCCGCTGCGCGCTGGATCGAGGCAGGCGTGTCTACTGGTTTGGTCATGGCCGACATTGTGGTGCAGCCCTGGAGCGGTGCGTGCCTATAGGGTCTGCTGGATCATGAGCGAGCACCAGAGCAACCAGCCCAGACCGCGCGTCGCCGTCGTCTTCGGCGGCCGCTCGAGCGAGCATTCTGTGTCCTGCGCCACCGCAGCAAGCGTGCTCGCGGCGATCGACCCCGAGGCGTACGAGGTGATTCCGGTCGGGATCAGCACCGAGGGCAAGTGGGTGCTGGAAGCCACCGACGCCGATCGGCTCGCGATTACGGTCGGCAAAGAGCTGCCCGAGGTTGACGGCAAACGAGCCGCAGTGGCCTTGACGAGCGGGTCCGGCAGTGAGTTGGTGGTGACCGAGCCGGGTCAGGTGCCCAACACACTGGGCGAGGTGGATGTCGTCTTCCCCTTGTTGCACGGTCCGTGGGGGGAGGACGGGACGATCCAGGGGCTGTTCGAGATGGCGGCCGTACGCTACGTCGGCGCTGGCGTGCTGGCCAGTGCCGTTGGCATGGACAAGCACTACATGAAGATGGTCCTTCAGGCGCACGGGTTGCCCGTACTCCCTTATGCGGTGATCCGCGACCGTGAATGGCGCCGGGACAGGTCCGCCCGTGAAGAGACGGTCCGGGCGTTGGGCTATCCCGTCTTCGTCAAACCTGCGCGCGGGGGCTCCAGCCTCGGCATCAGCAAGGTTCTTCAACCTTCGGGGTTGGTTGAGGCAGTCGAGCATGCTCGGCGGTACGACCCCAAGGTGCTCGTCGAGCCGGCCGCGACGGGTGCCCGCGAGATCGAATGTGGCGTGCTGGGCTCGTTGTCCGGCGGCGATCCAGAGCCGAGTGTGGTAGCGGAGATCCTGGTCGACGACACGTACGAGTTCTACGACTTCGAGGCGAAGTACCTCGGTGAGGAGCACGTCGACCTGCGGGTGCCCGCGAGTCTTCCACCAGACATCGAGGCGCAGGTTCGCGAGCTGTCGGTACGGGCATTCGAGGCGATCGGCTCAGAGGGTCTGGCTCGTGTCGACTTCTTCTATCTTCCCAACGCAGATGTGGTGATCAACGAGATCAACACGATGCCCGGTTTCACTCCCCGGTCGATGTTCCCGAGGCTGTGGGCCGCTTCCGGGCTCGACTACGCGGCTCTGGTCGACCGCCTCCTGCAGCTCGCCCTGCATCGAGGGACCGGATTGCGCTGACCGGCGTCCTCACACGCAGGGTTGGCTCACGGGAAGCCCATCATTGACGGCGCCCGCCACGTCAACGAGGGCGTCTGCCGCCGGGGTGTAGTCCGATGGCACCCGCAGTTCCACATTGGTGGTTCGACCGATGGTCGTGAAGATCCAGTCGTGGTCTTCGTCCTGCCGGCTGAACCATCCGACGCCGTCGACCACGTCGCAACGAGAGGTCGGCTTGAGTGATGCGGGCGGGGGGACGCCACATCGCAACACGATCGCGGGATCGCCCCAAGCCGCGGCCATCGCGTCGTCAGGTGAGACCGGGCGGGACACCCGACCCATGAGGGTCGTTGGGAGTGCCTGCAGCAACGCGCTGCAGCCGGTCGAACTGGCGTGCCCGCTCGGTGGGTCGACCCGCACGGCCCCCACGTGACGACAACCGGCGGCGGCCAGACAAGTGGCGGCACAGCAGGCAACTACGGCGGCTCTCCCGAGACGGCCGGCAGACCGCGAGCTGGGGACGAACCGCCGTCGAGCGACGAAGCTCAGATGTGCACCACCGGGCAGGTCAGCGTGCGTGTTATGCCGGCAATGTTCTGCACGCGGGCCACCACCAGCTTGCCCAGCTCGTCGACGTTGCGCGCCTCGGCCCTGACGATGACGTCATAGGGACCGGTGACGTCTTCGGCCAGCGTGACGCCTTTGACGTCGGCAATCGCCTTGGCCACGTCAGCGGCCTTGCCGACTTCTGTCTGGATGAGGATGTAGGCCTGAACCACCACGGTCTTCCTCCGGCAGGTTTGTCGTACCCCCGGCCTGCGGCCGCTTGTGTGGGGCTGTCGTCGAACAGCGCTCACGCTACCGCTTGCGTGGCCCGGAGGGATACTCCGTCACCGGTTCGGCGGTGCTTCGATGAGATTGCGCACTGTTCGGTCAAGATGGACAAATGGCAACCGGGTCTGGAACCACGCTCGCCGACGTCGGCGAGTTCGGCGTGATCGACGCCCTGCGGCCGTTGTTCGGGCAAGGCGACCGGGTCATCTTGGGTCCAGGAGACGATGCGGCGATCTTGGCTGTGCCGTCGGGGCAGGTACTGGTTTCGACCGACATACTCGTCGAGGGCCGGCACTTTCGGCGCGACTGGTCCGCGGCGCGCGATATCGGACGCAAGGCGGCGGCGCAGAACCTGGCGGACGTGATGGCGATGGGGGGTACGGGAACGGGGTTGGTGATGGGTTTCGGTGCCCCACCCGACCTGCCGCTGGCCTGGGCG
>JBDUDR010000012.1:0-39269 GCA_040002845.1 Nocardioidaceae bacterium
AAGTGTCGGATCGCGCGGAATAAGTGTCGGATCGCGCGGAATAAGTGTCGGATCGCGATGCGCTAGAACAGGCGGGTGGTTGGGTCGTCCATCCCCCGCAGGGAGTCGTAATCGACGGTCACGCAGACGATGCCCCGATCCGTCGCGAGGACGTTCGCCTGCGGCTTGATCAGCTGCGCTGCCAGGATTCCGCGTACCGGACCGAGCCGTGGGTCCCGGTTCAGCAGATCGAGGTAGCGCGTGAGCTGCTCGACACCGTCGATCTCGCCACGCCTCTTGATCTCGACCGCCACCGCGCCCCCGGCGGCGTCGCGGCACAACAGGTCGACCGGTCCGATCGCGGTCGGGAATTCCCGGCGGATCAGCGAGAGCCCGGCGCCGAGACTGCTCGGATGCGCTGCGAGGAGCTCTTGCAGATGCGCCTCCACGCCGTCCTTCTGTAGTCCGGGGTCCACCCCGAGCTCGTGAGCCGTGTCGTGGTGCACGTCCTGGAGCACGATCCGGAGGGTGTCACCGTCCTTGCCTGTCACGGTCCAGACCGTGACGTCACCGTCGGTGTCCTCCCGCAGTGTGCAGGGAGGGCTCATCCAGTTGAGCGGCTTGTACGCCCGATCGTCGGCATGCACGGAGACAGAGCCGTCGGCCTTGACCATGATCAGCCGGTTCGCCATCGGCAGGTGCGCGGTGAGCCGTCCTGCGTAGTCGACCTGGCAGCGGGCAATCACGAGGCGCACGAGGACCGAGGGTACTGGCCCCGCCGGCACGGACCGCATCCGTGCGGCGATCTGCGGTCATGGAAGACTGCGATCCATGGCTCGTGAGTTCAAGCGGATAGGGGTTGTCGGCCTCGGCACAATGGGAGCCGGCATCGCCGAGGTCTTCGCCCGCAACGGGTTCGACGTCGTCGGGGTGGAGCAGACCAAGGAGCACCTGGAGAGGGGGCGCCAGCACATCCAGCACTCGACCGACCGGGCGGTCTCCGGTGGCAAGCTCGATCAGTCCGAGCAGCAGGCGACCTTCAGCCGGCTGACGCTGACCACCACGTTGGCCGACGTGAAGGACTGTGACCTCGTGGTGGAAGCAGTCGTTGAACACCTCGACCTCAAACGAGAGATCTTCCAGGCGCTGGACGAGCTGGTCCGTCCCGATGCCGTGCTGGCGACGAACACGTCTGCCTTGTCGGTCACCGAGATATCCGCCGCAACCGCCCAGCCGCGCCGGGTAGTAGGCATGCATTTCTTCAACCCCGCACCTGTGCAGCAGTTTCTGGAAGTGATCAAGACCGTCGTCACCGAGCCGGACGTGGTCACCGACATTCAGCAGCTTGCTCACCGCCTGGGCAAGAATCCGGTCGTGGTGGGTGACAAGGCCGGCTTCATCGCCAACGCCTTGCTCTTTGGATACCTCAACCACGCCGTGGCGATGTACGAGTCGCACTATGCGTCTCGGGAAGACATCGACGCCGCTATGCGGCTCGGCTGCGGATACCCGATGGGTCCGCTGGCCCTGCTCGACCTGATCGGCCTGGACACCGCGTACGAGATTCTCGAAACGATGTACCTGCAGAACCGCAACAGATTGCATGCTCCCGCGCCGGTGCTCAAACAGATGGTCACGGCCGGGCTGTTGGGCCGTAAGAGCGGTGGCGGCTTCTACACCTACCAAGCAGCCGACTCCCCGGTGGTCGTCGCGGACACGCACACGCCGACCGCCGACACGGCGCAGCTCCGCCGCGAGATCGGCAGCATCGGCGTGGTTGGCACGGGAACGATGGCGACCGGCATCATCGAGGTCTTCGCCAAGGCGGGGTACGACGTGTTGTACGTCGGTCGAGCGCCGGCGAGGATCGAAGCCGTAGAGTCCAACATCGGCCGATCGCTGGAAAAGGCGGTCCAGCGCGGCAGGCTCGACGACACTCACCGCGACCAGGCTCGGTCGCGGATCCGAGGGTCGACTCGGCTCCAGGACCTGAGCGGCGCCGACATCGTCGTTGAGGCGATCGTCGAGGATCTGGGCGCCAAGCGGGCACTGTTCGAGAACCTCGATGAGATCTGCCGGCCGGGAGCGATCTTGGCCACCACGACCTCATCACTCCCCGTCATCGAGTGCGCCAGTGTGACCGGTCGCCCCCAGGACGTCGTCGGCATGCACTTCTTCAACCCGGCGCCGATCATGCGGCTGGTCGAGGTCGTCTCGACGGTCTCGACCGGCGACGACGTGGCCGAGACGGTGCATGCGTTGTGCACCGCGATCGGCAAACACCCCGTCGCCTGCGGTGACCGCGCGGGCTTCATCGTCAACGCGTTGCTGTTCCCGTACCTCAACGACGCGGTGAAGATGCTCGAGGCGCACTACGCCAGCGCCGATGACATCGACACGGCGATGAGGGAGGGCTGCCGGCTGCCGATGGGCCCGTTCGAGCTGCTCGACGTCGTCGGCAACGATGTCTCGTTGTCCATCGAACGGACGCTCTACCAGGAGTTCCGGGAGCCCGGCTTCGCGCCGGCGCCACTGCTGGAGCACCTTGTCACGGCCGGCTACCTCGGCCGCAAGACCGGGCGGGGCTTCCGCGACTACTCACAACGCTGAGGCGCCAGCGAGATGGGCGACCCAGCAATGGCCAAGATCAGGGCGAACTCGGTGCTGCCGGCTCGTCGAGAAGCGCTCCGACTGACCACGGCCGACGGACTCACCCTGGTCGGCGAGCTGGCGTTGCCGGAAGACACCGATCCAGTTGCCACGATCGTGTGTGTTCATCCCCTGCCCACGCACGGCGGGATGATGGACAGTCACGTCTTTCGCAAGGCGGCAGCGCGGCTGCCGGCGCTGGCGGGCTTGGCGGTGCTGCGATTCAACACCAGGGGTACGTCGAGCGCCCACGGCACCAGCGAGGGTGCGTTCGACAACGCCGATGGCGAGCTGCTCGATGTGGTCGCCGCGCTCGAGCTGGCCGAGAGACGAGCGCTACCGCACATCTGGCTGGTCGGCTGGTCGTTCGGCGCGGACCTGACCCTGATTGCCGGGGGGGACCCACTGGTCGAAGGAGCCGTTCTGTTATCACCTCCACTTCGCTTCCCGACCGATGAGCACCTGCGGAGCTGGGATGAGAGCGCGAAGCCGCTGATCGCCTTGATCCCCGAGTGCGATGACTATCTGCGACCGGACGAGGCGCGCGATCGATTTGCCCTCGTCCGGCAGGCCGAGGTGGTGACGATCAAAGGCGGCAAGCACCTGTGGGTCGGGAACGCCGAGCGCGCTCTTGACGAGATCGTGGCTCGCGTGGCCCCCTCGGTGTCAACACCGCTACCTCGTGAGTGGGCAGGACCGATGGAGCAGGGTGACTCGTCCATGTACGCCGATCGGACACTCGCCAAATTTGCTGATGTCCCACTACCCGGTCCTTTCCGGGCAGCGCGCCCTGCGCACCCCGGTCCGCCGGATCCAGGGACCTAGAGCAGGTCCTGCCGCTTGATCACGACCTCCTTGACGATGAGCAGGATCGCTGCCGCGGTGGGGATCGCGATGAGCGCCCCGACCACTCCCAGCAATGCTCCTCCCAGCAGGGCAGCGATGACGGTGACGGCCCCGGGTACGTCTACCGAGTTGCTCATCACCTTCGGAGCGATCACGTAGTTCTCGATCTGCTGATAGACGACGTAGAAGACCACGCACGCGACGCCGGTGTGGACGTCGGTCGCGAAGGCGATCGCGGACACGATGACCGCACCGATCGTCGCACCGATCATCGGCAGGAAATCCAGGACAGCGACGACCACAGCGAGAGCGACTGCGTACTGGGACAGGCCAACGGCGTACAGGAAGAGCAGCGAGGATAGCCCCGCGCAGAGCGCGACGACCACCGCGCCGGCCACATACCGGCCGATGTGGGCCAGGATCTGGTCACCGAGCTTGGAGACTCGCACCCGTCGCGACGCCGGAGCCAAGCCGTACCCAGCCCGCTTGATCTGGGGTAGTGACGCCAGGAAGTAAAGCGTCAGCACGAAGATGATGAATGTGTTGAACACCGCGCTCAGTACGAACTTGCCGAAGCCCAGCAAGCCGCCGGCCACCGCGCTGGCAAGTGCGCCGCCGGTGATCTGGTCCTTGATCGTGTCGAGGATGTGGTACTTGGCGTCCATATCGTTCAGCGCCCGATTGCGACCAAGCCGGTCCAGCCATTCGGGGGTCTTGGTGATCATCGCGTTGATCTGATCGGCGATCACGGGGACGATCGCGACCGCGAACAGCGTCATGACACCAACCACGCCGAGGCACACGATGAGGACGGCCCACCGCCGGCGTAGACCGCGACGGACCAGCCAATCGACGGCCGGACTCAAGCCGACGGCGATGAACATTGCCACCACGATCAGCAGCAGTACCGAATGTGCCGCGGCGACCAGCCCCGCCACCCACACCGCCAGGACAACGCCCAGTCCACCGAAGAAGCCGACGTAGAAGGGGGAGTGCCGCGCCAGCGGAGGACCCAGAGTGCCATACGGAGCGGGGTCATCGAGGTCTGCATGTTCCTCGATGAGAACGGCAGCAGGAGCGTGCGGGGCGGGCGCCGCACTGTCGCGAGATCCGCGCTCGCCGGCCTCGGTGGGGTCAGCAGCGGAACCGGGCGCCTCGATCGGGTCGTCCTCCGGGTCGCCAGCGCCGTCTGGGGCATTCACCTCGTGCGACAGCCTTCGACCTGCGCTGGGTCAGTCTCTGGACTGGCTCGACGTCAACTCGGTCTCCGCGTCGTCGCTCTCGGCGGCTGCGCTGGCCTCCTTGGCGATCTGAGCCGCTGTTGGTGCACGGTCCCAGGCGCCGGTGGCCTTTTCGGGCTCCTCGGTCTCGGTGGCGGAGGAAGCCTGCTCGGCCTCGGTCTTATCCTCAGACTCGGGCTCATCGGCTTGCTCGGCGGCTCGTGCGGACTTGGCTCCAGATGAGCGCGTGGACTTGCGCCGCCCTGGGGTCGGGGCAGGCTGTGGTGCCTCGATTTCGTCGCCCGAGTCGGCGGAGGACAAAGCCTCGGCCTGCTCGCCTGGACTGAAGGGGTCGGAGGTGGCTGACTGGACATCGCTGCCGAAACTGGCAACGAGATCCCGCAGTGCACCCAGCTGGCTGACGATGCCGTCGCGGCGGCGCTCGAGCTGCTCCACCTCTTGACGTGACTCCTCGAGCCGGGCATCTTCCTCGGCCTGGCGCTGGTGGAGGAACTGTTCTGCCTTCTTGCGAGCGGCTTGAACAAGCTGCTCGGCTTCGCGTCGAGATCGGCCGAGGAGCCGGTCTGCCTCTGCAGTCGCCTCCTCACGGTGGCGCGCGGTCTGGGACGTCACATTCTTAGCCCGCTCTTCGGCAGCGGCGGCGCGTTCCTCCGCCTCGCTCACCAGCCGCTGGGTTTCGGACGACGCGAGAGCGTGGTGTTCGGCGGCTTCCTTGGTGAGCCGCTCCTTCTCCACAGCCAGCGTACGGCGGGCTTCGGACACCTCGCGGTCAGCGGCCGCGCGCGCCTTCTCAGCCTCGCGCCTGGTTGAGGTGAGCAGGTCGTTTGCCTCTTGGTGCGCCGCCATCCGGATCTGTTCGGCCTCCCGCCGGGCGGCGGCGAGCACGTCCGCGCTCTGGGCATTTGCCTGCGCCCGGATCTGCTCTGCCTCGGCGATATAGGCCTGGCGTCGCTGTTCGACCTCCTGCAGCTGCACGACCTTGATGTCCTCGGCCTCCGCGTGCGCGTCCGTGCGCATCCGTGATGCCTCGGACTTGGCGGCGGCCAGGATCTTGGCCGCCTCCTCCTGGGCCTGGGTCGCGACCTCCTCGGCCTGCTCCTCGGCGAGCCGCAGCATCTCCGCTGCCCGGCCACCCAGGCCTGCGTAGCTTGGCTTAGCGTTCTCGGCCAGCCGCCGCTGCAGGCCGGCGATCTGCGCCTCGCACTCCTTGACCTTCTGCGTAGCCGCTCGGAGAGCCGAGCGGGCCTCCAAGCGGGCGTTGTCCTCGCTCGCCAAGAACTGGTCAACTGCCTCGCGGTCGTATCCACTTCGCCTGACGATCGGGAAACGCGTTGGTGCCGACGGTGGCTGCTTATCGAAGATGGACAGACCTGGCTGGTCGGTCATGTGCACACTCCTGATTACTGCGTACTCGAGTAGCGATAAAGGTAGCCCAGAACGTCTCGCCGATCACGCCCCGCGAAAGCGGTTGATCTGGTCCAAGTGCTGATCACGCATGACGAAGTCTCGAATGCCGAGCCCCTCCTCCGGTGCAAGGCAGAGTACTCCAACCTTGCCCTGATGTTGATTGCGATGCACCTCGAACACCGCCTGTCCTACCTGCTCGAGAGGGTACGATTTGGACAAAGTAGGATAAATCCGGCCTTTTGCGATCAACCGATTCGCTTCCCACGCTTCTCGGTAGTTGGCGAAGTGCGACCCGATGATGCGCTTGAGGTTCATCCAGAGATAGCGGTTGTCATACTCGTGCAGGAACCCGGAGGTAGACGCGCAGCTGACAATCGTGCCGCCCTTTCGAGCGACGAACGTACTGGCGCCGAATGTCTCGCGTCCCGGGTGCTCGAAGACGATGTCGGGGTCCTCACCCCCGGTCAGCTCTCGGATCCGGGCACCGAAGCGTCGCCACTCGCTCTGGTCCTGGGTGGTTTCGTCCCGCCAGAACTGGTATGCCTCCAGGCGACGGTCGATGATCAGGTCGGCACCCATGGCACGGCACAGCTCGGCCTTGTCCTGGGACGACACGACGCACACCGGGATCGCACCGCCGTTCAGCGCCAGCTGGGTGGCGTAAGACCCGAGTCCGCCGGACGCGCCCCAGATCAGCACTACGTCGCCCTGTTTCATGTCCGCGCCGTTGCGTGAGACGAGCTGGCGATAGGCGGTCGAGTTCACCAGTCCCGGGCAGGCCGCCTCCTCCCAGCTCAGGTGCGCGGCCATGGGCATCAGCTGGTTCGCCTTGACCAGGGCGAGCTCCGCAAGGCCACCGAAATTGGTCTCGAAACCCCAGATGCGCTGCTCGGGGTCGAGCATCGTGTCGTTGTGCCCATCGGGATGTTCGAGCTCGACCGAGAGGCAATGGGCAACGACCTCCTGACCGGGCCGCCAGGCGTACACGCCGGGGCCGGTCCGCAAGACCACGCCGGCCAGATCCGATCCGACGACGTGATAGGGCAGGTCGTGTCGTTTGGCGAGCGGGGAGAGCCGGCCATACCTCTCGAGGAAGCCAAATGTCGACATGGGTTCGAAGATCGAGGTCCACACCGTGTTGTAGTTGATGGCCGAGGCCATCACTGCAACCAGTGCTTCACCGGGGCCAAGCTCGGGCACCGGGACCTCTCTCACCAGCAGGCTCTTGCGCGGATCCTTCTCCTGCGTTGCGAGCCCGTCGAACATGGACACATCGTCCTTGTGGACGGTCACGGCTCGATATTCGCCGGGGACGCGCAGTTTCGCGAAGTCAGCTGTCGCGGCTTCTCCCGACACGATGGCTTCGAGAATCTCCTTCACGTCGCCCTCCGGAGCTCGGCCGCAAACAAGCGGGTAACAGGCAGGAGCATGGCCGTCACCATTGTCCCTACCGTTTTCCTGTCCTACGCGTTTCCGCGTGAATCTACCGGCCGGTATCGCCCCGCCGCATGAGTCTGTGACTTACTTCGCAGCCAGCGGAATGCGTGCTTCGTAGGCTTTACCGCCCAATCTTGCCCCCTACCTGGGCCCTGGTGCCTGGTTTGGCTGCACGAGCTCTACCAGCACCCCGCCGGCGTGTCGTGGGTGCACGAAGTTGACCAGTGACCCTCCGGTGCCATGCCGAGGCTCGTCGTAGAGCAACCGGACTCCGCGCGAGCGGAGCTCCTCGCTGACCGCCTCGATGTCGGTGACCCGGTACGCGAGTTGCTGGATGCCCGGCCCACGGCGGTCCAGGAACTTCGCGATGACCGAGTCCGGCGTGAGCGGCGCCATCAGCTGGATGCATGAGCCCGATTCGCCGACGGGCAGCATCGCCTCGCGTACGCCTTGCTCCTGGTTGACCTCTTGGTGAGCAACCTCGAGTCCGAACGTCTCGGAGTAGAAACGGATGGCCGTCTCCAGGTCCCATACGGCGATCCCCACGTGGTCGATGGCGGTGAACAGGTGGTGCGGCAGGGACGTGGTCGGCGCTGCGGACTCGGGTTGCACACGCCCTCCAAGGATGCGGGCCGGGTGGAGAAGATCCCGCTATCGTCCCGGTTGGCCACGTCACCGAGCGAGTAACTGTGACCAGTTCGACAAAGCGACCATCGATCCGATATGCGTCAGCGGGCCAGGGATAGGTATCGTGCAAAGCACACCAACGTATCCCACCAGAGGCGGAGTTCTTATGTCTGAAACAGTAATCGTCGCCGGTGCACGCACTCCCATCGGCAGGCTTCTGGGTGGGCTCACGAGTTTCTCCGGTTCGGATCTTGGAGGATTCGCCATCAAGGCGGCGCTCGACAAGGCCGGCACCGCGCCTGAGCAGGTCGAGTACGTCATCATGGGACAGGTGCTGGCCGCGGGCGCGGGACAGATCCCAGCCCGGCAAGCGGCCCACAAGGGCGGCATTTCGATGTCGGTCCCGGCTCTCACGGTCAACAAGGTGTGCTTGTCCGGCATCAACGCGATCGCGCTGGCTGACCAGCTCATCCGAGTCGGCGAGTTCGAGGTGGTCGTGGCTGGTGGCATGGAGTCGATGACCAACGCACCGCATCTGTTGCGCAAGTCGCGAGAAGGGTTCAAGTACGGCGACGTCACGATGATCGACCACATGGCCTACGACGGCCTGTGGGACATCTTCACCGACCAGGCGATGGGAGCCCTGACCGAGGCCTGCAACGCAGACGGCCTGGGGCTCAGCCGCGAGGCTCAGGACGCCTTCAGCGCGGCCTCACACCAACGCGCGGCAGCCGCTTGGAAGAACGGACTGTTCGAAGACGAAGTAGTCCCGGTGGAGGTGCCGCAGCGTCGTGGAGACCCTGTCGTCGTCAAGGAGGACGAGGGCATCCGCGGGGATACCACTACCGAGTCACTGGGCAGGCTCCGGCCGGCCTTCGCAAAGGACGGCACCATCTCGGCGGGCTCGGCTTCGCAGATCTCCGACGGAGGCTGCGCGGTGGTCGTGATGAGCAAGTCCAAGGCCGAAGACCTCGGGCTGTCCTGGCTCGCTGAGATCGGCGCCCACGGGGCTGCTGCTGGACCGGACTCCACCTTGCAGCTACAGCCCGCCAACGCGATCCGGAAGGCGTGTGCGAAAGAGGGCATCTCACCCGGCGACCTGGACCTCGTCGAGATCAACGAGGCCTTCGCGGCAGTGGGCCTGGCGAGTGCTGCAGACCTGGGTGTCGACACCGACAAGGTCAACGTCAACGGAGGCGCGATTGCGCTCGGTCACCCGATCGGGATGTCTGGGGCGCGCATCGTGTTGCACCTGGCCCTCGAGCTTGCTCGCCGCGGCGGAGGGATGGGCGCTGCCTCGCTGTGCGGTGGCGGCGGACAAGGTGACGCGTTGATCGTTCGCGTCCCGAAGGCGTGACACCAGCTCGGCCGATGCCGATGACTGCGCGGCAGGGCCGGGCCGATCACGGAGCATCCGAGCTGGTCGACGGGGCACGCACGGGGGATCCGCGGGCGGTGGCCAGGCTTATCTCCCTCATCGAGGACGGCTCTCCGATGCTCCGGCAGGTCGCGGCGCTGCTGGCCTCTCGCACCGGGCGGGCGCAGATCGTCGGGATAACCGGATCACCGGGGGTTGGTAAGTCAACATCGACGTCGGCCCTGGTGACGGCGTTCCGCGCCGCGGGTGAGCGGGTGGGAGTGTTGGCGGTCGATCCCTCATCGCCGTTCACCGGTGGGGCGCTGCTGGGCGACCGGGTCCGAATGCAGGAGCACGCGACCGATCCAGATGTCTATATCCGGTCCATGGCCAGCCGGGGCCACCTGGGAGGACTGGCGTGGGCGACCCCCCAGGCGCTGCGGGTGCTCGACGCCGCGGGTTGTGACGTCATCTTGGTCGAGACCGTCGGAGTCGGTCAGTCAGAGGTCGAGGTTGCGGGGCTGGCCGACACGACTGTGGTCCTGCTGGCGCCCGGGATGGGTGACGGGATCCAGGTCGCCAAGGCAGGAATCTTGGAGATCGCCGACATCTACGTGATCAACAAGGCAGACCGGGACGGTGCCGACAACGTGCTGCGCGACCTCCGCGCGATGCTTGCACTGGCGGGGGGTAATGCCGAGTCCTGGCGTCCTCCCATCATCAAGACGGTGGCCAACCAGGGGCAGGGCCTCGAGCGCGTCGTCGAGGCCATCGGCCAGCACCGCGCGTGGATGGCGGAGACCGGCGAGCTGGATCGTCGCCGGAGCCGGCGCGCGCGCGACGAGATCGAGGCGATCGCCTTGACGTCCTTGCGTGAGAAGTTCGGGAACGTTCACGGACATGACAGGCTCGACGAGCTCGCGGACGCGGTGGCGGCGGGTCAAACCGATCCATATGCCGCCGCGGATGAGGTTATCGCCGCGTTCTGAGCGTGGTGCGCCGTCATGGCGTGCCTGCCGGGCTACGCTGAGTTGTGCAGGGTTGGAGTAGCTTTTTCGGGGCGCGCCTCACTGCATCGCAGGCATGCGTGCGCTAGACATGGGACAGCCGTGAGTGGAGGAGACCCGTCACGGGTCCCCATGGTCGAGGAGGAACGGTGAGCGACACGGGGCGAAGGGTTCTGTGGGTCTTTCTCGTCGCCCTTGCGCTGTTTTACGTGCTCTCGCGACCCCAACAAGCCGCGGACGCCGTCAATGCAACGGTTGCGGCGATCGGCATCGCCTTCGAGCGGCTCATCGCCTTCCTCACTGCACTCGGAAGATGACCCGTAGCCGATGTTCGGCTGGCTGAGCTCGATCACCAATCCCCACGTTCAACATCACGTGCTGGTCGACGAGGGCGAGCATGTCATCGATGAGGTGCATCATCATCGGGTCGTCTATCTACGGGCTTACGCCGAACTGCTGGGTGGGGTCCTCGCGTTCGTGCTGTTTCTCTTCAGCCCGGTGCGGTCCGCCTGGCTGCCGTTCCTGATAGCGGTCGGCCTGTTTCTTCACGCGGGCTGGCTCGCGCTGGAAGAGTACCGGGACGTGTTTGTGATCACCAACATGCGAGTCTTCCGCCTGAACGGTGTCTTCAACCAGCGGCTCGCGACGATGCCCATGGCACGCATCCTCGACATCACCGTCGACAAACCGTTCAGCGGACGCGTGCTCGGCTACGGCCACTTCACTTTCGAGAACGCTGCCCAGGACCAGGGCTTGCGTGAGATCAGATACGTCGGAAACCCCGACGGCCGGGACATGACCATTGAGCGGGCTATCTTCGAAGCGGGGCTACGGCCGATGGACCGCAGCGTGACCCGCAGGACCCGCTGACGGGGCGCGGTCCACGACCGGAGGGCGACGATTCGGAATCCGGCCAGCGGGGGACTCGATAGCCTTCGGGACCATGGCCCGTAGCAGACCCCTGCCCTTCGACCCGATTGAAGAAGCTGCCCGCCAGTGGGAGCAACGCTGGGACGGCGTTGAGTCGATGCGTGCTGTGACCTCCCTGATGCGCGCCCAGCAGTTGGTCCTCGCTCAGCTCGATGAGCTGCTCAAGCCACATGGGCTGTCCTTCGCCAGGTACGAGGCCCTGGTGCTGCTGACCTTCAGCCGCCGGGGATCGCTGCCCTTGGGCAAGATGGGGGAACGCCTCCAGGTGCACCCGACGTCCGTGACGAGCATCGTCGATCGACTCGAGCGGTCGGGATTCGTCGAGCGGCAACCGCATCCAGAGGACAGACGGGCCGTGCTCGCACAGATCACCGAAGCCGGCCGACGAGCTGTCGAGCTGGCGACACTCGATCTGGTTAAGGACAGGTTCGCGTTGGGCGCGCTCGATGAGCCCGCTCTGGCTGAGCTGTTCGCGCTCCTGCGCCCCGTGCGCGAGCACGCGGGCGACTTCTAGGCACAAGTCCGTCGCCGGTCAGTTCTGCCGCACCGGTCAGTGGGCGGTGTGCCGGATCAGCGCCGGCACGAACACGTCCCAGAGCGGCGGCGGCAGCTCGTGCCCGGCCTGCTCCAGGATCAGGAGCGCAGCGCCCGGAATCTCGTTGTGCAGGGCCTGCCCGTGGCCAAGCGGGAACACCGGGTCGCGCTCACCATGCACCACCAGGGTGGGCGCGAGGATCTCCCTGAACCGGATCGCTTCGCCGAAGTCGATGACGAAGTGGTTGGTCAGACAGGAGGCGATGTTGCGGGTGCGCGCCACGTCTCGCTCGGCTACACCCCGCACGGCGGCTTCGTCGTAGTACGGCGAGCCACCCGAGTACACCTTCATCAGGTCGACGATGAAGTCTACGACCGCCGCTGGGTCCGAAGGGTCGGGTCCGCCGGAGCTGGTGTAGCGGGTGAATTCCTCCGACATCGGGGGCAGGTCCGCGCTTCCCGTGGTGGTAGAGACCAGGGTGAGCGAGGCCACCCGGCCGGGGGAGTGAATCGCGGCCAGTGCGACGATCGCCCCCGCCATCGACCGGCCGACGAGGTGCGCTCGGCCGACGCCGAGGGCGTCCAGTATGCCCACTGCGTCGGCCATCATGTCCCCGAGTGAGTACTGCGGCTTCCCCGGCGGATAACTGACCGACCTGCCGGTGTCGCGGTTGTCAAACCGGATCACGTACCGGCCGGCCACGGCGATCTGCCCGCAGAGCTCCTCCTCCCACCACAGCATCGAGGCGGACGCCCCGTGGACGAGCAGGATCGCCGGATCCGCGACACGACCGAAAGTCTCCACGCAGAGATCGACGTCGTTCGCTTTGATGATCTTCTCGCTCTTCGACATGCTTGGCGGTTCTCCTTCGTGCGCGGGTGCTGTGGGCGGATGGTCCGTACGCGACGGCGATAACTGTGATACGGCAGATTCGACGAAAACTCATCGGTCCAGGAGGCGACATGTATCTGCACCTCAGATAGTCGGATATCCTAGGAGTCTGAGACCGAAGACGAGACCGGGTATGGAGGAGGCGCGATGAACGCCGACCAGATCGAGGCTGGACGAGCTCGCTGGCAGGAGCGGTACGACAACAGCAGACTGCGCGAAGGGGACTTCACAACGCTGTCGGACCTTGAGGTTGAGCCGGCCTACGGGCCACCTGCGGGGACCGACCAACCAGGTTTCGAGCAGATCGGGTGGCCCGGTGAGTTTCCCTTCACCAGGGGTCTGTACGCCTCCGGTTACCGTGGCCGGGCCTGGACGATCCGTCAGTTCGCGGGTTTCGGCAACCCCGAACAGACCAACGAGCGATACAAGATGATCCTCGGTGCAGGTGGCGGCGGCCTGAGCGTCGCCTTCGACATGCCAACCCTGATGGGTCGGGACTCTGATGATCCGACGAGCCTTGGTGAGGTCGGTCACTGCGGTGTCGCGATCGACTCAGCGGCCGACATGGATGTGCTGTTCGGCGGGATCCCATTGGAAGACGTCACGACATCTATGACGATCTCCGGTCCGGCCGTACCCATCTTCTGCATGTACATCGTCGCCGCCGAGCGTCAAGGTGCCGACATCACGAAGCTCAACGGCACCCTGCAGACCGACATCTTCAAGGAGTACATCGCGCAGAAGGAATGGCTGTTCCGGCCCGAGCCACATCTGCGGCTCATCGGCGACCTGATGGACTACTGCAATCGCGAGATCCCCGCCTACAAGCCGCTATCCGTCTCTGGCTATCACATTCGGGAGGCAGGCTCGACCGCCGCGCAGGAGCTGGCGTTCACTCTCGCCGATGGCTTCGCGTACGTAGAGCTGGGTCAGTCGCGTGGTCTCGACATCGAGACGTTCGCCCCGGGTCTGTCCTTCTTCTTCGACAGCCACCTGGACTTCTTCGAGGAGATCGCCAAGTTCCGCGCCGCCCGCCGGATCTGGGCCCGGTGGCTCCGCGACGTCTACGGCGCGAAGACCGAGAAAGCCCAGTCGCTGCGCTTCCATACCCAGACGGCCGGTGTGTCCCTCACGGCGCAACAGCCCTACAACAACGTTGTGCGCACGGCTGTCGAGGCGTTGGCTGCCGTTCTCGGTGGCACCAACTCGTTGCACACGAACGCGCTAGACGAGACGCTCGCCCTGCCTACCCAGGAGTCGGCGGAGATCGCCTTGCGTACGCAGCAGGTGCTGATGGAGGAGACCGGGGTCGCCAACGTGGCTGACCCACTGGGTGGATCGTGGTACGTCGAGGCACTGACCGACACGTTCGAGGCGGAGGCAGAAGCCGTGTTCGCCAAGATCATCGAGCTGGGAGGGGGTCAGGGCGCTGACCACAAGATCGGCCCCATGACCTCCGGCATCCTTCGCGGCATCGACGACGGGTGGTTCATGGGGGAGATCGCGGAAGCCGCCTTCCAGTACCAGAAGAAGCTCGAGAAGGGTGACAAGAAGATCGTCGGTGTCAACTGTCACACCGGGACGGTGAGTGGTGACCTGAAGATCCTCCGGGTCTCGCATGAGGTCGAGGTCGAGCAGGTGGGCATCCTCAGCCGCCGCCGGGCCGAGCGCGACCAGCGGCGCGTCGACGCGACCCTGGCCCGCATGTTGGAGGTGGCAGACAGCACCGACAACATGGTCCCGGCCATGCTCGACGCCGCGAGGGCCGAAGCAAGCCTGGGCGAGATCTGCGGCGCCTTGCGAACGCTGTGGGGGGAATACCGCGAGCCTGCCCGGTTCTGATGGCCTGCGGTGTCGCCCGAGCGAGGGGCCCCAACCGTGGCCAAGGCAACGGCACGAGAGGATAAGCCCATGACTACCGGCAGCTTCTCGCGTCGAGGCGCGATCGATCTCTCCGCTCTTGCCAATCAACCGCCCGCAGCCGGTCGTGAAGGCGGCGGACCCGGCTCGGGGGCCTACTCCGTGGATGTCACGGAGGCCGACTTCCCGCAGGTCGTCGAGCAGTCGATGACGTACCCCGTGGTGCTCAGCTTCTGGTCCACCAAGTCCGCCCCTTCGGTCCAGATCAACCAGACCCTGGAGGCGCTCGCCGACGAGTTCGCCGGGCAGTTCCTGCTGGCCAAGGTCGACGTGGATGCCCAGCCCCAGCTGGTGGCCTCCGTCGGCGTACCCGGCGTCCCCCTGGTTGCCCTGGTGCTCCGGGGCCAGCTGGCTCCGTTGCTTCAGGAGCCAGTGCCCATCGAGGAGTTGCGCGGCGTGTTCTCACAGGTGCTCCAAACCGCGGTGGCCAACGGTGTGACCGGCCGGGTGACCCGGAAGGCAGAGCCTGAGCCTGAAGCAGCGCCCGCCGAGCCGGTCGGTCACCCGCGACTCGCCGCAGCCGAGGACGCCATGCAGCGAGGGGACCTGAAGGGCGCGGTGGCGGGATACGAGGCAGTGCTCTCGCAGAACTCCACCGACCCCGAGGCCGTCGCTGGGCTGGCGAGCGCAAGACTCGCGATCCGTACTCGAGATGTGGACACCGAGGAGGCCGTTGGGCGCGCCGCCGACCATCCCGACGACGTCACCGCGCAGTCGCTGGCCGCCGACATGGAGCTGCTGGCTGGAGACGTCGAAGGTGCCTTTGACCGCATGATCGACTGCATCCGACGGGTCGCCGACGACGATCGGGATCAGGCGCGAACGCACTTGCTCGACCTTTTCACGGCGGTCGGCAACGACGACCCCCGCGTACGCGCCGCCCGTCAGCGTCTCGCCAGCGCGCTGTTCTAGCCGCCCCCCGAGGATCCGACCGAGATGCTGCGCCACGGGAGCGGGGGCGGATGCGACGCGTGATAGGTGGGCTGCTCATCTTGGCCGGCGTCCTGCTGGTGTTGGCTGGAGGTGTCGCCGCCGCGTGGTTCGGAGTCGATAACACGGCCACCATGAGGTCACACCAGGTGGACGTTCATGGCACCGGCTTGGTCACCGTCCCGAGAGCCATCGCGTACGCCGGCCCGCGTGTGATCGTCACAGCGCAAGCCCAGGAAACCCGACAGCATCTCTTCGCTGGAGTCGCCCACGACGTGGACGTTCGGGACTTCCTCAGCGGCGTGGCTCGCACCGAGGTAACCAGCGTCCGAGTCCCGTTGCACCTCTCTACACAGGCTGTCGCGGGGTCGCTTGACCTGTCTGCTGACCCGTCCAGTCTCGACATCTGGATCGCCTCCGCCGAAGGCGTCGGCCAGGTCAACCTGTCGTTCCGGCTTCCCGATGCAGCCGACGACGTCGTGATCTTGAGCACCGATGCCAGACCTGTCGGTCCGCTCACAGTGTCGGCCGCGGTGGTGGTGCCCGGAGCGTTCGTCGGCGCACTCGCCGGAGTCGTGCTGGGCGCCGGGCTGGCGCTCGTCGGATGGTCCCTGATCGGTATGCGACGTCGGAGCAGGCAACCGAACGACACGGCTGAGCTACGGGCGCGCTTGTGAGACCGATGGTGGTCGCTCCTGTCCTGGCGACCCTGCTCACGCTGCCTGCTGCCTGTGATCTTCCGCACCGCAAGGACTTGGACGATCTGAGCAAGGTCGCAGCAGGACGTTCCACGGCAGCGTCCGTGCTCCTCAACTACGACAGCGTGCGGGCCAACGCGGACGCGCGCTGGAGCGATTCGACACTCGCCACGGTGGAGGGCGGTCCACTGCTGCGCATCGATGCCGGGGCGTACCTGGTCTCCTTCCGGCTGTCCCCCGACCAGCCGCTCGAGACCACCCCACTAAGCGGCCCCGGCGTCGTCGCCAGTCCGCGTTTTGGCAGTTACCCGCTGTGGTTCGTTGCGGAGCTGCCCGTTCCAGACGCAGGTGTCAGCAGGATGTCGTTGTTCGCACGGAAGAGCACGACCGACCCGTGGCGGATGATGTACGGACCGGAGATTGCGGTCGACGCAACCTTGCCGGAGTTCCGCACCGATGACCCGGGGGCAGCAGTCTCGGTGAGTCCCCATGATGCGGATGGCGTTGTCATGAGCCCGGCGCGGGCCTGCCGCGACTACGCGAAGGTGTTGCAGGCCAGGTCGTCGCCGTTGCGCCGCATGTTCGTCCGCGATGCGTTCCTCCAGCAGATGCGCGAGATCCAGGACGCGCAGGCCAAGCTCGCGTACGCAAGCTTCCGTCAGACCTGGTCGATCATGCCGGTGCGGTACGCTCTGCGGCTCGACGACGGCGGCGTGCTGGTCTTCGCGACATTGGTACGCACGGATCGCTACCACGTCGACCCAGGCGGCTACCTCCGCTGGAATGGCAATTCGGCCGCCAAGGCGTACCTGCCGCATGGAGTGAGGCACTGGGCTCGCCTGCAGTACGACCACCAGATCTTGATGGAGATCCCGCCGGTTGGCGGGGGCAAACCAGCCGTGATCGGGCAGTACGGCGGAGTGGTGTCCGGCGTGGGTTCCTGACTGTGGCGCGGTGACGAACGCCTGTCGATGACGAGCGGAGCGCGTCCTAGGCCGAGGTCGAGCCGAGGTCCAGCATCGTCGGGAAGAAGTGCATCATCACGAACACACCAGTGACCGTCAGCAGCAGGGCGCTGGCGACGAGCGCCCGCCGATAGGGTTCGGGGGAGAACGGGCGGCCGGACGACGAGACGATCCGGGCACAGATCACCTTCACACCGACCAGCGCGACGTAGAAGCCGGCCAGGAACCAGATGGCCCGCGCCGGGGAGTCGTCGTAGGCGGTGCTGAGCAGCGCCCCGCCCGCCGTGAGCCAGAACAGCCACGGATGCGGATTGAACAGGTTCGCGAAAGCTGACTCGGAGACCGCCCGCCGCATCGCGGCGGAACGGGGCACCGGATCGCGGCGACGAGCCACCACCAGGGAATCGATCGCCAGACCGATGATGACCACGCCACCGATGATGCCGAGCGCCGCCACCATGCGAACGGGCATGACCTGCAGCAATATGAGAGACGTGCCGATGATCAGCAGATCGGTGCAAAGCGGGCTGAAAGACGTGAGCAACCCGGACCCGAAACCCCGGCGGAGCGAGTTCGCGAGCACAAGACCGAGCAGCGGGCTGGGCGCGATGCCCGCCCCCAGGCCCAGTGCTATGCCTATGCCCAGCCAACTCACAGGCCGGATCATAGATCCTCAGCCTGGTCGTCCGCCTTCGAGATACTGGATCTGGTGCCGACCGTTACCGACTAATGCCGCAATTCGCCGGGCAGTGGCGGGGGTGCAACGCTCGGCGATCTGAGCCGGATCCAGGAAGTCGACCCGCTTGAGCTCGCGCTGCTCGAGCGCCAGACCCATCAGGAGCTCCGGCGGGTGACATCCCCCGTCGAACACCAAGGTGCAGGCGTCGTCCCAGCCGCGCCAGGCGGGAAGCCAGTCGACGCCCAGCAGCGGACCCACGGAGATCGGGACCTGCGAGCCGAGCTCCTCGAACAGCTCGCGCCGAGCGCCGTCCCTGGGGGACTCGCCAACCTCGACGACGCCACCTGGCAGATCCCAGTCGCGCTTGTACGTGAGCTCACAGACCAGCACCCGGTCGGCCGGATCCCTTACCAGGATCTGGGCAATGACCCGCTTTCGGGGCAACCAGGAGTTGAGCATCGGGATGAAGCCCTCGCGACTCATCGGTTCCGGGTCGTCACGCAGTCGGGCCAGCAGCACGTAGTCCCGCCGCTGTGCACCCGTTGTCCGCTGCCGTCGGAGCAGGCCCTCGTGGCGTAGTCCTGCCCGGGATGCGATCCTGATCGATCCCAGGTTGTCGGGCTCGACGTACGCCTCCAGCCGCTCCAGGCCGAGTTCGTCGAAGGCGTAGCCGACCAGCATGCGCACCGCATGGGTGGCGATTCCGCGTCGGCGGTACGCGGAGAACACAGCCCAGGACAGCTCACCGACCCGGTCGCCACGATCGCGTACCTCGACGATGCCCGCCGCTTGTTCGCCGTACTCGATCAAGAAGTTGACCACTCGCCGGTCGTCTGCGTACTGCTCCCGCCAGCGACCGATCGCGGCGGCCTGGGCTGCCCGTGGGGGGATAGCTGCGGGGAAGCCGAACCGGTGGGCCATCTCTCCGTCGTGAGCCAGCCGGGCTTCATCGATGTCGGAATCTCGCCATGGCCGAAGGGTCACCTGACCGTCTGTCAGGGTCGGCTGCTCCGGACTCGCCATTGCCCCAACTCTACTTTTCGACGCCGGTCGTACCTCGGCTCGGGTGCGGACCACGGGAAACAGAGCCGACGGGGTCGCCCGCGGCGGCCAGCCGAGAAGCCATCTCTGCCGCGACACGCCGACAAAAGTGCCGAAAAGTTGGCGTCTCGGCGGATCAGGTGGGGCGCAACCACAGGGTGCCGAGCGGAGGCAGGGTCAATGCCGCGCTGGCAGGGAGCCCGTGCCACGTCTCACGAACCGCCTCGACCTGTCCGAGGTTGCCCACTCCCGAGCCCAGGTACGTCTCCGCGTCGGTGTTGAGGACCTCCTGCCAGGGGCCCGCTGCCGGCAGGCCGAGGCGGTAGTCGTAATGGGGGAGCGCGGCGAAGTTGGACACGCACACGAGCGGCGCCGAGCCTGGATCCGTGCGCACGAAGCTGAGCACGTTGTTGGTGGCGTCGTTGGCGTCGATCCAGGCGAAGCCCTTGGGATCTTGGTCGTGAGCCCACAGCGCGGAAGTCTCGCGGTAGATCCGGTTCAGGTCGCGCACCAGGTCGTGGACTCCCCGGTGGTCCGGATGCTGCAGCAGCCACCAGTCAAGCTCACGAGCCTCGGACCACTCGGCCTCCTGGGCCAGCTCCGAGCCCATGAAGATCAGCTGCTTGCCGGGGTGCGCCCACATGAACGCGAGGTATGCCCGCAGGTTCGCGAGCTGCTGCCAGCGGTCGCCCGGCATCTTGCGAAGCAGCGACCCCTTGCCGTGCACGACCTCGTCGTGCGAGATCGGGAGCACGTAGTTCTCGGAGTACGCGTACATCATCGCGAACGTCATCTGATGGTGATGGAACTGCCGGTGGATCGGGTCGTGCGCGATGTAGTCCAGCGAATCGTGCATCCAGCCCATGTTCCACTTGAACCCGAAGCCCAAGCCGCCCAGATGCGTTGCCCGCGTGACCCCTGGCCAGTCGGTGGACTCCTCCGCGATCGTGATCGATCCGGGCACTCGCCCATAGCAGGTGGCATTCATCTCCTGGAGGAACTGTGCGGCCTCCAGGTTCTCCCGGCCCCCGTAGATGTTCGGGGTCCACCGGCCCTCCTCGCGCGAGTAGTCCAGGTAGAGCATCGATGCGACGGCGTCGACCCGCAGCCCGTCGATGTGAAACTCCTCCAGCCAGTACAAGGCGTTGGAGACCAAGAAGTTGCGTACCTCCGGACGACCGAAGTTGAACACGTAGGTGCCCCAGTCCGGATGTTCGCCCAGCAGCGGGTCAGGATGCTCGTACAGCGCGGTGCCGTCGAACCGAGCCAGCGCCCACTCGTCCTTGGGGAAGTGCGCCGGAACCCAGTCGACGATCACGCCGATGCCGGCGTCGTGCAGCCGGTCGACCAGGAATCGGAAGTCGTCAGGGTTGCCGTGCCGGGAGGTGGGCGCGAAGTAGGACGAGACCTGGTAGCCCCATGAGCCGCCGTACGGGTGCTCCATCACCGGCAGCAACTCGACGTGGGTGAACCCGAGCTCGGCGACGTAAGGCACCAGCTGATCGGCGAGCTCACGGTACGACAGCCCCCGCCGCCACGAGCCGAGGTGCACCTCGTAGACGCTCATCGGATGTCTTTGCGGCGAGTGCTGAGGACGCTGGTCGAGCCAGCTCTGGTCCGACCACTCGAACGACGAGCGGAAGACCACCGACGCCGTGGCGGGTGGGTGCTCTGTGTGGGTGGCCATGGGGTCGGCCTTCTGCCGCCACACCCCGTCGGCGCCGCAGACGTCGTACTTGTAGTAGGTGCCGGACCCGATGCCGGGGACGAACAGCTCCCAGACACCGCTGCTGCCCAGCGACCGCATGGGAAACGCCCGCGAGTCCCAGCCGTTGAAGTCACCGGCGATGCGAACGCCTCGAGCGTTGGGCGCCCAGATCGCGAACGACGTGCCCGTCACCTGCCCGTTGGGCGTGTCGTAGATGTGGACGTGCGAACCCAGCACCTGCCACAGGTGCTCGTGACGCCCCTCGCCGATCAGATGCAGGTCGATCTCCCCCAGGGTGGGGAGAAATCGGTACGGATCGTCGCCGTCGTGGGTGACCTGATCGTCGTAGGTGATCTCGAGCCGGTAGTCGGGCGTCTTGCTGACCGGCAGCACGCCCACCCAGATGCCGGCGTACTCGTGCCGCAGCTCGATCCGGTCGTCGCCGATGCGCGCCACCACCGAGTCGGCCCAGGGGCGAAGCACTCGCAGGGTGACAGCGTCCTTGCCCTCGTGCGGTCCGAGCACCGAGTGCGGGCTGGCGTGCAGGCCCTCGACCAACGCCTGCAGCTCCGTCGCGCTCACCGGCAGCGGCTTCTTCGGTACGGCTCGCTGAGCACTCATGCGTCCACCTCTGCTACTGGATTCGCCAGTTGTCGCTCGATCGACCCCAGCGGGATGGGCAGCCAGGACGGCCGGTTCCGAGACTCGTACATCGACTCGTACACCGCCTTGTCCATCTCGTACGCCAGCAGCAGGGACCGCTGGTCGCGTGGGTCGGTCCCGGTCAGTGCCGCGTACCCGTCCAGGAAGGCGCTCCTGTTGCGCCCCGTCCACTCAACGGCGCGAAAGCCGGCCTGGTCATGGGCGTTCGGGCTGGTGGTCATCGACTGGGCCGCGTAGTCGAACGATCTCAGCATCGCCGCGATGTCGCGCAGCGGCGAGTCCAGCGCGACCCGTCCGGCCAGCGGTTTGGCGGGCTCGCCCTCGAAGTCGATCAGCTTCCAGCCGCGCACCGTCCGCATGGTCTGTCCGAGGTGCAGGTCTCCATGCACGCGTTGCACGGGCACAGGCCCGGCCAGACCGCGCACGTCGTCGAAGATGCCGCGCAGGGCGGGAGCGTACGGCTTCAGCTGCGGGACGGCCGCGACCGTGTCCACGAGCCTCGCCGTCATCTGGTCGGCCAGCTCGGACAGCTGCGGGGCCGACCATCTCGCTGTCGCGAACAGCTTCGCGAGCTCGGCGTGGACCTCGCCGGTGGTCGCACCCAGCCGCTCGGACTCCCCGGCGAAGTCTCCACCTACCTCGTCCGCGTGCAGGTCGCCCTCGGCCATCAGGTCACGGACGCTGGTGAGTGCGAGCTCCCAGCCGTTGCTCGCCGTACGCAGGAACCGCTGCAGCATCGCCAGGTCCGCCGTCACCGTCTTGCCTGACGCATTGGTCCAACGGCCCGACATCCACCCCAGCAGGGCGGCCACCTTGTCGCAGCCGTCGAGGGTGAGCGCCTGGTGGATCTCGATGTCCGGGTTGCGCCCGTCGGCGACCTTGCGGAACACCTTCAGCAGTGACTGCTCGCCGTAGACCAGCGAGGTGTTCGACTGTTCCGCCGTCAAGGCCAGCGAAGGCTCCTCCGTGAGCTCGTCCCCGGTCTCCAGCCGGCTGAAGCGGGCGTCGGGGGTGACCCGCTCGTCGATGATTCCGCGCAACCAGTACACGGTGGCACTCCGGTCGTGCAACGCGTCGTACGCGAAGGCGCGGCCCAGCTGTTGGTTCTCGACCTCGCCGATGTACGCGTGCTCGAGCCGGTCCTGCTTCTCCGGATAGTAGGCAACCGGCACCTGGTAGGTCTCGAGATCGCCGTCCTCGTAACCGATCTCGACCAGCTCGACGCGCGTCACCGGCCACTCGCCGGCGCCTGGAGGTTCGGAGAGCCAGGACAGCTCGTGCACCGCGCGCACGTCGAAATCACGGCCCTTGCCGCCGAACCAGCGCTGGTTGGTCAGGTAGGCCCGATGCATCGGGGAAATAGTGAGAGCGGCATGGTCGTCTGCCGACTTCATAAGGGTCAGTCCTCAGTTGTCCGGGGGATCCGGAACCAATAGAAACCGTGGGAACCCAGGGTAAGCAGGTACGGCAGCTCACCGATCCGCGGGAAGCGCACGCCGCCGAGCATCTCGATCGGCTCGGCGCCCTCCCACTTGCGGAGGTCGAGCTCCACCGGTTGCGGGAATCGCGAGAGGTTGTTCACACACAGGACCGTGTCGTCGCCGAACTCTCGCGCGTAGCTCAAGATGCTCGGGTTGCTCCCACCGAGGTCGCTGAAGGTGCCGAGCCCGAACGCCGGGTGATCCTTGCGCACGTGCACCATCCGGCGGGTCCACTGGAGCAACGACGAGGTGTTCTCGAGTTCTGCCTCGACGTTGACGGCCTGATATCCGAAAACCGGGTCCATGGTGGCGGGCAGGTGCAGCCGGCCAGGGTTGGCGGTGGAGAAACCGGCATTCCGGTCAGGCGTCCACTGCATCGGGGTCCGTACGCCGTCGCGGTCGCCCAGCCAGATGTTGTCCCCCATGCCGATCTCGTCGCCGTAGTACAGAACGGGTGATCCCGGGAGGCTGAGCAGCAACGCGGTGAACAGCTCCATCTGGTTGAGGTCGTTGTCCAGGAGCGGTGCGAGCCGCCGCCGGATGCCGATGTTCGCCTTCATGCGGGGGTCCTTGGCGTACTCGCCCCACATGTAGTCGCGATCCTCGTCGGTCACCATCTCCAAGGTGAGCTCGTCATGGTTGCGCAGAAAGATCCCCCACTGGCACTTGGACGGAATGGGGGGCGTCTCGTCCAAGATCTCCGAGACCGGGTATCGGGACTCGCGACGCACGGCCATGAAGATGCGGGGCATGACGGGAAAGTGGAAACACATGTGGCACTCGTCGCCGCCCGACTCGAAGTCACCGAAGTAGTCGACCACGTCGGAGGGCCACTGGTTGGCCTCCGCGAGCAGGATCCGGTCGGGGTAGTTGTCGTCGACGTACCGCCGCAGCTTGCGCAGGAACTCGTGGGTCTCGGGAAGGTTCTCGCCGTCGGTCCCGTCCCGCTCGTACAGGTAGGGCACAGCATCGAGTCGGAACCCGTCGATCCCGAGGTCGAGCCAGAACGCCAGCGCGTCGAACATCGCCTGATGCACCGCCGGGTTGTCGAAGTTGAGATCCGGCTGATGACTGTAGAAGCGGTGCCAGAAGTACTGGCCGCGCACCGGGTCCCACGTCCAGTTCGACGACTCGGTGTCCACGAAGATGATGCGTGCCTTCGACCAGCGGTCGTCGGTGTCCGACCAGACGTAGAAGTCGCCGTACGGCCCGTCCGGATCAGATCGCGACGCCTGGAACCACGGATGCTGGTCGGAGGTGTGGTTGAGGACGAAGTCGACGATCACGCGCAGGCCGCGGTGATGCGCCCCGTCGAGAAACGCCTTGAAGTCCTCGACCGACCCCACGTCGGACGGGATGTCTGTGTAGTCGGAGATGTCGTAGCCACCGTCGCGCAGGGGAGACGTGTAGAACGGCGGCAGCCACACGCAGTCCACCCCCAGCCAGGCGATGTAGTCCAGCTTCTCGGTCAGCCCGGCCAGATCGCCGACGCCATCGCCGTTCGAGTCCTTGAACGACCGGACCAGCACCTCGTAGAACACCGCGCGCTTGAACCATTCCGGGTCATGTTCGGTAAGCCCGGGCTCGGTGGGATGCATGGGGGTCAAGCCTGGCTCCCAACTGTGAGGATGTGCGCCGGCTCCTGGCCGGGGTCCAGTCGGATGTACTCGTGTTCACCCCAGATCCACGTTCGACCGGTCAGCTCGTCATGCACCGGAACCGTGTCGCCCCAGCTCAGCCCCAACGCGGGCAGGTCGAGGTGGATCATCGACTCGCGAGCTGCGTGCGGATCGAGGTTCAGCACCACGATCACGGTGTCCCGGGCGTTGCCATCCTGGCTGCCGCTCACGGCGGGGACGGGAGGTGACGACTTGGAGAAGGCCAGGATCTCCGGGTCCTCGACATAGTGCAGACGCAGGTTGCGCAGCCGGCGCAGTGCCGGGTGCCTGCGGCGAATGTCGTTGAGACGGGCGAGGTACGGAGCCAGCGTGTGGCCGGTGGCGGCCGCCTGGTCCCAGTCGCGCGGTCGGAGCTGGTACTTCTCGGAGTCTTGGTACTCCTCCGACCCGGGACGCACGGCGACGTGCTCGTACAGCTCAAAGCCTGAGTAGACGCCCCAGCTCGGCGACGACATGGCGGCGAGCGTGGCCCGGATCTTGAACGCAGCGGGGCCGCCGTACTGCAGGTAGGCGTGGAGGATGTCGGGCGTGTTCACGAAGAAGTTCGGCCGCAGGACGTGACCCGTTTCCTCGCAGAGCTCCCGCAGGTACGCCTCGATCTCCCCCTTCTGGGTTCGCCAGGTGAAGTAGGTGTACGACTGGTGGAATCCCACCTCTGCGAGGGTGCGCATCATCGGTGGTCGAGTGAAGGCCTCCGACAAGAAGATCACGTCGGGATCGGTGCTGCGGATCTCAGCCAGCAGCCACTCCCAGAAGGGCACCGGCTTGGTGTGTGGGTTGTCCACGCGGAAGATCCGCACACCATGGTCCATCCAGAAACGCACCAGGCGCAGGGCCTCATGGGCGAGCCCCTCTGGGTCGTTGTCGAAGTTCACGGGATAGATGTCCTGGTATTTCTTGGGCGGATTTTCCGCGTACGCGACGCTGCCGTCGGCCAGCGTCGTGAACCACTCCGGGTGAGAGGTGACCCAGGGATGATCGGGGGCGCACTGCAGGGCGAAATCGAGTGCAACCTCCAAGCCGAGCTCCTCGGCTCGGGCCACGAACGCGTCGAAGTCACCGATGTCACCGAGCTCTGGGTGCACAGCGTCGTGCCCGCCCAAGGCGCTGCCGATCGCCCAAGGAGATCCTGGATCACCAGGTCCCGCCACCAAGGTGTTGTTCGGTCCCTTGCGGTTGATCTCGCCGATGGGGTGAATGGGTGGCAGGTAGGCGACGTCGAAGCCCATCTCCGCTATCGCCTCGAGCCGTTTGGCAGCGGTGCGCAACGTGCCGGATCGCAGCCGACCCGTCTCGGGATCGATGGTGACTCCCTCGCTGCGCGGAAAGAACTCGTACCAGGCGCCGACGAGCGCCCGCTCCCGGCTGACCCGCAGCGGGAACGGCCCTTCACTGTCGACGTGCTCTCTGAGCGGCGCCTGCGACAGCACGTCTGTCACGTCGTCACCGAACGCTGGCGAGACCCGGGCCGGAACGGGTCGGCGCTTGTCCTTGAGCGCCTCGACCGCTTCGTTGAGCACCTTGCGCTGCCCGGTGGACCCGCGCCGCAGGGCGGCCGCGGCGCGCTTGAGGACGAGAGCGCCTTCGGCGAGGACGAGCTCGACGTCGACATTGGCCGCCAGCTTGATCTCTGCCGTGTGCCGCCAGCTCTCGTAGGGGTCACCCCACGACTCGATCGTGAACGACCAGTCGCCCTCCTGGTCTGGGGTCACCCAAGCCGCCCAGCGATCGACCCCCTCGACCTGGCGCATCCGCACCATCGGGCGAGCTTTCCCGTCGGGGTCCGTCAGGATGACGTTGGCTCCGAGTGCGTCGTGGCCTTCGCGGAAGATCGTTGCCGACACGTCGAAAGTCTCGCCCACCACGGCCTTCGCCGGCCGCCGGGCCAGGTCCACGACCGGCGAGACGTCCACGACGGGAATGCGCGCAATCATCACTGCTGAACCTACCGAGACCGCGGCCAGTCGCGCACCCACGGGAGCGCAAAGCCACAGCCTCACCCACCGATGGGCCGTTGTGTCGTCACAAGCCGGTCAGGCCACGCCGCTCCCGCACGAACTTCGACAGCGAGGAGAACACCGCGTCGATCACCATGCCGATGATCAAGATGACGATCATGAACGCCAGCAACCGATCGGCCTGGAGGGATGTACGTGCCAACGACAAGGCGCCTCCCAGCGACGGGTGGTCTGGGATGAGGACCAGCAGCTCACCGGCCATCAGGCTGCGCCAAGCGAAGGCCCAGCCCTGCTTCAGGCCCGAGAGGTATGAGGGCAGTGCCGCCGGCAACACCACGTGCCGGTAGCGGTTCACCCCGCGAGCACCCAGCATGTGACCTGCCCTGAGCAGGTTCGGTGGCACCTCGTCGATGCCGCTGATGATGCCATTGGCGATCGAGGGCGCGGCACCCAAGATGATCACGAACATGATCGCCGACTCCCGCAGGCCGAACAGCAAGATGGCCAACGGGAACCACGCGATGGAGGGCATCGTCTGTAGGCCGGTGACCATCGAGCCCACCCCGACTCGCAGCACGCGCCACTGAGACACCGCGATGCCGATGGCGCTACCGATGAGCAGCGCGAAGAAGAACCCGATGACACCGCGCTGCATCGTCGTGTGGACCTCACGCCAGAAGATGTTCTCGGTGACGATCTCCTTCAGCGTCGACAGGGTTGTGATGGGGGAGGGGAGCAGGAAGTCGGGCTTCCAGTGAGAGAGGAAGACCAGCTCCCACAGGCCGAGGGCGATGCCGACGGCTAGCAGTTTGGGCCAGCTCACGGCCCACGCCTTGCGGGCGAGGTCGCTGACGCGACTCCCGGTCCCCATACTCACACCGGGACGGATTGCCTCAACGGACATGACGGGCCACCTCCGCCTTCAGCTCGTCGGTCAGCTGACCGGAGATCTCCGCGGCCACCGGGTCATCGGGGTGGCGCGGGCGTGGCAGGTCGATCGCGAACTCACTCTTGACCCGCCCGGGCACGGTTTCCATCAAGATCGTCCGGTTCGACAGCCGGACAGCCTCCCGGACGTTGTGCGTGACGAAGACAACGGTGAGCCCCAGCTGCTGCCAGATCCGCTCGATCTCGTCGTGCATCGAGTCGCGCGTCATCGCGTCGAGCGCGGCGAACGGCTCATCCATCAAGACGATCTCGGCGTCCTGGGCCAGCACCCGAGCCAGCGCGCCTCGTTGCCGCATGCCGCCGGACAGCTCGTGCGGACGGTTCTTTCCGCGGCCGCCGAGACGGACCAGGTCGAGCAGCTCCTGGACCCGTGGCCCTCGCTCGGCCCTCTCGACCCCGCGCAGCTTGAGCGCCAACGCGACGTTCTGCTCCAAGGTGAGCCAGGGGAAAAGGGTGGACTCCTGGAACATGAAGGCCACCTTGCGGTCACCGTGGTCGATAACGCCCTCGGTGGGCTTGTCGAGGCCCGCGATGAGGTTGAGCAGCGTGCTCTTGCCGCAGCCGCTGGCGCCGACGAGGCACAGGAAGTCGTGCTCATGCACGATCAGGTTCACGTCGCGCAGCGCGAGGTGGCTGCCCGAGAACTCCTTGGAGACTGCTTGGATCGTGATGGCCGCGCCGTTCGCGCTGACCAGCCCAGGCGCCATGTGGGCGCCCGGGCGGTCAGTCGAAGGGTCACGGCCAGACTGTCTGGCCAGGACGCTCATGACGAGGAGACCTCCGACTCGCCCTTGTCGGCGAGGATCGTGTTGAGCGGGTCGAGGACATAGATCCCGGTCAGGTTGTCGACCGGGTCGAGCAGCTCGAGCTCCTCGGCGCGCTTGTCGACCTCGATCAGTGATGAGGCGATCGGGTCGTTGGTGAAGGTGAGCTTCGACCACGCCGAGTCGAAGACATCGGTGGGGATCGTGGACTGGGTGAGGTCCTCGAGCTTCTTGTTCACCAAGGCCTTGGCTTCATCGGGCGAGTTGTTGATGAAGTCATTCGCCTCCACGTGAGCGGTGAGCAGGTCGACGACCTCGGTGGGGTGCTCGTCGAGGAAGGACTTGTTGACCAGGAGCTGAGTGGTGACGAACTTGCCCTCCGGCCACAGGCTCGCCTCGTCGACCAGCACGTGGCCACCCTCGCTCACCAAGATGCTGGCGTACGGCTCGGGCACCCAGGCGCCGTCGATCTGGCCCTGCTGGAAGGCCTGCACCGTGACGCTGTTGTCCTGCGGGAGCAGGTGGACATCGCCGCCACCCTCTTGGTCGGTCTGGAAGCCCTTCGTCTTGAGGTAGTACCTGGCGGCGATGTCTTGGGTGTTCGCCGCGCCCGGGGTGGCGATGGTCTTGCCCTGCAGATCGGCGACCGTCTTGACGTCGGAGGAAACCACCAGTGACGCCCCACCCGAGGCCGCGCCGGCGATGATGCGCACCCCGCCCTGCGTCTGCTGGTACGCGGTGAGCGCAGGGGACGGGCCGATGTACGTAGCGTCCAGGCTCCCGGAGGCAAGCGCCTCGATGGTGTCCGAGCCGGAGTCGAACTGCTGGAACTGGACCTTGTCGCCGTCCTTCTGCAGCTCGGTTGCGTAGTAACCCTTCTCGATGCCGACCAGGGCGGTGGCATGCGTGAGGTTGGGGAAGTAACCCAGGTGGACGGTGATCCCGCCGCCGGCGTCGCCACTTCCGCTCGTGTCGCTGCTCGAGTTGTCGCTTCCCCCGCAAGCCGTCAGCCCGAGGGCCAGCAAGGCTACGGTCACCCCGGCCGCGGCACGGCGGTTACGCCCAGAGATAGGCCCAGAGATAGGCCTAGAGATAGTACGTGTCGAGGTCACAGGGGATTCCTCTCTAGTAAAACAGGAAAGATCATTAGAACAGTAGACTTACACTACATGCAAATCCGAGCCGGATCCGGGGGTTTCTCGTAGTTCTGGACCGGAAGCGTTCCGAAGTTTGCCGCCGCGGACCGGCGCCACTACCTTCATCGCGTGCGAGCGATCCGAAGGTTCACCGTCAGACCCGTGCTGCCTCGGGCGTTAGAACCGCTGACCGAGCTGGTCACGAACCTGCGCTGGTCCTGGCATCCAGAAACTCAGGACCTCTTTGCCGCTCTCGATCCAGAGATCTGGGAGAAGAGCCGCCAAGACCCGGTGCGCCTGCTGGGCGCCGTGTCGCCCGAACGGCTCGGGCAGCTCGCCAAGGACCGGCGCTTTCTGCGCCGCCTCGATCTGGCTGAGGCCGATCTGGAGGAATACCTCACCGGCGACCGCTGGTACCAGTCACTTGGTCCGGACGCTCCCGACCAGATCGCATACTTCTCGCCCGAGTTCGGCCTGGCGGCGGTGCTTCCACAGTATTCAGGCGGTCTGGGGATCCTCGCGGGCGACCACCTCAAGACCGCGAGTGACCTGGGGATCCCGCTCGTCGGCGTGGGGCTGTTGTACCGGCACGGGTACTTTCGCCAGTCGCTATCGGGCGAAGGGTGGCAACAGGAGCGTTACCCAGTCGCCGACCCGGACGGCTTGCCCATAACCATGCTGCGCGAGCCGAGTGGTTCCGCCGCCAAGGTCATGGTCGGGCTGCCCGGTGGTCGTCGCCTGCATGCCCGCATCTGGATCGCGCAGGTCGGGCGGGTGCCCCTGCTGCTGCTCGACTCGGACGTCGAGGACAACGACTCCCCCGAGCGAGACGTCACCGACCGGTTGTACGGCGGGGGGACCGATCACCGGCTCCTTCAGGAGCTGTTGTTGGGCATCGGCGGCGTACGTGCACTTCGTGCGTACGCCCGGATCACCGGCTATCCGGAACCCAAGGTCTTCCACACCAATGAGGGTCACGCAGGGTTCCTCGGTCTGGAGCGCATCCGTGAGCTGACCGAAGGTGCTGGGCTCGACTTCGACGCCGCCCTGGAGATCTCTCGCGCCGGCACAGTCTTCACGACCCACACGCCGGTGCCGGCTGGCATCGACCGGTTCCCGCGCGACTTGATCCAGCAACACTTCGGGGGTGACAACGCCTGCCCAGGGGTCCCGGTGGCGCGCATCCTGGCACTCGGTGCGGAGGACTATCCCGGTGGTGACCCCGCCATGTTCAACATGGCCGTCATGGGCTTCCGGCTGGCCCAGCGGGCGAACGGGGTGAGCCGGCTGCATGGCCAGGTGAGCCGGGAGATGTTCGCGGGGTTGTGGCCGGGATTCGACGAGGCAGACGTACCGATCACGTCGATCACCAACGGGGTCCATGCGCCGACCTGGGTGGCCCGCGCGTGGTTCGACCTCGCCGATGCGGAGGGCATCGATCTTCGGCGGCGGGCAGGCTGGGAGACCATCGACAAGATCCCCGATGCCGCCATCTGGAGCACGAAGCGCGAGCTGCGCCACAACCTGGTCACCGACGCACGGAAACGGCTCTATCGCGCCTGGGGCAAGCGCGGTGCGTCCAAGGCCGAGCTGGGCTGGATCGACAACGTCCTCGATCCGGACGTGCTCACCATCGGCTTCGCCAGACGGGTCCCGTCGTACAAGCGACTCACGCTGATGCTGCGCGACCCGGAGCGGCTGACCGCCCTCCTCACGCATCCCGAGCGCCCGATCCAGGTCGTGATCGCGGGCAAGGCGCACCCAGCCGATGAGAGCGGGAAGAAGCTGATCCAGGAGATCGTACGGTTCGCTGACGACCCGAAGGTGCGGCACCGCATCGTGTTCCTGCCCAACTACGACATCGCAATGGCGCAGGGGCTCTACCCGGGTTGCGACGTGTGGCTCAACAACCCGCTCCGTCCGTACGAAGCCTGTGGTACGTCCGGCATGAAGGCGGCCCTCAACGGGGGCCTGAACCTGTCCATCCGCGATGGGTGGTGGGACGAGTGGTTCGACGGTGACAACGGGTGGGCCATTCCTTCTGCGGAAGGCGTGGAGGACTCCGAGCGCCGGGACGACCTCGAGGCGACCGCACTCTACGACCTGATCGAGCTCGAGGTCGCGCCTCGTTTCTATGACCGAGCCCAGGACGGCGTCCCGGTTCGGTGGCTGGAGATGCTCAAGCACACCCTGAAGTCGCTGGGACCCAAGGTGCTCGCCCAGCGGATGCTGCACGACTATGTGGAGGTGCTCTACAGGCCGGCAGCCACGTCGTCCCGGGCGCTGTCGAACGGGACAACCGGAGCTCGGGAGCTGGCGTCGTGGAAGGCGAAGGTCCGCGCGCAGTGGCCCAGTGTCCGGATCGACCACGTGGAGTCGTTCGGGCTCAGCGACAACCCCGAGATCGGGGCCACCCTCGGGATCCGGGTCTTTGCCTCACTGGGGGACCTCTCACCCGAGGACGTCGAGGTCGAGGTCGTGCACGGACGCGTCCTCGGTGACTACGACGAGCTGTCGAACGCCGAGGCAAGCGTGTTGGCGCACGCGGAGAGCTACGAGGCAGGACGACACCGGTTCGAGGGTGAGGTCTCGCTCGCTCGCACCGGCCCGATCGGCTACACGGTGCGTGTCTTGCCACACCACCCGCTCCTCGCCTCGCCCGCCGAGCTCGGACTGGTCGCCTGGCCCGCGGAGGCATCCGTCGGATAGCTGGTCGCGACGTGATGGGGTTGGGTCGTCCCCGGCCGAAGATGATGCATTTGGGTAGCCCGAACGACCGTGATGCATCGTCTTTCCGTCGAATCTGGCTCGGTGGTTGTCGCCGAGGTACGCCTTTCGCATGTTGTCCCTTCGCCGAGGTACGGGTTTGTGACCATCGCAGGGGCCACATGCGCATAGGACTCGTACCTGGGCGAATTCGGGTGGTGCGAATCCCGTACGTCGACGACGGCTTACTGGGACAGCAAGCTGATTCGCTAAATGGGCGACGGGGCGGTGCGGACCACCTGCACTCTGGCCAGGCTGATCCGCCCGGTGACCAACGCGACCCGCACCAGCTCATAGGCCCGCTCAGTCGGCGGGTTGACCGCTCGGATCGACGAAAAGGAGTCGGATCGTGCGAAACAAGTGTCGGATCGTGGGAACCGACTCGGGTTCAGGTTGCTGGCAGGGCGCGCAGGACCGCGGCACTGCGCGCTTGCAGGGAGAATGACGTCTGTGGCTGCACCACTCCGGTCAGGCCGTCGTCGCTCGATAGCTCGACGTCATATGCCGGTGCGAACTCCGGACCGGGCAAGGTTATCGATGCCGGAATGTCGCCGGAGTGCAGCCAGATGAGATAGGACCCGTCCTCGACCGGCTCCCCCCGGGGGCCACGGGCGCGGATCGCGTCACCGGCCAGAAACAGCCCGACGGTGTTCAGGCCGTGGTCGAACCAGTTCAGTTCGGTCATCTCGTGGCCTGCTGGATGCAGCCAGGTGAGGTCCTTCCGGCCTCCCTCACCGGACGGTTGGCCATTGAAGAAGTGCCGTTGGCGAAGCACCGGGTGGGTCCGGCGAAGACCGATCAGGTGCTTCGCGAAGTGGTGGAGGTCGCGCCAGTTGTCGTCGCCGGTCCAGTCGACCCAGGAGATCTCGTTGTCCTGGCAGAACGCGTTGTTGTTACCGCGCTGGGTCCTGCCCCGTTCGTCGCCCGCCAGCAGCATGGGAACCCCCGTGGACAGCAACAACGTGGTCAGGAGGTTCTTGATCTGGCGTTTGCGAAGCGCAACCACTCCCTCGTCATCGGTGTCCCCTTCGACTCCGCAGTTCCACGAGCGGTTGTTGTCGGTGCCGTCCCGGTTGCTCTCCCCGTTCGACTCGTTGTGTTTCGTGTTGTAGCTGACCAGGTCGCGGAGGGTGAAGCCGTCGTGCGCTGTGACGAAGTTGACCGAGGCCAACGGCAGGCGACCATCGTCCGCGTACAGGTCGCTGGATCCCGTGAGCCGGTTCCCGAGATCGCGGATCCCGCCGGACTGGGTCCGCCAGAAGTCACGCACAGTGTCACGGAACCTGTCGTTCCACTCACACCACGGAGCCGGGAAGTCACCAACCCGGTAGCCCTCGAAGGTCGCGTCCCAGGGTTCGGCGATCAGCTTCGTTTTACGCAGCACCGGGTCTTGAGCGACTGCCGACAAGAACGGCGAGTGAAGGTCGACGTCGGCCCCATCTCGAGCCAGCGCAGGCGCCAGGTCGAAGCGGAACCCGTCGACGTGCATCTCGGTCGCCCAGTAGCGCAGCGAGTCCATCACCAGGGTCAGCATCTGTGGTTGGGAGACGTTCAGCGTGTTCCCGACACCGGTCACGTCGGCGTAGTTCCCCCTGGCGTCGTGACGGTAGTAGCCACGATCGTCGAGTCCGCGGAACGAGAGCGTCGGACCGCTCGGGGAGCCCTCGGCCGAGTGGTTGTAGACGACGTCGAGGATCACCTCGAGCCCTCTGGCGTGCAACGCCTTCACGAGCTCCTTGAACTCCGTGACCTGGCCTCCGACGGTGTCGCTCGATGCGTACCCCGAATGTGGAGCGAAGAAGCCGATGCTGTTGTAGCCCCAGTAGTTGGTTCGGCCTGACTGCAACAGCCCCGGTTCGCTGAGGAACTGGTGGACGGGCAGCAGCTCGATGCTGGAGACCCCGAGATCGACCAGATAGTCGAGCACCGCTGGATGCGCGAGTCCGGCGAACGTGCCGCGCTGGTGTTCAGGGACGTCCGGATGCAGTCGGGTGAAGCCTTTGACATGGAGCTCGTAGATGACGGTGTCGCTCCACGCGACCCGCGGATGCCGGTCGCCTTCCCAGTCGAAGTCTTCGGTCACCACGACCGAGCGCGGGACAAAAGGGGCCGAGTCACGATCGTTCTTGGAGTTGGGGGAGTCGAAGTCGTACCCGAACACGGCGGGATTGAAGGCGAACTCCCCGGTGATGGCGCGGGCATATGGGTCCAGCAGCAACTTCGCGGGGTTGAACCGGTGGCCGTGGCCGGGGTCCCAGGGTCCAGCAGCGCGGTAGCCGTACCGCTGACCGGCGCCGACGCCGGGGAGCCGCCCGTGCCAGACGCCGAGGGCGTGCTCCGTCAGCTCGAGGCTCGTCTCGCTGCCCTGCTCATCGAACAGGCAGACCGCCAGCCCGGTCGCGTCAGGGCTCCAGACGGCGAAGTCGGTCGCTTCACTGTCGAAGTGCGCTCCGAGCGGGGTGTGCCGCCCCGGCCACACCGGGATGCTGGTCATTCGCTTATCCTGCCGAGCCGGTCTCCACCGGTCGAGTCCACCCCGGTCGACTAGGCTCACTCCACCTCTGGTAGTCCACCAGGAGTCGGTAAGGAGGACGGCGTGGGTGAGTTCGTACGGCTTGACGCCGAGGACGGAATCGGGACGATGCGGCTGAACCGGCCGAAGATGAATGCTCTCAGCGCTGCGGTTCAGGAAGAGATCCGGGCGGCCGCCGGGGAGGCGAGCACGCGCAATGATGTGCGGGCAGTGATCGTGTACGGCGGCGAGCGGGTCTTTGCAGCCGGCGCGGACATCAAGGAGATGGCCGAGATGTCCTACCCAGACATGGTGAGACGGTCCCGAGAGCTGCAATCGGCCTTTTCCGCTGTCGCCGAGATCCCCAAGCCCGTGGTCGCGGCGATCACCGGTTACGCCCTCGGTGGCGGCTGTGAGCTGGCGCTGTGTGCCGACGTGCGCATCTGTGCCGACAACGCGAAGCTGGGCCAGCCAGAGGTGCTGTTAGGCGTGATCCCGGGAGCCGGCGGCACGCAACGCCTCAGTCGGCTGGTCGGACCCGCGAAGGCCAAGGACATGGTGTTCACAGGACGGTTCGTCGACGCGACAGAAGCACTGACGATGGGTCTGGTGGACCGGGTCGTGCCGGCGGCCGACGTCTACGCGACTGCCCGCGACTGGGCGGCTCAGTTCGTCAATGGGCCGTCGCTCGCGCTGCGCGCCGCCAAGGAGGCCATGGACTGGGGGCTCGAGGCAGACCTGCAGACGGGCCTCGAGATCGAGCGCCAGCAGTTCGCTGCGTTGTTCGCCACCGAGGACCGAGCCATCGGCATGCAGTCGTTCATCGAGTCTGGTCCGGGTAAGGCAGCTTTTGTGGGCCGGTGAGGCTGGTCACAGGGGGCAGAAGGCGATGCCGTGGTGGTACTCGCCATGGAAGAGGAAGCTGTCCGAGACGACCCACAACCCACTCGTCGTGGCCAGGAAGTCCTTGCCTCCCATCTGCGCCGGCTTATCGCCGTTCCAGGGCAACGCGAGCCCGGTGTCGGGGTCGATGGCTCCAACGCCCCGCCGCCTCGAGGCACCACCACCGTCTTGGCTGCCGATCCCGTTGGGGTTGTCCAGCCACTGGAAATGGCCTTGCACGTAGACCGCGGCTCCGGTGATCGCAGTCGCCCACACTGAGTCGCCGCCGGTGTAGTTGATCCAGACTGGCCGGTCGGGATGTGTCACGGCCGTGTTGAACCGGGCCGATGCATCGCAGACCATCTCTCCGATCTGCGACTTGAATTCGGGCACCTGCCCGGTAGCGGTCACCACGAAGTAGCTGCCATCGGGGGAGAAGTCGACTCCGTACAGATAGGCAATCCTGCGAGGATTGGTCGAGGAGCACCGCTTCTCGAAGGACGCGTAGTACCAGTCCGCGAGGGTTCCTGCGCTCTGACCGAGGTTGACCATGAACATGCGGGAACGATCCTGCCCGCTTACCGTCATGAAGTTTCCGGTCGCGACCAGCCTGTCACCGGCGGGCGAGATAGCGAAACTGTAGACCGAGACGCTTCCCCAGCTGTTCGGCAACTGGCCGGCGATGGTGAGGTTCAGGTAGCCGGTGTCGTGTCCGGTCGCTGGATTCAGCGCTAGTAGCTTCTTCCCCGCGCTGCCTCCCACCAGCAGGCGACCGTCGACGTAGTCCAGCTCGTTGACGCGTCCGCCGCTGAAAGGTGCGTGGAAGGCCGTGTCGACAGCGCCCGTGCTGGCGTCGAGCTTGACCAGGGCCGGGCGCGCCACGCCGTTGACCTGCTTGAAGTCGCCGCCCACGTACAGCGATGATCCGACTACTTCCAAGGCCCAGACCGGGCCATCGACATTGGGTGCGAACGCGTCGATCGCGCCGGTGCCCGCGTTGAATGAGAACAGGTTGTGTCGCACCTGATCCTGGGTCTGGCCCGAGTTCGTGACGGTGTGGAACGTGCCACCGATGAATATCGTGTTGCCGCCTTGAACGACGGCATCGGCGTGTGGATGGCTGTCGACCCCGTCAGACACCAAATGAGGTGTGTAGTCCACCGGATTGGTGGACACGACATGCGGTTGGACTATCGATGCTGACGCCGGTCCCCCCGAGACGAACTGCGCCGCGACGAGGCAACCCCCGACCAAGACGAAACTCAAACGCTGCCTGGAACCGCAGATCATCGCCGGGCCCCCTCTGAATGGAATTGTCAGTGCACAGTAGTGACTTGACTGGGTCGGGACTTGGGTTTTGCGGAAAGTCGCCTCAAACATTCGATTTGCCCTTACCCACCAGGAACATCCGACCACCGCTCAGGTTTCCAGTGGGGTCACGGGAACGTCACAGAGCTCGACGTGGCAGGCTCGGGATCCACCGGATTGCGACAGCACAGGAGGTGCGCGCGGCATGAACATCGTCGTGTGTGTGAAGTATGTACCCGACGCGACTGCCGACCGCACCTTCAACGCCGCCGACAACACGGTCGACCGCACGAGCGTCGACGGACTGCTGTCGGAGCTCGACGAGTACGCCGTTGAGGAGGCGCTCACGATCCGTGACGCCGGCGAGGGGGAGGTCACGGTGTTGACAGCTGGTCCCGAACAGGCTGCCGATGCGATCCGCAAGTCGCTTCAGATGGGCGCCGACAGAGGCATCCATGTGATCGACGACGCGATCCACGGGTCCGACGCGGTGGCGACCTCGCTGATCTTGGCGAAGGTTCTGGACAGGACCCCCTACGACCTCGTGCTGTGCGGGATGTCATCCACCGATGGCTCGATGGGCGTCGTACCCGCGATGCTTGCCGAGCGCCTGGGGTTGCCGCAGCTGACGTTGGCCTCCGAGGTCAGCGTCGACGGCTCCACCGTGACCGTTCAGAGGGACGGTGACGTCGCCACCCAGACCGTCGAGGCCACCACTCCGCTGGTCCTGTCCGTGACCGACCAGATCAATGAGCCGCGGTACCCGTCGTTCAAGGGCATCATGGCCGCCAAGAAGAAGCCGGTGGACACCTACGCGCTGGCAGACCTTGGTCTGGCCGACGAGGACGTGGGACTGTCATCGGCGTGGACGCGGGTCGAGGGCTTGCAGGCTCGACCACCGCGTTCGGCCGGGACGATTGTGAAGGACCAGGGTGACGGTGCCGCCAAGCTGGTCGAGTTCCTCGCGGCTCAGAAGTTCATCTGAGGGTCCAACGCCGATTCGGCAGCAAGGAGGCGACACGATCACATGAGCGAGGTCCTGGTGCTGGTCGACCATGTGGACGGTGCGGTACGGAAGACCACCGCCGAGCTGCTGACGATCGCACGACGCCTGGGCGAACCCGCCGCCGTGTTCATCGGGCTGGGAATCGACAACGCCCGCGAATACTTGGCCTCCAACGGAGCCACCAAGGTCTACGTCGTCGACTCCGCGGACATGACCGACTACCTCGTGGCACCCAGGGCCGAGGCCCTCGCGCAGCTGATGGACAGGAGCCGGCCGGCTGCCGTGCTCATCCCGTCAAGTCCAGAGGGCAAGGAGATCGCCGGACGTCTCGCGATCAAGACCGGGTCAGGTCTGCTGACCGATGCGGTCGACGTACAGGCCGGGGAGTCGGGCCTGGTCACGACGCAGTCGGTGTTCGCAGGCAACTACACGGTGCGGGCCGCAGTCACAACGGGCACCCCGATCATCACCGTCAAGCCCAACTCTGCGACTCCCGAGCCGGTCGCTGCGGAGGCGGCGGAGGAGACCTTCGAGGTGACGGTTTCCGATGCCGCCAAGACGGCCCGGATCACCGACCAGCGCCCGCGGCGCAAGACCGGCCGCCCCGAGCTGACCGAAGCGGCCATCGTCGTCTCCGGCGGCCGAGGGACCGGAGGAGAGTTCGGTCCGATCGAGGCATTTGCGGACGCGTTAGGTGCCGCCGTCGGTGCGTCCCGCGCCGCCGTCGATTCGGGTTGGTATCCACACGCCTACCAGGTCGGTCAGACCGGCAAGACCGTGTCTCCCCAGCTGTACGTCGCCAGCGGCATCTCCGGCGCGATCCAGCATCGGGCCGGGATGCAGACGTCGAAGACGATCGTGGCGGTCAACAAGGACGAGGAGGCACCGATCTTCGAGCTCGTCGACTTCGGTGTGGTGGGCGATCTGCACACCGTCCTGCCGGCCGCGACCGAGGAGATCAACAAGCGCAAGGGCTGATCCCTCCGCCGAGACGCCAGGAATTCGTTGATTTTCGCGGCGTGTCGCGGCTCTTTCGGCGTCTCGGTGGCGTGTTCGCGCGCGGATGCGCGGAACCGCAATGGGATCGGTTCGGGTGCACCACACGATGATGAGCGTGCTTCCGAGAGCCAATCCCCGGTTGGGCATCACAAAATGCGACGTTCCTGTAGTCCGCCGGCCCGGTCGACTACCGGACCGTGACACTTTGTGGCAGAGGCAGCCCCTGCAGACCCGGCCGGCGGACGCAAGCGGCGCCGGAGGGCGCGTAGGTTGTCGCGCGTGCACGAACAGGAGCAGGCGGATCTCGAGGACCTGGAGTT
>JBDUDR010000013.1:0-37881 GCA_040002845.1 Nocardioidaceae bacterium
CCCACGATCTGACCGATGGACGGGTCGCCGTCGTCGGCACCGGCGCGAGCTCGGTGCAGTTCATACCCCAGATAGCCAGGCAGGTCTCGCACCTCGATGTCTACCAGCGCACGGCTCCCTGGATCACTCCCAAGCCTGACCGCGGGATCGGGGAGAGCGAGCAGGAGTGGTATGCCCGATTCCCGCCGCTGCAGCGGGCGATCCGGAACATGGTTTATTGGCTGCTCGAGGTCCGCGGAGCCGGGTTTGCGGTCAATCCCAAGTGGCTGCGAGCCATCGAGATGCAATGCCGCCATCACATCAAGAAGCAGATCGCCGACCCCGTCCTGCGTGACCGGGTCACGCCAACGTTCTCGATTGGCTGCAAGCGCATCTTGTTGTCCAATGACTACTACCCGACCCTGACCCGGCCCAATGTCGAGCTCGTCACCGCGGGGATCAGCGAGGTCAGGGCCGGCAGCATCGTCGACTCGACGGGGGTCGAGCGAGGGGTCGACACGATCATCTTCGGCACCGGGTTCGAGATCAGCGGCAGTCTGACTCGGATGAAGGTCTTCGGTCGCGGCGGCCGAGAGCTGAACCAGACCTGGGACCACAAGGGGAGGGGCGCTCACCTCGGGATCACGGTCGCGGGGTTCCCGAACTTGTTCCTGTTGGTCGGTCCGAACACCGGGCTCGCGCACAGCTCGATGGTGTTCATGATCGAACGTCAGGTGGAGTACGTCTTGCAGGCGATGCGCCTGGCCGCGCGTGCTGGCGCGCAGGCGGTCGAGGTGCGAGAAGACGTGCAGGACGGATATGTCAGGCGAGTGCAGAGCCGACTCCGGAACAGCGTGTGGGCGTCCGGCTGCCAGAGCTGGTACCTCGACGAGAACGGGCGCAACATCGCCATCTGGCCAAACTTCACGACCGCGTACTGGCGGCGCACCCGCCGACTCCATCCCACAGACTTCGAACTGGTACGTAACTCTGCCACAAAGCGTGAAGCTAATGCTGTCCGGTGACCCGACCGACTACCGCACTGTCACATTTTGCGATGCCCGATCGGGATCGACGGTTGTGATCAGCCGGCGACGATGAACCCCAGCAGATCCTGCCGGGTGACCACGCCAACCGGCTTGCCGTCCTCGAGCACGAGCAGCGCATCGGCCTGCTGCAGGGCCGCTATCGCATTCGCCGCAGAGTCACCGGAACCGATCGACGGCAGCGGGGCGCTCATGTGCTGCTCAACCCGATCAGCCAGGCTCGCCCGGCCGGCATACAGCGCGTCGAGCAGATCCCGCTCGGCCACCGAGCCGGTCACCTCCGCCGCCATCACCGGCGGCTCGGCGCGTACGACTGGCATCTGCGAGACGCCGTACTCGCGCAGGATCTGCACCGCCTCGGCGATGGTCTCCTTCGGATGCGTGTGCACGAGGTCGGGGAGCGCACCTCCCTTGCCACGCAGCACCTCGCCGACCGTCTTCGCTGGCGCGGCCGCCAAGAAGCCGTACCGCGACATCCACGCATCGTCGAAAACCTTGGTGAGATATCCGCGCCCCCCGTCCGGGAGGAGCACGACGATCACAGCCGCCGGATCCTCCAGCTCATGTGCCAACCGGACGGCAGCAGCCGCCGCCATGCCCGACGACCCGCCCACCAGCAGAGCCTCCTCACGGGCCAGCCGACGGGTGGCCACGAAGGAGTCCTTGTCGGAGACGGCGATGATGCGGTCGGCGATCTCGCGGTCGTAGGTCTCGGGCCAGAAGTCTTCCCCAACCCCCTCGACGAGGTAGGGCCGCCCGCTGCCGCCGGAGTAGACAGACCCTTCTGGATCGGCGCCGATGATCTGCACCCGGCCGTCGCTGACCTCTTTCAGGTATCGGCCGGCGCCGGTGATCGTCCCGCCCGTGCCGACGCCGGCGACGAAGTGCGTGATGCGACCTTCCGTCTGCTTCCAGATCTCCGGGCCCGTGGACGCGTAGTGCGCCTCCGGATTCGTCGGATTGGAGTACTGGTCCGGCTTCCAAGCGCCCGCGGTTTCACGGACCAGACGATCGGAGACGTTGTAGTAGGAGTCCGGATGCTCCGGCTCGACGGCCGTAGGGCACACGACGACCTCGGCGCCGTACGCCCTCAGCACATTCTGCTTGTCCTCACTGACCTTGTCGGGGCAGACGAAGATGCAGCGGTAGCCCTTGGCCTGCGCAACCATGGCCAACCCAACCCCTGTGTTGCCGGATGTGGGCTCAATGATGGTCCCGCCGGGTTGGAGCGATCCGTCCCGCTCGGCCGCCTCGACCATGGGCATCGCGATCCGGTCCTTGACAGAGCCGCCCGGGTTGAAGTACTCCACCTTCGCGAGTACGGTTCCGCGCGCCCCGTCGGTGAACTGATGGAGTCTCAGCAACGGGGTGTCACCGACGAGATCGAGCAGCGAATCTACATATTGCACCGGACCACCCTAGAATTGGGGCCGCGGCCGGGCTGACCCGGCTGCGCTGCGTGATCGCAGGTGGATCGAGGAGGGGTATCTTGAACAGGGCTCGTGCCGCCCGCGGACTTGCGACTGCCGCCGTCTACGGGGGAGGGGGCCTCGGCGTGTTGGGCGGCGCGTTCTACGGCGTGCTCGCCGCCCAGGCAAGGCTGGCGAGACGCGTCATCGGGCCAGCTGAGCACGAGCCACCAAACAGCAGCGGCTTGTACGGCGCTGGCCTGCCGGGCGCCGAACTGTCCCTGGCGATGCTGGGAGACTCGGGCGCCGCGGGCTACGGCATGGCACATGCTGGTCAGACTCCCGGAGCGCTGCTCGCAGCGGGGCTGTCTGAGATGGCCCGCAGACCCGTGCGGCTGACCACGGTGGCAGTCGTCGGCGCCGAGAGTGGCGACCTGGACGAGCAGATCGGCCGCGCGCTGCCAGCCAGCCCGATTGCTGTAGCGGTGGTCATCGGAGCAAACGACGTGACACATCGGGTGAGGCCTTCGGAGTCTGTGCGACTTCTGGGTGGTGCCGTGCGACGGCTTCGCGCGGCGGGCTGCCTGGTGGTCGTCGGAACCTGCCCCGACCTCGGCACAGTCCGGCCGATTGCGCAGCCGCTCCGCCAGGTGGCCCGACTCTGGAGTCGCCGGCTCGCGGCCGCCCAGACCATCGCAGTCGTCGAGGCGGGTGGGCGGTCTGTGTCACTCGGTTCAATTCTTGGTCCGGAGTTCGACGCCCAGCCCGGCACCTACTTCGGACCGGATCAGTTCCACCCCTCCGAGGCCGGTTACGCGTCGATCGCCGCCGTGATGCTGCCCTCGCTGGCCGCCGGGCTCGGCCTCTACCCGGACGACCAGGACATGCCGGAGTCGCGCCGTGGCGACGGGGTGCTGCCGATCTCGGAGGCAGCGGTCGAGGCCGCAAAGACTCCGGGCACCGAGGTTGCCCGTACCGACCTTGTTGGCCGCGAGAGCGGACCGCGCGGACGTTGGGTGCTGCTACAACATCGGCGGCGCAAGCCGATACAGGCGCTCGACGATGCGGACGTCGCAAAACCTGCTGACATGCCGGATGAAGTTCATTCTGGAAAGCCGGAGGGGTTGTCTGGCCGGGCGTCATGAGGCACCCTCGAAGGACCACACCTTTGGAGGCACACATGGCCCTACACCACTCCGAAGAAACACATCGAAACCTCGTCGCCAGAGTTCCCAAGGCGACGGGCAGCGATCTTCCAGAGTGGTTCCACAGGCTAGATTCGGGCCCTGGCTTCCTGCGATTCGACGAGCGCGTCAACTGGCTGCGCGAAGAGTTCGGCATCGCCCACGGTCATGCGACAGCGATCGTGCACGAACACTGCCTCAAGCGGGCGCATCTGTCCTTCGAGTAGTGCCCGTTTGACCCCGTATGTGGGGGTCAGTTGCGGAAGATGGCCAGGATGCGCAGCAGCTCGATGTAGATCCATACGATTGTCACGGTGAGCCCAAACGCCGCCCGCCACGACTCGCGCTCCGGAGCACCCGCCGCCACGGCTCGTTCGATGTAGTCGAAGTCGAGGATCAGCATCAAGATGCCCAGTCCGAGCCCGACCACGCTCGAGACCAATCCCATCGCGCCCAGACCGTTGAACCCGAAGTTGGCGCCGAAGAACTGGAGCACGAAGTCGAGCAGGGACACCGCCACGAAGCCGAAGATCGCCGCCGTGACGTACTTCCGGAACTTGTCGGTCACCGAGATGTTGAAGAACTTGTACGCCGCAAGGGTGCCGACGGTAGCGGCAACGGTGCCCAGCACAGCGCCCACCACGACCCCCGGGTATGCGGCCTCGAAGGCTTTGCTCGCAGCGCCGATGAAGGCACCCTCCGCAACCGCGTAGACCATCACCAGGGCGGGGCTGACGTTCCTGGAGAAGCTGATCACCAGGCCCACCAGCAGCCCGACGATGGCTCCGCCGATCCAGGCCATTCCGAGCAGGTTGTCGGGAAGCGCTACCCAGGTCACGGCGGCAGCTGCCACGACCAGACCGAGGGTCGCGGCGGTCTTCTGGACCGTTGAGTCGATCGTCATCCGGCCGGGGACGGTTGGCGTACCGACCTGCCAGGTCGCGGGGTCGCGGTAGCCCGCCTGCCCATAGCCCGGGTAGGGACCGTTGGCCGGATAGGTCTGGTAGCCGTAGTTGGCTCGCCCGTTGAACGTGTCGCTGTTGACGAACACCGGGTTGCTGCTCTTCATCTGTTCCTCCACGCCCCCGGGTGGGGCTTTGTCGCAAGTCTACTGATCGTCTCGAGTTGAGGACGATCCTCGGCCAGTCGGTGTGCCGGTCACATGTTCCGAGACGTCGTCCGTCGGCGCCAGTCGGTGCAGTCCGTCGATCCCATCGAACGCCGTGTCCGGAGACACGATGGTCCGCAACCCGTGCACGAGCGCTGTTGCGGCGTGGACGGCATCGCGCCCTCCGAGCGTCTCGCTCGCCGCGATCAGCTCCATCGAACGCGACAGCACGTGCACATCGAAGGCGTGTAGCACACACAGTTCCGATGCATTCCGCGCCTGAGCAAACGCCGTTTCCCGGTCCGTGCGCCTCATGCGGTGAAACAGGAACTCCTGAATCATCTCCACGCTCGCGTGTAGCTCGACATCACCACTTCCGGCAGCGAGGACCCAACGCTGACACGGCTCTCTTAACGGGTGCTCGCCACCCACTGCGTACGCCATGATGGCGGTGTCGACATAGCGGGCCACACGGGTCATGGCAGCTTCGCGGCCAGCTCGTCGTGTAGAGCGGTCTTGGTCGCCTGCCAGTCCTCTGACTCGACGGAGTCGTCGACCGATGCGAGCAAGCTGGTAGCCGCAGCCTCACGAACCGCGTCTCGCGAGCTCAGCCGCTCGGCGATCGCATCCCGGATCAGCGCGGCTGCGCTTTGCCCGGTTCGTACTGCTTCGCGCTGAACCTGCTCGTACTGTGTGGGGTCCAGCAGGATCTGCACACGGCGCTCGAGGAGTGACATACTCATACTGTAGCATGAGTCTTCCGGTGCCCCCGGTGGGATTCGAACCCACACTGTGCGCCTTTTAAGGGTGCGGCCTCTGCCAGTTGGGCTACGGGGGCGTCCGCGTGCTCAGGCGGCCCGATCCTAACTGTTTGGGGTAGCTCGCCAGGGTCAGCACACGGGCGAGTTACCCCAAACGCGGGGTCAGGACGCCGCGCGCTCGAACTCCTCGCGAGCCCGCTGCAGCGACCCCAACGACGTGACGTCGCGACTGAAGAACAGCGCCAGCGTCCAGTCCAGCACGACGCGGATCTTCCTGTTCAGGGTCGGCATCCGGCTCATGTGATAGGTGCGGTGCATGAACCAGGCCGGGAACCCCTTCAACTTGATGCCGTACACCTGGGCCACTCCCTTGTGCAACCCGAGGCTGGCGACCGACCCGACATGCTTGTGTCGGTACTCCAGCGGCGGCTTGCCTCGAAGGACGGCAACGATGTTGGACGCGAGCAGACGAGCCTGACGCACGGCGTGCTGCGCACTCGGGCTGCACAGCTGACCCGGATTCGCCAGGTCCGGGACCGCTGCGTTGTCGCCGGCTGTCCAGGCATCATCGAGACCCGTGATGCGCAGATCAGCACCGGCCAGCACCCGGCCCTTGTCATCCAGCGGGAGATCGCTGGCCGCCAGCACCGGGTTGGCCTTGACCCCGGCGGTCCACACGATGGTGTCGGCATCGAAGGTGGTGCCGTCGGAGAGAACGACGTGGTGGGCTACACATGACTCGAGACGGGTGCCCAGCTTCACGTCGATGCCACGCTCTGTCAGCCGATCGACGGTGTAGCGGCCCATGTCGTCACCGACCTCCGGCAGGATCCGGTCGGCGGCCTCGACCAACACCCAACGCATGTCATCAGCGGCGATGTTCTCGTAGTACCGGGTCGCAAAGCGCGCCATGTCCTCCAGCTCCGCCAGCGCCTCCACCCCCGCATATCCGCCGCCGACGAACACGAACGACAGCGCTCGCGCCCGGATCTTCGGGTCCTGGACTGAAGCGGCCGCATCGAGTCGGTCCAGCACCTGGTTGCGCAGCGCGATGGCCTCCTCTATCTGTTTGAAGCCGACCGCGTTCTCGGCCAGCCCGGGGATCGGCAGCGTTCGCGCCACCGAGCCGAGCGCTACGACCAAGATGTCGTACGCGAGCTCGTACTCGTGGCCCTCGGATGGCTCGACGGTCACGACCCTCCGGGCATGATCGAGGCCAGCCACCCGGCCGGTGATCACATCGCAACCCCTGAGGGTGCGCCGCAGCGGAACCACCACGTGGCGCGGCTCCAGGCTGCCGGCCGCCGCCTCGGGCAGGAACGGCTGGTACGTCATCACCGACCGCGGGTCGATCACGGTCACCTGCGCCTCTCCCTTGCGCAGGTGTTTCTTGAGTCCGAGAGCGGTGTACATCCCGACGTATCCGCCACCGAGGATCACAATGTGCGGCGTGGTCATGGTCTGGGGCCTCCTCAAAGCACGGGCACGACCCATGATAGATCGCTCGTGAAAGTTTTCACAATCCGCGGAATGCCCTCGGCCCGGCCTCAGTCGAATGATTGCGACGTCTCACGAGCCCGCGCGAACACCGCATCGAGCATCGGTCCGGTGAGCTTGCCGGTGAACGTGTTCTGCTGGCTCGGGTGATAGCTGCCGAGCAGCAGCAAGCGCCCCGCCGCGCCGGCCAGGACTCCCGAAGGCGCGCTCAGCAGGACTTCGGCACCATGGCCGAAACGAGGCCGGGGTCGGGGCACGTCGTACCCGACGGTCCGAAGCGCACGAAGCGCGGCATCCCAGGCGTAGGACCCAAGACACACCGCGACTCGCATGAACGGCGCCACCATCGCCAGCTCCGCATCCAGCCACGCGGAACACGTGTCGCGCTCTTCAACAGTCGGTTTGTTGGCCGGCGGTGCGCAGCGCACGGCGGCAACCATCCGGGCGTGGATCAACCGCTGCCCATCGCCGGCATGCATGCTGGTCGGTTTCGCCGCCCAGCCGGTGCGCTGCAACGACGCGAACAGCCAGTCGCCTGACCGGTCGCCGGTGAAGATCCGGCCGGTACGGTTGCCGCCGTGCGCGGCCGGCGCCAGTCCGATGATCACCAGCCTCGGCCTGGCCGATCCCCAGCCGGGAACCGGCCGACCCCAGTACGGTTCCGCCTCGTACGCCCGCCGCCTGGTGACCGCCACCTCCTCACGCCACGCGACCAGGCGTGCACACGCGCGGCAGACCGAGATGGTGCCCCCGAGACCACCGAGGCCTCGCGGCTCCGCGGCCAGCTTGGCGACCTCGCCGCGGTCCGTGGCCGTGACTGTGGACGAGCTGGCCACGTCGTCTGGCCAGCCGGTGCCCGGAGGCACGGGTGACGAGAAACACTGGCCGGTCACAGGGTGCGGCAGATCCGTCGGCTGCGAGATCACCGCAACGACCAGGCAATCCCGTCGAGGATGTCGTGCTCACTGACCAGCAGGTACGGCTCCGGAAGGGCTGGAGCGACGCGCACCAACACGCGCTGGAGGACCAGCGCTCCCCCGCCGATCACGTCGGCCCGTCCCGGGTGCATGAAGGGCATGGCCCGGCGTTCCGCAATCCGCGCGTGAATCATGTCGTCGCAGGAGGCGAGCACGTCGTCCACGGCGAGCCGCGAGAGGTGGATGCGTTCCGAGTCGTACTCCGACAGTCCGAGCGTGTGTGCCGCGATGGTCGTGATGCTGCCGGCGACACCCACCACGTTGCCGCCGACGTCCCAGCTGTCACCAACGCGTCTGATGCCACCCACCCGGAGGTCCACTGACAGCGAATCGAGTGCCCGGTCGATGTCTCGAGACGCTCTCGCGATCTCGTCGGTGGTCGGCGGATCGGCGTGCAAATGTCGCTCGGTCAGTCGGACCGACCCGACATCCACCGAGTCCCACTCGGTGGCTTCGGGGCCGACACCGGCGACGAACTCGGTGGAACCACCGCCGATGTCGACGACCAGGTTGCGGAACGGGTCCTCAGCGCCGAAGTCGAGGACAGCTCCGGCGTACGACAGCCGCGCCTCCTCGTCTCCGCTGACGATCTCCGGATCGACTCCTAACCTGGTGCGTACCCCGGCAGTGAACTCACCAGCGTTGCCGGCATCGCGGGCGGCCGAGGTGGCGCAGAAGCGCAGCCGTTCTGCGCCATGTTGCTCGATGAGGTCGGCGTAGGCCTCACAGGCCGCGAAGGTTCGGGCCAACGCCTGCGGCGCCAACATCGCGGTACGGTCGAGGTCCTCGCCCAGCCGCACGATGCGCATCTCGCGCACTACATCTCGCGCAGCCGGCCCGTCGAGATCGGCGATCAACAATCGGATGGAGTTCGTACCGCAGTCGATCGCCGCCACCCTCGTCATCCGACCTCCTCGCCCTGCATTTGCACGCAGGGTCCCGCACTCCACCAGTCAGGCAGACGGGTGAGCGCCTCGTCACCGAGGGGGTTGACTCCTGGTCCGGCACCGAGCGTGTGCGCGACGAGGGCGTGCAGGCACTTCACCCGGTCGGGCATCCCACCTGCGGACACGTCGACGATCTCGGCAACCGGGCCGAGCGACTCCCGGTCCGCCAGATAGGCGTGGTGGGCACGCTCGTACGCCGCTGACAAGTCCTTGTCAATGGTCAGACGCCGGGTCATCTCACGCATCAGGCCGGACGCCTCCAGGGTGCTGATGGCTGAAACCGCCCGTGGACAGGTGATGTAGTACAGCGTCGGGAACGGCGTACCGTCCTCGAGCCTCGGCTTCGTCGAGACGACGTCGGGCAGACCGCACGGGCAGCGGTGCGCAACGGCGTGCATCGACCGCGGCGGCCGACCCAGCTGCGCGCCGATCGCTGCCAAGTCGTCCGGGCGAGCTGCTTGCGTCACCCTCCGGGTCCACCCGAGCCGGTCAGGTGACCGGCGCCAGCGTTGGGCCCGATCTTGTGCGCGGGGCGGCGACTCGAAGTGGCGGCGCCGGCATCCGCCTTCGGCTCGGCGCCCGCCGCTAGCACGCTCCCCCACGCGCTCTGCCACCAATCCCCACCCGCCGACGCCGGCCGGGTGGGATCGATCGGGTCGCCGTCACCCGCCTGGCCGCCGTCGATGACTGTGAAGCCGATCTGGCCAGGAAGCACCCAGGCGAACCGCTCGCGGGCTTGGGCCTCGATGTAGGCCGGATCGTGCCACCGGGCCTTCTCCTGCCGCATCTGGTGCACGGAGGCCTTGCTGGCCGCAATCTGGCTCTCGAGACCGGAGATCTCGCGGCGCTGTTCGAGCCAGACCCGCAGGCTGGAGGCGTACGACACCACCAGGACCGCCAGCACCAGGGCCAGGATGGCGGCGCGACCCGTCAACCGGGGCTTGGCTGCGTCGTCCTGCTCGGACGCAGCTGCCACCGCGCGTGACGTACGTCTGGTCGACGGCGAGCGGCGCTCGCTGGCAGTCGACTTGCGTCCGCGGCCGGGCCCGGGGGCAGCGCCGCCACGCGAGCCGCGGGAGGGTCTGCTGCCGGAGGTGGCCATCGAGACCGGTCAGCCCTTGAACCGCGGGAAGGCACCCCGCCCGGCGTAGCGGGCGGCGTCGTCGAGCTCTTCCTCGATGCGCATCAACTGGTTGTATTTGGCCACTCTCTCGGAGCGGGCCGGTGCCCCGGTCTTGATCTGGCCGCAGTTGATCGCGACGACGAGGTCGGCAATGGTGGTGTCCTCCGTCTCGCCGGACCGGTGGCTGACCACGCAACGCAGACCGTTGCGGTGCGCCAGGTCTACCGAGTCGAGCGTCTCGGTGAGGGTCCCGATCTGGTTGACCTTGACGAGCAAGGCGTTGGCAGTGCCCTCGTCGATGCCGCGACGGAGCCGCTCGACGTTGGTCACGAACACGTCGTCGCCGACGATCTGCACCGAGGCCCCCATCGAGGCCGTCATGGCTGCCCAGCCTTCCCAGTCCTCCTCGCTGAGCGGGTCCTCGAGCGAGACTATGGGGTATGCATCGACGAGCTCGGCGTAGTAGTCGGCCATCTGTGCCGCGGACTTCTCGAGCCCCTCGAAGCGGTAACAGCCGGCTTGGACGTCATAGAACTCAGTAGCCGCAGCATCCAGAGCGAACACGATGTCGTCTCCGAGTCTGAGGCCGGTCTCAGACACAGCTGCCGCGATCAGGTCCAACGCGTCGCGGTTGGACGGCAGCGAGGGAGCGAACCCGCCCTCGTCGCCCAACCCGGTGGCCAGACCACGCTGCTTCAGCACACCCTTGAGCGCGTGGTAGACCTCGGCGCCTTGCTGGACCGCCTCCCGGAACGTCGCGGCTCCGATCGGCAGCACCATGAACTCTTGGACATCGACCCCCGAGTCGGCGTGTGCGCCACCGTTGAGGATGTTCATCATCGGCACCGGCAGCAGATAGGCGTTGGCGCCGCCGAGGTAGCGGAACAACGGCAGGTCGGCGGAGTCCGCGGCGGCCTTCGCAACCGCAAGGGAGACGCCGAGGATCGCGTTGGCCCCGAGCCGGCTCTTGTTTGGCGTACCGTCCATGTCGAGCAGGGCCTGGTCAACCAGTCGCTGCTCTGAGGCGTCGAAGCCGACCAGCGCGGGTCCGATCTCCTCCAGCACCCCCGCAACTGCCTTCTCGACGCCCTTTCCGCCGTAACGCTTCGCCCCGTCGCGCAGCTCGACCGCCTCGAACTGGCCGGTGGATGCACCCGAAGGCACTGCCGCCCGCGAGATGGTGCCGTCATCGAGAGCCACTTCGACCTCGACGGTGGGGTTGCCGCGCGAGTCGAGGATCTCGCGCGCGCCAACAGCCTCGATCGTTGCCATAGGGAACTCCTCACAGGTGCCACCAACGCGCCTGCCGCGGGACGCCGGGGCAGGGTTCTTGGTCAGCCTAACCGCGACCGTCCTTGCTCAGTTGACGGCTCGCCCGGGCGACTCGCTCGCCCGTACGTCCTCGGCAAACCTACGAATCGCTGCCCGCAGGGCCTGCTCGGCATCCAGACCCGCCGCCCGCGCAGCGATGACCAAGGTGAAGAGCCGGTCTCCGAGGTCGTCATCGTCGGCCACCTCCGGCATGCTGCGCGGCTGGGGTCGGTAGCCACCCCGGGCGGCCCGCGACAACAGCTTTTCGGCAAGCGTCAGCGCAGGCATGGACAGGGGTACGCCGTCGAGCGTCGATGCACGCTGCTTCTCGGCAGCCTTGAGTGAGTCCCAGTTGGTCGCGACCTCACCAGGCCCACTGACCTGCACCGCCCCGAAGACGTGCGGATGACGCCGGATGAGCTTGTCGACGATGTCGGAGGCGACGTCGTCTATCGACCAGCGCTCGTCGGGATCCTCCTCGGCGATCCGCGAATGGAACACGACTTGCAGCAGCAGGTCACCCAGCTCCTCGCGCAGGTCGCCCGACGCACCCGACTCGATCGCCTCCACCGTCTCGTAGGTCTCCTCAATGAGGTAGCGCACCAAGGAGGCGTGCGTCTGCTCCTGATCCCACGGACAGTTCAGCCGCAGCCGGTCCATCACGGCGACCAGATCCAGCAGGCGCGAGCCAGGCAGGTCATAGGACCCGGACAGGATCTCGATCTCCGGTCCGGGCGCGCTGGTCTCGGAGCGGCGTACGACCTCGGTCGCCAGATCAGCGGCCAGCGCCGGGTCGCCATCCTCGCCGGCCAGCCAGACGACCGTCTCGTCGGAGGCGAGCGACAGCAGCGTGGGGGCCTCGGGGTCACCCTCAGCGACGGCCACCCAGCTGGCGACCGCCGTCGCCAGTGGCGACGAGACCGAGGCTGACAACACCCGATCTGCGCCCCGCAGCGCCTGCCACGCAGGCCACGACAACAAGCCAGGCGCCACTCGGGGGCTGGTCAGCAAGAACACGAGCCGACCCATCACGGACTCAACAGGTCTGAGTGGGCGGCAGCTGCGAGATCCAGGCAGCGTCGGTGTTGGTGGTCTGTGCTCGCAGTGCGGTCAGCGAAACGGGCACCGACAGCGAACCGCTTGCGACAGCGATGCCGCCGGTCGGGGTGTAGGTGCCGTATCTCGGGTCTACGTCGACCCCGATCCTGTCCGCATAGGAGGCCAGGAACCTGCTGCCCGCCTGGCTCGCCTGCTGGTCCGACGCACCGGTCGTGCCCGCTTCCTCGAGTTGTCGACGCCCGATCGCCGCGGTCAGCAGCTGCACCCGTGCGATCTCGTGAAAAAGGTCCAGCAGCTGGGTTCGGACGTCGGTGGAGACTCCCGCCGGGACCAGCTCGGTGTTGCCGATCAGCTTGTCCACCGCGGCGGGTGTCACCGAGATGCCAAGGCTGGTTGCGGCCTGCTCGACGACGTCGGCCTGCACCAAGATGTTGAGGATGCTGCGTCGCAGCTCGCGAGTGGGCGTCTTCCCCCCGGACGCTGGATCGTGCAGGGCACGCACCTGGTTGCTGGCGCAGACCGCACTGGTGAGGTCGTCGACAGTGGACGCCTGCACCGACATGTCACCCACCACGGCAGCGCTTCCGGGGTGCAGAGAGGAGCAACCCGATGCGGCCAGGGCAGCGAGCGCGAGGGTGACCGCGGTGCGCCGCAGTCTGGTCGTGGGAGCCGTCACACTGCCCCTTCCCGTCGTCTGTCTGTTCCGTGACGTCGTCAACGCTGCAGCGAGCCAACCGGTGCTGGGTCGAACACCGAGTCGATCACATCGTGACACCAGGCCAGCAGTGCCTCGTCGCGCAGCGGTTGTCCGCCGACGGGCGCGGTCGAAGGCCTTGGCACCAGGATCGTACGCAGGTTTGCCTTGACGATGCTCTTGGGGTAGAGCCGTTTCAGCCGTAACTGGGCGGACTCGGGCAGGTCAGCCGGCGCGAACCGGACGTAGTTGCCCTGCCTTGTGACGTCGGTGAGACCGGCGGAGACGAGCCGGGCTCGCAGTCTGGCCACCTGCAGCAGGCTACCCACCGGCATCGGCGGCTCGCCGTAGCGGTCGACGAGCTCGGCCAGCACCTCCTGGACATCCTCCGCGGCGCGCACCTCGGCCAGCCGCTTGTACATCTCCAGCCGGAGCCGCTCGCTCGAGATGTAGTCGTGCGGCAGATGAGCATCCACCGGGAGCTCGATCTTGACGTCGGCCTCCGCGGGTGGACCGTCGCCCCGGTACTCGGCCACCGCTTCGCCGACCAGCCTGACGTACAGATCGAACCCCACATCCGCGATGTGGCCAGACTGCTCCCCGCCGAGCAGGTTGCCGGCGCCCCGGATCTCCAGGTCCTTCATCGCGATCGCCATCCCGCCTCCCAGGTCGGAGTGCTGGGCCAGGGTGGCGAGACGCTCATGAGCCGTCTCGGTGAGGGGCTGGTCGGGCGGGAAGAGGAAGTAGGAGTACGCGCGCTCGCGGCCACGTCCGACCCTCCCCCGCAGCTGGTGCAGCTGGGAGAGCCCGAGCAGGTCAGCTCGCTCGATGACAAGCGTGTTGGCGTTGGAGACATCGAGCCCTGACTCGACGATGGTGGTGCACACCAAGACATCGAACTTCTTCTCCCAGAAGTCGATCATCACCTGTTCGAGCTGGTGTTCGGCCATCTGACCGTGGGCGACCTGCACCCTGGCCTCGGGTACGAGCTGCCGTAGCCGGGAGGCCGCCTTCTCGATGGTGTTGACCCGGTTGTGGATGAAGAAGACCTGGCCCTCTCTGAGCAGCTCACGCCGCACCGCCGCAGTCACCTGCGCGCTGTCGTACCCGCCGACGAAGGTGAGCACCGGGTGCCGTTCCTCGGGTGGAGTGGTGATGGTGGACATCTCGCGGATTCCGCTGATCGCCATCTCCAGCGTCCGCGGGATCGGCGTCGCGGACATGCTGAGCACATCGACTGCCGTCCGCATCCGCTTCAGAGCCTCCTTGTGCTCGACGCCGAACCGCTGCTCCTCGTCGACCACGATCAGGCCGAGGTCCTTGAGCCTGATGTCGGGGTTGAAGAGGCGATGGGTGCCGATCACGATGTCGACGCTGCCGGCGGCCAGGCCGGCCACCACGGCCGCGGCCTCCTTGTCGGACTGGAACCGCGATAGCGGCCGAACGTTCACCGGGAAGGCGGCGAACCGCTCGCAGAACGTTGAGATGTGCTGTTGGACAAGCAGGGTGGTCGGTACGAGCACGGCGACCTGCTTGCCGTCCTGGACCGCCTTGAAGGCGGCCCGGACGGCGATCTCGGTCTTGCCGTACCCGACGTCACCGCAGACCAGCCGGTCCATCGGCACCGGCAGCTCCATGTCCTGCTTGACCTCGTCAACGGTTGAGAGCTGGTCGGGCGTTTCGACGAACGGGAAGGCGTCCTCGAGCTCGCGCTGCCAGGGTGTGTCGGGCGAGAAGGCGTGACCGTCCGTGGCCTGGCGGGCGGCGTACAGCTTGATCAGCTCTGCGGCAATCTGCCTGACCGCCGTGCGAGCCCGTCCCTTGCGCCGTGCCCAGTCAGACCCGCCAAGCCGGTCCAGGCTCGGCTGCTCGCCGCCGACGTACCTGGTGACCTGGTCGAGCTGGTCAGTGGGGACGAACAGCCGGTCGGCAGGCTGGCCGCGTCTCGACGGGGCGTACTCGATCACAAGGTATTCGCGGGTGGCTCCCGCAACCGTGCGTTGAGACATCTCGACGTAGCGACCCACGCCGTGCTGATCGTGCACGACGAAGTCGCCCGTGCGCAGCTCGAGCGGGTCGATCTGCTTGCGACGCCGGGTGGGCATCGCGCGCATGTCCTTTGTCGATGAGCGCTGGCCGACGAGGTCCTCCTCGGTGAGGAGCACCAGGGCGATCTGCGCTGCAACGAACCCGTGGTCGAGGCGACCGGTGGTCACGGTCACGACATGCGGGGGCGGCTCCCCCGACAGATCTTCGACGAGTCGGGCGGCCAGGTCGTGCTCGGCGAGCATCTCCACCAGCCGCTGGGCAGGACCGTGCCCCTGGGTCAGCAGCACGAGCCGGAAGCCGGCCGCCAGCCACTGGCGGACATCGTCGATGGCGCGCTCTGTGTCCCCGCGGTACGAGTCGGCGGCTCGCACCGCCAGCGACCGTGACTCGACTGACCCCGACTCGACGTCAACGTCGATGCTGACGATCTCACCGGTCTCCGTACGCAGCGGCTGCGCAGCCTCGGTCGGCATCTGTAGGCCGAACGGTGACAGCGACCACCACGGGATCCGCCGGCTGATGGTGTGCGTGCGGACCTCGGCCAGGCTGCGGAACGCAGCGGCCCCGAGGTCCACAGGAGCCTTCCCTCCTCCCGCGGCCGCCGCCCAAGACGCCTGCAGGAACTCCTGACTGGTCTCGACCAGGTCGTGGGCCCGCCTTCGCACGCGCTCCGGATCGCAGACCAGCACCGTGCTGTCTCCGGGTAGCAGGTCGACCAGCAGCTCCATCCCCTCCACCAGCACCGGCGCCAACGACTCCATGCCTTCGACGGCATGGCCCTGGGCGATCCGGTCGAGCATCTCGGCGAGCTCCGGATGCGCGTGGGCGAGCTCCGCAGCCCGTGTGCGTACCTCGTCCGTGAGCAGCAGCTCACGACACGGCGGTGCCCAGACGCCGTCCGGCGCCAGGTCGAGCGAGCGTTGGTCGGCGACCGAGAACGAGCGGACCTCCTCCACGGTGTCACCCCAGAACTCCACCCGGACCGGGTGTTCGGAGATCGGTGGGAAGACGTCGACGATGCCGCCGCGGACCGCGAACTCACCGCGTCGCTCGACGAGATCGACCCGGCGATAAGCCGCGGCAGCCAGCCGCGCAACCACATCGTCCAGCTCGATCTCGTCACCGGCTCGCAGCGACACCGGCTCCAGATCTGCCAGCCCCCGGACCTGTGGCTGAAGCACGGAGCGAACGGGACAGACGATCACCCGCAGGGAGGTCTTGGGCGTTCCGGGATCTCCGGGGTGCACCAGGCGGCGCAGCACGGCGAGTCGTCGGCCGATGGTGTCCGAGCGAGGCGAGAGCCGCTCGTGCGGCAGGGTCTCCCAGGCTGGGAACAGCGCAATCGACTCCGGTTCCAGGACGGTCTCCAGTCCGGTCGCGAGGTCCTCGGCCTCGCGAGTGGTCGCCGTGACCGCCAACACGGTGCGGCCGGCACCCGCCAGATCAGCATCGGCGGCCAACGCTGACACCACGAACGGACGTAGCGCAGCCGGCGCCGTCAGGTCCAGGGAGGGGACGTGACCGGACCGCGCGTCGGCCACAGCCGCCGCCAAGGCGGGTTCGGTAGCCACCAAAGCGGCCACGCCGCGCAGGGACATCGCTGAATTCCTCGAGATGATGGGTGAGTCGGGGCAGCACGAGCACCCCCAGATCAGGGCCTGGGGGGCCGCGTCGTGGGGGTTCGCCGTACGCACGCAAGCCTACGGGGCAGTCCCGACAGCCGACATGCCGAGACGCCAACTGCGCCGCGACACGCCGCCGAATTCGCCGAATTGCTGGCGTCTCGGCATGAGAGGGCGCGGTCAGAGGCCGTGCGCGGCCCAGTACGCGCGGACGTACGACGTGATGGTGTCCGCCAGCTCGGGACGGCACACCAGGAGGTCGGGGAGCAGGACGTCCGGTTGGTTGTAGGCCAGCGGGGCACCGTCGGCCCGGCTGGTGAACAGTCCGGCGGAGCGGGCCACCGCGACCGGCGCTGCCGAGTCCCATTCGTACTGGCCACCGGCGTGCACGTACGCGTCGCTGACGTCGCGTACGACCGAGATCACCTTGGCCCCTGCCGACCCCATCGGCACCAGGCTGGCCCCGAGCTGCTCGGCGAGTCCCTCGACGAAGGCGGGCGGCCGCGTTCGGCTGACCGCGATCCGCGGCGGTCCAGCCGACCGCGGCGAGAGAGCCGGCGGCTCGGCGGTGCTGAATGTGGTCCCGAGACCAGGCTGTGCTACGGCACCGGCGACCAGGTCACCGTCCATCCACAGCGCGACGTGAACGGCCCAGTCATCGCGAGGTGGTTCGGAGTACTCCCGGGTGCCGTCGAGCGGGTCGATGATCCATACTCGGGATGACCGCAACCGGATCCCGTCGTCCTTGCCCTCTTCGCTCAGCACGGCATCGTCGCCGCGGTATCGAGCGAGCAGCCGCATCAGCAGCTCGTGGCTCGTCCGGTCGCCGGCGTCCTTGAGGGCCTTGCCCTCCAAGCCCTGGCCGCGCAGCTCCGTGAGCTCGTCACCGGCGACCGTCGCCAGCCAAGCGGCCAACGCGTGGTCATCATCAACGACCTCCGGCAGTGCAACGTGGTCTGGGTTCGCAGCGCCCCGATCCGCGGCCGACACATTCACGCGCCCAACTGTGACGTGCGCGAGTCCCCAGAAGCAAACCCTCCCCCGCGCGTCGGCAGTCCACTGAAAAGGTTGCTGGCTAAAGGAATCGGCGTGGCAACCAGGAGACGGGCAGCCGCCGTCGGGCTGGGGTCACCGCCACCGATCGGGACGGGGCTTTCGATGAGCTTTGCGGCCAATCGTGCAAAACGGTTCAGCCGACGGATAAGGTCGCCCGGTAGGGCCCGCCCGGGCCCCCCGCTGCGGAGGTGCAATGCGCGGTCGATTGATCGTCGTGCTCATCGTGCTGCTCGTGGCGGCCGACGTGGTCCTGATCACTCTCGCGGTCCGGCGGGGACACGGAGGCACCATCGCCGCCGCTGGCGGTGCACCGGTCAGCGCTCCCGCCACCACCACCGGACCGACCCCCTCTGAGACCCCAAGCGGCGACGGCGTCGATCGGGCACTGCTGGCGGGAGCCGAATCCGTGGTCCTGCGCGCCTCGCCCGGCTCCTGCAAGACCGGAGACAAGCCGGCCCTCGAGCTATCGACCGATGCCGGCGCAACGTTCAAGCCGACAGCAGAGACCCTCGACGTGGCCCAGGTGCTGCGCGTCGTGGTCGACTCCGCGAGCGATGTGTGGTTCGTCGGAACCGATGACACGTGCTCGCCGTCGATCTGGCATTGGGACGGTGCCGGCAGCGGCTGGTCGCAGTCACCTGGCAGCGCGGGCGCCTGGCACATGGTGCCGGCCGCCGGTTCGTTCAGCGTCCACGCTCTGACCGGACGCGTCGGCGTCGACTGCGCGGTCGCATCACTCTCGCCGATCGACGGGCAGACCGCGCGGGTCCTGTGCACCTCCGGCACGGTGCTGGGCACCGCCGACAGCGGCAGCTCCTGGGTGAACCTCGGCCACCTGGATGGGGCCCAGGTCATGGACTACGACTCGACTGCAAGCGGCCTTGCGCTCGGATCGACACCGTCGTGCCACGTTCAGGCGTTCACCACCAGCGACGGTGGTTCGGTCTGGACCCCCACGGACTGCCTCGACGGTGCGCACGCCCAGGCTCTCGCATACCACGACGGCAGCGCGATCGCCCTCGTCGACGACGGCGTGCTGATCAGCGGCGACGGCGGCCAGACCTGGTCGGCCCCGTGAGCGACGAGCCATTCCGCATCCTGTTGGTCTGCACCGGCAATATCTGCCGGTCACCGCTGGCGGAGAGGTTGCTGCGGGCCGGGCTCGCCGCCGGGCTCGGTCCCGATGCCGCCGACACCTACCATGTCTCCAGCGCCGGCACGAGGGCGTGGGAAGGCTCCCCCATGGACCGGACAGCCGCCCGTGAGCTGCGACGCCTCGGCGGCGACCCGGCCGGATTCCGCTCCCGCCAGCTGGTCGCCGCCCATGTCGAAGCCACCGACCTGGTGCTGACTGCCACGGTGGCGCACCGGTCTGTGGTGCTCTCCGAAGCCCCGGCAGCCTTGCGGCGCACGTTCACGATCCGCGAGCTGGCCGCGCTTGCAGCGGCCCTCACCCCCGAGGGCGACCTCGCCCGGCTGGTGGCTCAGGCCGCGGCCTCTCGAGGCGCGGTACCCATCGACGACCTTGACGTCATCGACCCGTACGGCGCCCCGGCTCACGTACACCGGGACGTTGCGGACCAGCTCTCGACCGCCATGAGCCAGCTCGTGCGGCTCATGTTGCGAGTCCGCTGGCCGAAGGGGCCGAGGGCCGAGTCGGCGAACCTCAGAACACGTCGATGACCTCGTCGAGGTGCTGCTCGTCTGCGGGCTCGAGTCGTGGCTCCACGCCTGGACGGGGCTGCGATCCAACAGCCCGTCGCCGCCCGCTCGCAGGAGCGTAGCCATACCCGTAGCCGTAGCTGTGGGCGTCGTTGCCGCGCTGGGGCGCCATGTTGAGGACCACCCCGACCAGTCGTCCGCCGACGGCCTGCAACCTCTCCACTGAGCCGTGTACCTGTTCCCGCTTGGTCCTGCCGTGCCGGACCACGAGCAGGGCGCCATCCGCCTGCGCAGCCAGCAACGCCGCATCCGTCACCGGGAGCAGTGGGGGCGCGTCGACCACGATGACGTCGAAACGCTGGCGCAGATCAGCCAGCACCTGCGCCATCGACTGGCTCTGCAGCAGCTCAGATGGGTTCGGCGGGATGGCACCGTTGGTGAGCACCACGAGGCCGTCCCTTCCCCACGGCTGCAACGCCTCGTCGATCGCAAGCTTCCCGACCAGCACGGTCGTGAGCCCGACCACCGTCTCGAGCCGGAGGTAGTGCCCCACCTTGGGGCGGCGCAGGTCGGCTTCGACCAGCACGACCCGCTGACCGGCACGCGCGAGGGTCACTGCGAGGTTGACGGCGGTTGTGGTCTTGCCCTCACCAGGCATCGAGGACGTGACGAGGAAGAGCTTGGACGCCCGGTCGACGTCGACGAACTGCAGGTTGGTGCGCAGCACGCGGAACGCCTCGACGCGAGGTGCGTGGGTGTCGAGGTTGGTGACCAGGGGTTGCTTGACCGCGGTTGCGTCGTAGGCGATGGATCCAAGGATCGGCGCTCCAGAGGCGGCAGCGATGTCCTCCGGCGTACGCACACTCGTGTTGAGCGTCTCGCGCAACACCGCCCCGCCAACCCCGAGCAGCAAGCCGACGATGGCGGCCAGACCGACGTTGCGCACCGGCTGCGGCGAGACAGCCGTGTGCGGAAGCGGCGCCGGATCCACCACAGTGGCCTTGATGGGTGCCCGGTGCTTGCCAGGCGGGGTCTCGAGCTCGCTGATGTAGTCGGTGAACTCGTCGGCGACGGCCTGGTCGAGCCGCTGAGCCATCCGCGGGTTCGGGTCGGTCACGGTGACGTCCAAGATCACGGTCTCCGGTACGACCGCGGCTGAGATCTGTCCGCTGAGCCTGGCTGGGGTCTCATGCAGACCCAATGTGTCGATGACCCGCTGTGCGATCTCGTCCCCGGTCACCAAGTCGGCGTACGACGCGACCCGCTGTTGGGAGAACAGCCCACCCTGGTATGCAGCGGAGGTGTCCGATCCTGGCGTGGACACGAAGAGTCGTGAGGTGGAGGCGTACTGGGGCGTCGCCCGCAGGGTGAGAAGGGCCGCCGCGCCAACAGCCACCAAGAGGCACACCACGATGAGCCGCCACTGCCGCCGAATGACCCGTAAGTAGTCGCGCAACTCCACTTCGTGATCACCTCAACGTGACTTGCCCTAGTTTAGAATACTTTCGACACCGCCTGACTGAGAGTAGTCTGCCACTCACCCTCCGGAAAGGTGTATGTCGGAGTTTTCCGAATTTCGAGTGACAACAGTGGCAGGCTCTGGCCTCATATTGCAGGGGCGCCTGTGGATCGAGGTGCCAGTGACGTACCGAGGGGATGCCGCCGTGCCAGCCAGCTGGGCGCCGTGGGCCCGTGGCCATCGCGGTCTGCTGATGGCCTGTTTCGACGCAGCGGCCTGGACGTTCGCCCTCATCGTCTTCACCCAGCTGCGGCTCGACGTCATCGACCAGCCGGTGGACTGGCGCGACATCGTCGTGGTCGGGCTCGTCGCCGGGTCGACGCAGATAGGGCTGGGCTGGGTCGTGCGGTTGCACCAGGGTCGTGCATCTGTCGGTTCGCTGGAGGAGATGATCCTGGTCGGGGGCGTAACCGGGACCACGGGACTGGTCACGATCGTGGTCAACACGCTCGCGAGCCCGCACCTGCTCCCTCGATCGGTGCCGGTCGCCGCAACCTTCCTCACTCTGGTCCTGATGGCGTGGGGGCGGGCAGTGTGGCGCCGCCTGCGGGAGCGCACCGATGAGCGGCTGGTGCCGTCAACTGGTGTCCCCGCCCTCATCGTCGGTGCTGGTGAAGCCGGTCGGCAGCTGGTGGCCTCCATGCGCAGCGATCTCGGCGGTGTGTGGAAGCCGGTGGGCCTGCTTGACGACGACCCGCGCAAGCGACACCTGCGCATCCGCGGGGTCCCGGTGATCGGCACCAGCCATGAGCTCGCGAAGGCCGCGCTCGCCACCGGAGCTTCGACCCTCATCGTGGCCGTTCCCAGCGCCTCCGCTGCTGTCGTGCGCCGCCTCAACCGGCAGGCCAGCTCCTGCAACCTGGACGTCAAGGTGCTGCCGCCCATCGCGGAGCTGTTCGATGGCCGGGTCGACATCTCTGACATCCGCGACATCGAAGCCACTGATCTGCTCGGCCGCCACCAGATCAAGACGGACGTCGGCTCGATAGCCGGCTACCTCACCGGTAGGCGGGTGCTGGTCACCGGCGCCGGCGGATCGATCGGCTCGGAGCTGTGCCGCCAGATAAACCACTTCCGACCGGCCGAGCTCATCATGCTGGATCGCGACGAGTCGGCACTGCACGCAGTCCAGCTGTCGATCGAGGGCAGGGCCCTGCTCGACTCTCCTGACGTCGTGCTGGCCGACATCAGGGACACCCAGTCCATTCTCGAGCTCTTCGAGCGGCGGCAGCCACATGTCGTCTTCCACGCTGCCGCACTCAAGCATCTCCCGATGCTCGAGCAGTATCCGGGTGAGGCGGTCAAGACCAACGTGTGGGGCACGCTCAGCGTTCTTGACGCGGCAGCGGCCGTGGGTGTGGAACGCTTTGTCAACATCTCGACCGACAAGGCGGCCAACCCCTGCAACGTCCTCGGCTACTCGAAGCGGATCGCCGAGGGCATGACCGCTGCGACCGCCCGGCGGGCGGCCGGGACGTACTTGTCGGTGCGTTTCGGCAACGTTCTCGGAAGCCGCGGCTCGGTGCTCAAGTCCTTTGCCGCACAGATCGCCTCCGGTGGCCCGCTGACGGTGACAGACCCCGAGGTGACGCGCTACTTCATGACGATCCGCGAGGCGGTCGAACTGGTCATCCAGGCGGCTGCCATCGGTCGAGACGGTGAGGCGCTGGTCCTCGACATGGGCTCGCCGGTGCGGATCGCCGACGTTGCGCATCAGCTGATCGAGCTTTCCGGCAGGGACATACCAATCGTCTACACCGGCCTGCGGGGCGGGGAGAAGATGCACGAGGACCTGTTCGGTGACGGCGAGCCCGATGAGCGGCCGGTCCACCCACTGGTCTCACACGTCCGCGTCCCACCGGCAGATGCCGCGGCCGTACTCGGCATCGACGCGTGGGCCGCACCGGGCCGGGTGGCGTCCAGTCTCGCGGCCGCGTGCGAGTCGATGGCGGCCCAGGGTGTCGAATGGGCGGTCTCGTGACCGAAGCCGCGGTGATCGCCCTGGTGGTCACCGTTGCCGCGATGCCCGTCGTTTTGTCATGGCTGCGCCGCTTGCAGCTCCTCGACCATCCAAACCCCCGTTCGTCACACAGCATGCCGACGCCCCGGGGTGGCGGCATCGCCGTGGTGCTCGGCATGGCCGGTGGGCTGCTGGCGGCCCAGGTCGACGGACATGAGGGGGTGTCCTGGCTCCTGGTGCCGGTGGCGGCGTGCGCCTTGCTCGGGTTGGCCGACGACCGCAAGAGCCTGCCGGCCTCTCTGCGGTTGGCGGTGCAGGCCCTGGCCGCCGTCGGAGCCGTGCTCGTACTCCTCCAGCGTCTCGGCGCACCAGCCGGCATCCAGCCCTGGTGGGGCCAGGGTGTTTGTTGCGTCGCGGCGGTTGTGTGGGTCGTCGGCTGCACCAACGCCTTCAACTTCATGGACGGTGTCAACGGGATCTCGTCCTTGAACGCGATCCTCGCCGGAGTTTTCTTCGCGTGGCTCGGCGCCGGTCGCGGCCTTGCCGGAATAGAGCTCACCGGCGTCATCATCGCCGTCAGCGCCCTGGGTTTCCTGCCTTGGAATGCCCCCCGGGCCCGCATCTTCCTTGGCGACGTCGGAAGCTATGCCCTCGGTTCTGCCCTCGCGCTGTGCGGGGTCTGGGCCGCTTGGGCCGGCGTCGACTTGGTGCTTGTCGCCGCTCCGCTGGGCATCTACGTCGCCGACACGGGCTGGGCCCTGCTGAAGCGGCTGCGTGGTCACCGCCCCTGGCACGAGGCGCATCGGGAGCACGTCTACCAGCGACTCGTCGACGTCGGGATGAGCCACCTCGCCTCAGCGGCCGTCACGGTGACGGCGTCCGCCCTGCTGGTCGCAGTGGTGGCTGTGCTCGATGAATCAAGTCCCCTCGGTCTAGCCATCGTGGCTGCGGGCATCCTGGTCGGCTACCTCAGCCTCCCCAGGCTCGTAACCTCCGCGATGGCTCGGCGGCAATCGGCGGGAGCCGCTGCATGAGGATTGGTTTCGTCACTCAGTGGTTCGACCCCGAGGAAGGGTCGGCTGCCGTCCCCGGCGGCATGGTCCGCGCGCTGGAGCAGCTCGGGCACCAGGTGGAGGTCGTGACTGGCTTCCCCAATTACCCGCACGGCCGGCTCTACGACGGCTACCGCATGCGGCCGTACATGGTCGAGCGCCGGGGCAGCACCACCGTCCATAGGGTGCCGCTCTATCCGAGCCACGACCGATCCGCCGCAAGGCGAGCCGCAAACTACGTGTCGTTTGCCATGTCGGCGGCGACCCTGGGCGTCGCGCGTGTCCGCAAGGCCAACGTGATCCTGGTCTACTCGACCCCGGCCACCGTCGGCCTTGCCGGTCTGGCGGCGCGACGGCTATGGCACCAGCCTTTCGTGCTCTACATCCAGGACCTGTGGCCGGACACGCTCATGGCCGCAGGCATGCTGCCGGAGGGCCGGCTGACGCGGCTGTTGGAAGCCCGCCTCGGCCGGTTCTGCCAAGGGATCTACCGCCGGGCCAGTCGCATCGCCGTCATCTCCCCGGGCATGAGCGAGCTGCTCACGCGTCGGGGAGTGCCGGACGACAAGATCGACGTGATCCACAATTGGGTCGACGAGGACGTGTTCCGTCCGGTACGCCAGGCCCTCGGTCGACGCGACGATGGCTTCGAGGTCATGTACGCCGGCAGCATGGGCGACGTCCAGGGGCTGGAGGTGGCGGTCGAGGCGATCGCCTTACTGTCTGACCTGCCGGACGTCAGGCTGCGCCTGGTCGGCAGCGGCGTCGCTGTCCCGCGGCTGAGGGAGCTGGCCACCCGATTAGCCGTGTCGGACCGCGTGGTGTTCGAGGGGCCGCGGCCGCTGCGTGAGATGGCCTCGGTCATGGTGGGGGCCGACGTCCAGCTTGTCTGTCTGCGGGACCTGCCCCTTTTCCAGGCGACCATGCCGAGCAAGATGCAGGCGATCCTGGCGACCGGGTGCCCGGTGGTCGTGTCCGCGCCGGGTGACGCGGCCGGCCTCGCGGTGCGGTCCGGCGCGGGAGTCGCATGCTCCCCCGGCAGTGCAACGGGGCTGGCGGCCGCCCTCCGACAGATGCGATCCCTTCCCGCACACGAAAGAGTGCGGATGGGGCGTGCCGGCCGCGAATACTACGAGCGGGAGCTCAGCTCAGCGATCGGGTCGCGTCGGCTTGAGTCGGCGCTCGCGGCCGCGGTGGTCGGGTCGAAGGCGACGGTGTCCGCGTGACAGCCCGCGTCGTTGCCCTGACCGGGGCACGCGGATTCGTGGGCTCTGCAGTTACCCGGGCCCTGGAGGAAGGCGGGCACACGGTGATCCCCGTGCGCTCGCCGCGACTGGTGGCCGCCACGGGCGACCCGGCGGCGCTCGTCGCCGCAGCGTCGACATCAGAGCAGGTGCTCGTCATCGCCGACCTGCTGCGCAAAGCCGATGTGCTCGTCAACGCCGCCGGCGACCCCGACGCCTCTTCGACTCTCACCGAGGAGTTGCTGGGCGCCAACGCGCTGCTGCCCCGGATCCTGCTGGAGGCGGCTGCTGCTGCCGGTGTGCCGCGCATGGTCCACGTGAGCTCCGCGGTCGTGCAGAACGACCGACCGGTCCTCGACGACAGCGAGGACATGCGCGCGTTCTCGGCGTACTCGCAGTCGAAGGTCAGCGGCGAGATCGTCCTGCGCGAGGACCCACCGGCCGGGGTCGTCGTAGTCCGGTACCGACCGCCGTCGGTGCACGCACCGGACCGGCGGGTGACCCGCCGGGTGGCCCGCATTGCCGCCTCGCCGCTGGCGTCCGTCGCGAGTCCGGGCTCCCAACCAACGCCGCAGGCATTGCTACCAAACGTGGCCTCGGCCATCGCGTTCCTGGCCACGACGGGAACAGCGCCACCATCTGTCGTGATCCATCCATGGGAGGGCTTGTCCGCGGCCGCTTTGATGGAGGCACTCGGCGACCGGCCACCTCACCGAATACCGCGCGCTTTGGCCCGGGCGGTGGTCGGCGGAGGTCGAGCGGTCGGCTGGATGTCACCAGTGGTCGCCGCCAACGTGCGCCGGGTGGAGTTGCTCTGGCTTGGTCAGCGACAGGCTGCAAGTTGGTTGACCGGGCAGGGATGGACGCCACCCGTGGGAACTGAGGGATGGCATCAACTGGTGCCCGCGGGCGGCAGCCCAGCGATGAGGGGGATGCCGTGACGGTTCTGACTCACGACACCGTGCGCAGGGCGTCGCCGGTCGACTCCGGCTGCGTTCTGGTCTCTGGCGGAACGGGCTCCTTCGGCTCGACCATGGTGAGCCGGCTGCTCGACACATCGGTGGACGAGGTTCGGGTGCTCAGCCGCGACGAGGCGAAGCAGGACGACATGCGTCGCCGGTTGTCCGACCGCAGGGTCAGGTTCTTCCTCGGCGACGTCCGCGACCCGGTCAGCGTCCTCGAGGCGACCCGGGGAGCCGACTTCGTGTTCCATGCGGCCGCGCTCAAGCAGGTACCGAGCTGTGAGTTCTTCCCGACCCAGGCCGTGCGTACCAACGTCATGGGCAGCAGCAACGTCATCGAGGCGGCCGCGGCCGTGGGCGTGCAGTCGGTGGTCTGCCTCAGCACCGACAAGGCGGTCTATCCGATCAACGCCATGGGCATGTCCAAGGCGCTGATGGAGAAGGTCGCGCAGGCGTTCGCCCGCAACAACCCGTTGGCGAGCACCATCGTCTCGGTCACGCGCTACGGCAACGTCATGCACTCTCGCGGGTCCGTGATCCCGGTGTTCATCGAGCAGGTACGCAGGGGCGGACCGCTGACGGTCACCGAGCCCGCAATGACCCGCTTCCTCATGTCCTTGGACGAGTCGGTCGACCTCGTGGAGCATGCCTTCACCAAGGCCGAGCCCGGCGACCTCTTCGTACGCAAAGCCCCGGCCTGCCGGGTCGACGTACTGGCCAGGGCGGTCGCCGGCATCTTCGGCGTGGCAGACCCCGAGGTCCAGGTCATCGGCACGCGTCACGGCGAGAAGCTTTTCGAGACGCTGCTCAGCCGGGAGGAGATGGGCCGCGCGGAAGACCGCGGCGAATACTTCCGGGTCCCAGTCGATGCCCGGTCACTCGAGTACGAGCTGTACTTCGACGAAGGCATGCCGGAGCAGGCCGAGATATCGGATTACACCTCTCACAACACAGAACGGCTCGGCGTCGCGCAGGTGCAGGAGCTGTTGGTCGCGCTGCCGGAGGTCAAGGCCGCACTGTCGATGGTGGCCGGATGAAGATCGTCGTCACCGGGGCCCACGGCTTCCTTGGTTGGCATCTGAGATGCCGGCTGCATGCGCTGACCGGCGCCACGGTCGCCGCTGTCGGTAGGGGCGACCTCGAACGGCTGCCTGAAGTCGTCCGTGATGCCGACGCGGTCGTGCACCTGGCCGGGGTCAACCGCGGCGCGGACACCGACCTCGCCGAGGCGAATGTCACCCTTTCCCGGGTGGTCGCCGACGCGGTGACGCGATCGGACACCCGGCCCCGGATCGTCTTCGCCAACAGCATCCAGGCAGCCAACGGCACACCCTACGGCGACGGCAAGGCCGCAGCCGCGTCGGTGCTTGCCAGGGCCGCGGAGTCAGTGGGCTCGACCTTCGTCGACGTGCGGCTGCCGAACCTCTTCGGTGAGCACGGCAGGCCGTACTACAACTCCTTCGTTGCGACCTTCTGTCACGAACTGGCCCTCGGACGCCAGCCGAACGTGGTCGACCGAGAGCTGTTCTTGCTGCATGGTCAGCGCGGGGCCCAGGGCCCTGATGGACGGGCTGGCCGGAGATTCTCGGATCGACAACCCGAGCGGGACGCCCGTCACCGTCGCAGAGGTTCTCGGAGCATTGCAACGGTTCCAGCACCCGTACGACAGCGGGGACATCCCGCCATTGGTCACCGAGCTCGACATCGAGCTGTTCAACACCTTCCGTGCGGAGCTGTTCCCGGCCCGGTATCCGATCCCGTTGGTCAAGCGAGCCGATGCACGCGGTGAGCTCTTCGAGTGTGTCCGGTCCCACGGCGGTGGCGGGCATGCTTTCGTGTCGAGTACGGTCCCTGGCGCCACTCGCGGGGAGCATTTCCACCTCCGCAAGGTCGAACGCTTCGTGGTCCTGCGCGGCCGCGCGCTCATCACGTTGCGGCGCCTGCTGACACACGACGTGGTCACCTTCGTAGTCGACGGTGAGTCGCCCGTCGCCCTGGACATGCCGACGATGTGGGCCCACAACATCACCAATACAAGTGACGGCGAACTCGTCACGCTGTTCTGGACCAGCACCATCTTTGATGCCGCACACCCGGATACCTACCCCGAACAGGTGCTGCTCGATAAGCCCGCCGAGGAGCTGGCTCTGCGGTGAAGGTCATGACGATCGTCGGTACGCGGCCGGAGATCATCCGACTGTCGCGGGTGATCACGCGACTCGACGACACGACGGACCACGTGCTGGTGCACACAGGTCAGAACTACGACCACTCGCTCAGCGAGGTGTTCTTCGCCGACCTGTCACTGCGGTCACCGGATCACTACTTGAAGGTGGACACCAGTTCGCTCGGGCACGTGCTCGGGGAGACCTTGATCAAGTCCGAGGCGGTCTTGAAGCAGGAGCGACCGGACGCTCTGCTCGTGCTGGGTGACACCAACAGCTGCATCGCCGCAGTGATGGCGAAGCGGATGCACATCCCCGTCTATCACATGGAGGCCGGCAACCGGTGCTTCGACGAGAACGTGCCCGAGGAGACCAACCGGCGGCTGGTCGACCACGTCGCCGACTTCAACCTCGTCTACACCGAGCACGCGCGGCGCAACCTGTTGGCCGAGGGGCTGCATCCGCGACGCATCATGCTGACCGGCTCGCCGATGCGGGAGGTGCTCGACCACTACCGGCCGCAGATCGACGCGTCGGATGTGCTGCGACGGCTTGACGTCGAACCCCTGAGCTACGTCGTCGCGTCCTCGCACCGGGAGGAGACGGTCGACCATCCGGTGCGCCTCGCATCGTTGCTCGCATCGTTGCGCGCCGTCCGTGACCGCTGGCAGGTGCAAGTCATCGTCTCGACCCACCCGCGCACTCGCCAACGGCTGGAGTCACTGGCCGCGGACGACTTGAAGGGGATCTGGTTTCACGAGCCCTTTGGGTTTCTCGACTACGTGCGCTTGCAGATGAGCGCGCTATGCACGCTCTCCGACTCCGGCACGATCAGCGAGGAGTCGGCCATCCTGGGATTCCCGGCATTGACGCTCCGCGACTCGATCGAGCGCCCCGAGTCGTTGGATGCAGGAAGCATCGTGATGAGCGGGGTGGAGCCGGCCGGCGTACTCGAAGCCATGTCTACGCTGGTGGACGGCGGGGCGGACCTAAGACCCTCTTCGGTGGCTGCTGAGTACACCATCGCGGACTGCTCGCGCCGTGTCGTCCGATTCATCGTTTCGACGGCCAGGCGCCACTCGCTGTGGGCAGGTCTAAATCGCCCATGACCTTGCCGCCGCGACACGCTCAAGCTGGGTGGAGCATCGCCTCCCAGGTGATCAACAGCGGAGGAAACCTCGTCCTCGCAATACTGGTTGCCCGCTCTACCGACGTGCACGGGTTCGGTGAGTGGTCATTGTGTTTTGTAGGATACGCAATCCTGATTGGTGCGGTGCGAGCTGCACTGTTTACCCCGATGCTTTTGCACGGCGCGGCCCAGCCTGGGGAATCGGTCGACGGGGCGGCGCATGTCTCTGCGGTTGGCATCATCGGTTTGGCGATTCTGCCCTTGGGTGTCGCGGGAAGTCTTCTTGCGCCGTACGGTATGCGTGACACGATTGTGGCATTGTCGCTCTCGGCCCCTGCGCTGCTCATCCAGGATGCCCTGCGCTTCGCGGCTTTCGCCCGGGGCCGAGCTGGAAATGCTGTGACGCTGGATGCAATCTGGCTCCTGGCCCAGATGTCCATGAGCGCAGTTCTTGTAGAGATCTCTCCACAACCGAACGCCGCCATGTTGACGAGTGCGTGGGGTATCGGGGCCGCGCTCGCAGGTGTGTCCGGTCTGTTCCTGCTGAGAGTCCGGCCGGTTGTCCGAGAGGCGATCAATTTCCTTTCCCGATGCCGCGCTGCGTTCTCCCTGCTTCTTGGGGAATACGGCATCACCACCGGCATCAGTCAGTCGGTGCCCTATCTGATCGCTTGGGCTGCTGGGCTGCAGGCCGTTGCGGGCCTGCGCGGCGGCCAGATCATGTTTGGACCAGTGAACGTCTGGGTCCAGGGACTGATGCCCACTGCCACCCTTCGAGCCGGCTTCGGACCGGCTGCACTCAAGCGGTCATTCGCCTTCGTTGTGGCTTGGTCCGCCGCGGTGTCGACTGTCTCGCTCGGTGCTGGAGGAATGCTGCTGGTAGCACCTCCTTCGTGGGGCGTGACGCTCCTCGGTGACACCTGGGGTGCTGCCACTCCTACGTTTCTTGCCCTGGCCATCTACTTCGCATTGCGGGGCCCGATCACGGGCGTCCAGATCGTGCTCCGGGCACGACGACGGTTCCTGCGCGTCCTGTTGCTGACTGCCCTGGTCGACTCCCCACTGCTCGTTCTCCCGGTCATAGGCGCGGCCGAATCCGGTGCGGTGGGGGCGGCTTGGGGGCTCGCGGCGGCGGCGAGCCTCGGCGCGACCGCCGCGCTGCTGGCTCTGTGGTTCACGATCCGGTCGGAAGTTCCAGCAGTTGACAGTCGCGGATCCTCGCCGAAGCCCCAAGGGGTGTATGGCTAGTGGCTGAGTCTTTCTATCGCCAGACCGTCCGGATGAGTGTTCCTGTGAACATTCGGTACCGCGCCTATATGCGATTCCTCGATACACGCGGCTTATCCGAGCTCTATTGCAGGCTGCGCCGACCTCTGAGCGAGGTCCGCGTCACCAGGGACACGGATGTACTCATAGACGGGGCGCCGCGGAGTGGCAATACGTTTGTCAGACTGGCGGTGCGGGATGCCAACCCCAGGTTGAGCATCGCAAACCATCTCCATGCGCCTTATGGAGTCTTGAGGGCCAGTGACCGGGGTATTCCGGTATTGGTCCTCATCCGTGATTCCGGTGATGCCACCGCATCGCTGGTCCAGGTAATCAAGGGGCTGTCGGTGACCACGGCCTTGCGCCATTGGCTTCACTATTACGACACTCTCCGCGAGCGCGAATTCAATGGCTGCATATTCGAATTCGAGCGGGCCACAACCGACATCGCCGAGACAATCATTCAGTTCAGCAGCCATACAGGACTCCACCTGAAGGTGCCGATGCAAGAGAACCTTCTGGAGAACCTCACACCCGAGATCGACAGGCGGGCCGTGCTTTACCCGCAGGGCAGTAGCGCACGAACGGTGACCTCAAGACCATGTGGTGACCGGCATGCGGCGGTAGAGATCCTGGCAGGCCTCGACCATCGAGAGCGGAGACTACTCCAGCAGGCGCGTGAACTCTATGAAGCGTTCGGCGACGTTGCATTGAGATGCGACGGGGCCGCGTGGTGAGCCGCGTCACCATCGACTGCGGCAACTTGCACGGCGGCGGTGGAGTGCAAGTGGCATGTTCGTTCCTTGATGAGATCGCACAGCTGATCAAGGAAGGCGACCACGCTGCTGTCGCCTTGTCGCGCCAGCTGAACGTTCTGGTTTCCACCGACGTCCTGCAAGGGCTGGGCCAAGAAGCAATCGAAACGCTTCACCCCATCCGCCGGGACATCCACGGGTTCAAGGGCATCCTGCATCCGTCCACTCGCGCCTCAGACGTAACGTTCGTCCTCTTCGGGCCCGATTACGTCCTGCGGCGGACGCGCCGTCGGGTGGTTGGCTTTGCCGACGGCACGACAGTGCTCCCCGGGCGCGAGAAGGCTCAGCCCGGCATGTCTGTTTCACGTCGGACCCGAGCCCATATCCGCGCCTCGATTGCCGCACGGTTGTTCCGGTCGGCTGATGTCCTCGTCGTCGAGAGCCGCCGCGTTCAGGAGGCCGTCACGGCTGAGCTTGGATACCCGGCGGACAACGTGAGGGTCGTGCCGAACGCGTTGAATGGTGTCTTTGGGGACGAGAGTCGGTGGTCAGCGCTTCCAATCTTGGCTGTGGAGACTCCGCCGGGAGTGACGCGACTCTGCTACGTCTGCCAACTTCATCCTCACAAGAATCTTGCGTTCTTGGGCAAACTTGGCCAACGCTTGCTGGAGGAATGCGGGATCAGTGTTCAGTTCGTCCTGACCCTCAGCGCCAAGGAGTGGCGTCAGCTACCCGATCTGACTCAGCACTTCAGTGCCACGGTGGGCCCGCTGAGCATCACTCAGGTGCCCCGTCTTTACCAGGAGTGCGACGGCGCTATCTTCCCGAGCCTGTTGGAGGGATTCTCGGTCGCGCCGTTGGAGGCGTTGGCAATGGAGCGCATCCTCTTCGCATCAGATCGGCCCTTCGTTCGCGAGGTGTGCGGTGATGCGCCGATCTACATTGATCCGCTGGACCCGGGCACCAGCGCCCGCACCGTCGCGGCAGTGATCAAGAATCCTCTGCTTCAGGCCGACCATGTGCGGGCAGGTTTGCGGGTGGTCGGAGAACTCCCGACTGCATCCGACCGGGCTCGGGCCTACCTGGAGATCCTCCGCGGGAATGCGGATGAATTGGGGTATGAAAACACCCAAATGCCGCTACGGTCACGAAGGTGATATGTCGCGACCTGGGCGTACCTCTGATCGTCTCAAGGACAGTCCCGTGGGCAGCCGCTTCGACGGCCGCCTGATTCAGCGGGCAGCAACCATCGGGAAGGGCTAGCAAGAGATGCCGACTTGGCAGGAGTTGCAGGATCGCGGCCACGGAGCTGACCACGACTACGAGCGGGGATCACCGCACCTCGTCCACGCACGTTTGCGTAACCGGATCGCCGAGCAGGTACGACTCGCCGTCGGTCGCTCCTTCGCGCGGCACGGCAGGTGCCGAGTCCTGGAGATCGGCGCTGGGCACGGTGCCTTCACAGAGTTCGCTGCCGCGGCAGGGGCCTGCGTGACCGTCACAGAGATGAGTGCCTCGAGCGCCGCCGCCCTTGATCGACGGTTCATCAACAATGACCGGATACGCGTCGTCCACGACCCCGACGGAGAATCGGTCCTGCGCGAAGACCATCGCTATGACGTGATCCTCTGTGTCTCTGTCCTGCACCACATTCCCGACTACCTCGGCTGCGTCAAGCGGCTGACCGACGTCGTTGAGCCGGGGGGCGACCTGATCTCTTTCCAGGATCCGATGTGGTATTCGCGTCGCGGCCGTTTGAACATGTCGGCTCAGTGGGGGGCATATTTCGCCTGGCGCATGTTCCAAGGGGATCTGGTACGCCGGCTGCGTACTCGGGGGCGTCATCTCCGAGGAATCCGGGACGAGCGACTCGAGTCGGACATGGTCGAGTACCACGTCGTTCGGCAGGGAGTCGACGAGCTTGCGCTTCAGGGTCTGCTGGGGGATGCCTTCGACGCCGTATCGCTGGTCACGTACTGGTCGACACAGAGTCCCGCGCTCCAGGAGCTGGGCGACACACTGGGGTTGCGCAGCACGTTCGCGCTGGTGGCAACGGGTCGGCGTTGATGATTGGTCACGGACCACCCCCCGCTGCCGGCGCCGCCCCAGCGGCACATGACTCGGGTGGTGTCGCCGCCTCATCCGTGGCATTACTTGCGGGCGGCCTGACCTTCACGATCCTTCTCTGGTTGGTGGTTCTTCCCTCTACATCAGTCACTGCGTCCGGAGCTGCCATGACGATGGCTGCGTTTGTCGGGGTGTTGACCTTGCGAGCGGGGCTGCGCAGGTCCGCGGCGGACCTCGGCCACGTCGACGTCTTTCACCCATGCGTCTTCCCTGTCGTTTATCTGCACATCTCCTTTCTGTTCCCGACCTGGCTCCTGTTAATCAACGGCGAGCCCCTGCTCGGGTTCACTCGAGCGGACTTGTCGCCCGATACCTCTCTTCTCGTTGCAGTGTCACTCGTTACCTATGATCTCGGGTCATTGCTCGCGCTGGGACGAGGAGCATCATCACGACCTTCGGAGCATCCAACTGCCCCGGGATTCCTACTCGTCGTGGGTAGAGCCCTCACGCTCCTGCTGATAGCCCAGTCCGTTTTCACATGGATCCACGGAGGAGCCGGCACCCGGGGCCTGGCGCAGACCTCGTTCACGACTGCGGACTCGCTTTCTGCCTTCGCTCTCGTCTTTGCACCCGCGGCCACTCTCCTGCTCGCCTGGGGAGGGCGAGGTGTCGACCATCACGGTTCTCCCCGTTTGCTTCCGTCCGACCTAGTGCTCCTGTCGGCCCTCCTGGTGATGACGTCCGTGAACGGGGCACGGGGCTCTTCGCTAGTCATCGTGCTCACTGTGCTTCTCGTCTACTCGCATCACCTTGCCAAACGCTGGGTGATTCCCGTCGCACTACTGCTGGTGCTGGTCGGCGCCGTAGTCATATCTGCGTATCGGTCAGGCGCTGCCGTGGGAACCGTCAGCCAATCACCGGCACACCGCATCGCGGACGACTGGTCAGTTGCGACATACTCGATCGGTGCTACTGCACAAGCGGTCCCTAGTCAGCGGGACTTCGAATGGGGTCGTACTTATCTCGTGAGCGCGGTTCGTCAAGTGCCTTCGCCGATCTCCAACCGCCTGCTCGGGCCTCCCACTGACAGTGCTTCCTACATCTTTCGAGATCTCATTCACTTTAACAACCCGGACCAGGGACTTGGTTACACATTGCCAGCCGAAGGCTACCTAAACTTTGGCTGGGCCGGACTAATCGCCGTGTCTTTGCTCTACGGAGCCGCCGTGAGTTACTCCCATCGATGGTTCCGCGTGGGGAATCGCTCGTTGAACTGCTTATATCTAATTGTGGTGGCGACATTACCCTTGAGTGTCCGTTCCGACGCACTCGGCGCAGTCAAGGCGGTGCTGTATCCATATCTGTTGATAGGCGGCGTGCTTGCCGTCGCTCGGAGCGTCGAAGGACGTCGGGCCTACCATGGCGAAGGTCAATGAGCCGCAACCAGCGCATCATTCTCGTGGTGGAGCGGCCCACGGACATCCAGACGCGTAGAACCATGCACACTCGCAAACGTGCCATCTACCATCCGCTGGGGCCGCGCGTCGCGGTCAGTTGACGGTGGCTCCGATGGTGTCGCCGTCGTGGGTGGCCAGCCAGGTGCCGAGGTCGTCGATGCGTACCGCCTTGAACAAGGACTGATCTGCCTTCTTGTCCAACAACACGACACTGGCGGCGCCGCGGGTGCCGGTCCCCAGCAGCGGAACAGTCAAGAAGTCGACGTCATCGGACCGCAGGTCGCGTAGCGAGAACGCCAGCGAACGCATCTCCCCGTTGCTGAACTCGTCGTCCACCGACAGGTTCTTGGCCACCGCGCTGAGCGCTGAGTGGAACTTGAACGGATTGGCCAGAGTACCGGCGCTCAGGGTCTGCCGCATCAGTTGCCGCAGGAAGTATTGCTGCCGCTTGATCCGGTCGAAGTCGCCGCCGGGCAGCCCATACCGCTGCCGCACATACAGAAGCGCCTGCTTGCCGTTGAGCTTCTGCACACCGGCATGCCAAACCTGTCCGGTCTCTGTGTTGGTGACGGTGTGCGGGACGTCGATGGTGACGCCGCCCAACGCGTCGGTCAAGTTGGCGAACCCCTGCAGGTCGATGACCGCCAGATGGTCGATGCGCAGACCGGTCACCTGCTCGATCGTCTGCACGTACAACGACGGACCCCCGAACGAGAACGCGGCATTGATCTTGTTCATCCCGAACCCCGGGATGTTCACCCAGGAATCCCGCGGAATAGAGATCACACTCGCATGTTGCCGGTCACCGTCGATGTGCAAGATCATGATGGTGTCGCTGCGCTGCGCCCCCGGCGCCCATTCCGTGCCCGTGGCCCCCTTCCCCGTCGTCTGCGCCACCGACCGGGTATCGCTGCCCGCCAACAAGATATTGACCGCATCCGCACCAGCACCACTGGCCGGCTTGGTGGGCCGTTGAGACTCATCCAGACCGGCGAAGACACCCGGGATCCGGTCCACCTCGTTACCGAGCTGGTTGGTCAGGTAGTAGACACCACCCACCGCGCAGGCAATCAAGAACACGAACGCGCCAAGCAATAACAGGAGCACACGCCGCAACCGATGCCGCCGCGGTGGCTCGGTCCCCTCACCGCCATCGTCGCCGTCGTCGCTATCGACGCCAACATCTGGGTCCTGCCGGTCCGGGAAGCCCGTGCCAGATTCATCCACGTTTGTCTCCTCCAACCAATCCTGTGCTCCCGCGAGTATCCCCTGTGGCGGCGGGGTCTTGCAGGAATGCCGTGCATTTGACCACCCGACCCACGTACGAGCGATAATTCGCTGAGGACGGACTCAGGCGGTCAACGCACGGCGGGAGCCCACAGTGCCGAACTACTCGCGTGCCGGGTCAGGACCCGACATCGTGATCGCGGGAGCAGCCCGTAGCGGCACTTCCCTGCTCGCGTCGCAACTCAGCATGCATCCTGACATCGATCCGGGATCAGTCAAGGAACCTAACTACTTCTCCCGTCGCGCCGATCGCGATGACGCCTGGTACGAAGGTCTGTACAAGCCGCGCCAGGCCGGACTCCTGCGTCTCGATGCGAGTGTGTCGTACACCTATCCTCAGTACCCCGATGCTCTGGAGTCGTTGGCAGAGACCTCCCCCAACGTGTTCGTCGTCTACCTCGTGCGCGACCCCGTACCGCGGGCGATCTCGCACTTCCTGTTCTATCGGCACTACTTCACCTACCGTGAACGCGCCTTGGACTTCGGTGCGGCCCTGCGGGCCTCGTCCTACTACACAGACGTCAGCGACTACCGACGCTGGCGGCAGGCGCTGACCGCCGCCTTCCCGGACGACCGGCTGCTGGTGGTGCCTTTCCAGGCTGTGACCCGGTCCACCCACCAGGTCGCGTCTGTGATCTGCTCACGGTTGGGGCTCTCGGCTCCGCCCGAGATGCCCGACCAGGTATATGCGCACCGGAACAACACCGTGGAGTTCCGCCACGACTCGGCCCGCCGGATCAGTCGAGCACTCCGCCAGAGCCGCCTCTACCCGAGGGTTCGCGCCACCATTGGGGCCCAGGGAATGCGCCGGATCCGGTCGGCGCTTACGCGCACGCCCGAGCTACCGAACGAGCAAGCTGTGCTCGCGTCCTGCGACAGCGATCAGCTTGCGCAGCTCGACGGCCTCCGGGACCGGGCCCGGCAGGCGGCCTCCGACTGGCTCACCGAGCAGGACATCCGCGAGCAGTACGGCTGGTCCCAGTTGTGGACCTTCGCTGATTGAGCGGACCTCTCCTTCGGATCACCGAGAGCCTGCTACCTCGGCATAGATCGCCTGCAGCGCTTCGAGACTACGTTGCGGCGAGTGCGAGGCCTCATACGACTTCCTGGCTCGCTGCCCCATCTCGCGGAGCTCATCCGGCCGCTCGGTCAGGTCAAGGAGCCGCTGAGCCAGCGCCGCCGGATCGCCCGTTCGGAACGCGGCGCCAGCGCCCGCCGCCAAGACGGGCTCGCTGATGTTCTCCAGATCCGAGCACAACACCGGCCGTCCAGCAGCCAGAGCCTGCAAGATCATCAGAGGTTGAGCCTCGTACCACTGAGACGGAAAGACCAACAGGTCGCTCTGCGACAGCAGGTCCCCCATCGCCTCGGGACTCAGCCACCCCAGGTACGTGATCGCCGGGATCTCGTCGGCGGCCTTCAGCACCAGGTCCTTCAGCGGGCCGTCGCCGGCTATCCGCAGGGGGACCCGGTCGCCGACGATCCGCCATGCCTGAAGCAGCGTTCGGATGCCCTTCTCCTCCACAAGTCGCCC